>JARLHW010000029.1 GCA_031292075.1 Desulfosporosinus sp.
CAATTGAGTTACAAGCGATTTGTAGTTTAGAGCCAAAATGTATTTATTCTGTGTAATCTGTGTAATCTGTGGTTGATTAACTGAGTACCTGAATAGTCACAAAAATAATGATTCGTAATTCAATTTGTAGGTATAATTTTTCACGGGAATCAAGGTTACGATTTAATTAATTGCCGAACAGGAGAACGGACGCTTACTGGGGGCGCAAGTGTGTGGTTTAGGAGAGAGTGTTAAGAGGCTCGACGTCTTAGCGACTGCTCTCAAATTTGGCGCTAAAGTAGATGATCTTATTGATCTGGATTTAGCCTATGCACCGCCCTTCGCTACCGCTATTGATGTGCTTATTCATGCAGCTACAACGTTAGAAAACATTCGTCTGGGAGTAGCAGTAGGAATCGCAGCTGAGGCAGTTATAAGGCGTTTACAGGCGGGGGAAAAGCTCTGTCTGCTAGATGTCCGTGAACGGGAAGAAGTGGCGGCCGATCCATTATCCATCGAAGGGGCAAAAGTCATAACACTAGGTGAACTTCGAGATCGCTGGGAGGAGATACCGAAAGACTGTCCGATAATTACAGTATGTGGTTTAGGAATTAGAGGTTATGAAGCGGCTTGCATGCTTCGAGAAAAAGGACTTGGACCGGTGAGTTTTCTCGAGGGAGGTATCGCAGTTGCAAGTGCCTTCTTTATATAGTCAAGTTTATTCAATTTGTAATCTTATTTTCGCATAGCTCGATCAGGATTATATATTGTACGAATAGAACACAAGGTGTTAAATTAAGAACGTGGACTAGTGTTAATTTACACAAGAAAAAATCCTTCCAAATTGTTCAACATTAAATATTTAATATTCAATGTTTGATTATTCTCTTTATGTAGTTTAAGGAGGTGTAATTTGTGTTTATCGTGTCAATTGATGAAGATCTGTGCTCGGGATGCAACTCTTGTACTGAAGGATGTCCAGCTCACCTGCTTGGCTTTAGTGAGGACAAGGCTCATGTGATCGGTGATGAATCAGAGTGCATGGGCTGTGAAAGCTGCACGTCGGTTTGTCCGACGGGTGCCATCAGCATAGCTGAAATGTAAGAAATCTATAACTTGAAGACGGAGGGTGTGCCATGACAGAAAAGAAGACGCCTTTACTAGACGAACTAGAAAAAGGTAAATGGCCCAGTTTTGTAACTGAAATCAAACGGGCTGCTGCGAAAAATTCTGCTTCAGCCGAGTTACTCGAAGTTCTGGAAAGATCTTATGCTGAGCGCAGAGGACACTGGAAACACGGCGGAATCGTTGGAGTTAGAGGTTATGGCGGCGGTGTAATTGGCCGCTATGTTGATGAACCTCAAACTTATCCAAATGTTGCTGAGTTCCATACTGTTCGTATTAACCAACCATCTGGCTTTTTCTACAACACTAAAACACTGCGTACAATTTGTGATCTTTGGGAAAAACACGGCAGTGGCTTGACCAACATGCACGGTTCCACCGGAGACATTATTTTACTTGGTTGCAAAACCGAGAGCATTCAGCCAATCTTTGACGATTATAGTGAAGCCGGCTTTGACCTTGGTGGATCAGGATCTTGCTTAAGGACGACTAACTGCTGCGTAGGACCAGGACGCTGTGAATATGCTTGCTATGACACTCTGGAAGCATGTTACAATATTACCAATGAATTTATGGATGAACTTCATCGCCCAATGTGGCCATATAAGAGCAAAATTAAGTTCTCTGGTTGCGCCAATGACTGCACGGGTGCTATTGCGCGCGCTGACATTTCCGTAATCGGAACTTGGCGCGATACAATCAGAATTGATCAAGAGGCTGTCAAAGAATATGCAGCCAAAGACTTCGATATTCAAGGTCAGGTTTGTGACAAATGTCCAACTCTCTGCCTGACTTATAATAAAGAAACTCAGGAAATGTCCGTTGTCGCTGATGATTGCACACGTTGTCATCACTGTATCAACATGATGCCTAAAGCTATCCAAGCTGGCAAAGAAAAAGGCGCTACTATTTTAGTCGGCGGAAAATCAACGATTGTTCAGTCTGCGTTTATGTCTTCGGTCGTTGTACCTTTCATGAAAATGGAAGTGGAAGATGATTTCGAAGAATTTAAGGATACTGTACGACGCATTTGGGAATGGTGGGATGAGAACGGTAAAACTCGTGAGCGTATTGGAGAAACAATTTTCCGCTTAGGAATGGGTAAATTCCTGACTGAAACAGAAATTCCTCCTGTACCGCAACAAGTCTTCCGTCCGCGTGCTAATCCTTATGTGTTCTGGGATCAGGACGACCTTGACCACTCTGGAACAGCAATGGATGGAACCGCACTTTAATTTTTAATAAGTAGCTAATGAGAGGTGGATTATAATGGCGGCTAAATTAGATCAAGGACCTCCTAATTATAAAGAGATGCTTCCCCCTGTTATTCTTGAAAACTATGGCAAATGGAAATATCACGAGATCCCACGTGCAGGTGTGCTCAAACATGTTGGTGAAACCAGTACACTTTATAGTGTAAGAGTAGGTACTCCTCGTTTGGTTAGTATTGATTTCATTCGTGACGTATGCGCACTGGCTGATGAGTATTGCGATGGTTTCTTGCGCTGGACAACCCGTAACAACATCGAATTTTTACTTTCTGACGAAGCTAAGGTTAACCCATTGATCGAGACTTTGACAGCTAAAGGTTTTGCTGTAGGCGGAACTGGAGCATCGATCAGTAATATCATTCACACTCAAGGATGGGTACACTGTCACACTCCAGCCACAGACGCTTCGGGCGTAGTTAAAGCAGTAATGGATGATTTATATGAATATTTTGAATCCATGAAGCTCCCCGCAAAATTAAAAATGGGCTTGGCCTGCTGCTTAAACATGTGTGGTTCAACTCACTGCAGTGACATCGGGATTGTTGGTGTTCACCGGACACCGCCTCGTATTGATCATGACAAGATTCGTAAGGGCACAGAGATTCCTAGTCTCGTAGCTAGTTGCCCGACTGGCGCTATTCGTCCAGATCCAAAGAACAAGAGCGTTGTCGTTAACAATGATAAATGTATGTATTGCGGTAACTGCTACACGATGTCCCCTGCAATGGAAATTTATGATGCTAAAAATGATGGTATAGCAATTCTAATTGGGGGCAAAGTATCTAATGCCCGTTCAGCACCGAGTTTTTCTCGTATGGTGATTCCATTCCTGCCTAACAACGCTCCACGTTGGCCTGAAGTGACCGAAGCAATCCGCGCTATCTTAGAACTCTGGATTGCGAATGCTAACAAAGGTGAACGACTGGGCGAATGGGTTGAACGGATCGGCTGGGAAAGATTCTTTAGCTTGAGTGGACTGCCTTTCTCGAATATGTTAATTGATGACTATATCTTCGCTCGCGAAACTTTCCGTACTGGTGCTGCATTTAAGTACTAATTTGATATCAATTAAAATTAGAAAGCTGGTATTTTAAATGGCAAAAGGACCTGCTAGACCCGAAGTTAAAGCGAAAGTACTTGAATATCTCGCAAAAGTTCAAAAAGCTAAGAGTAGAGATGTCGCTGTGGCCATAGGCGAATCAAAAAGCGATGTTGATAATGCAGTTAAAGAACTTACTGCAGAAGATCTGGTTGAATACCTCTATATTACTACCACCTTTATTTGTCTAAAAGGTAAAGTCCAAACTCCAGGTGATTTTGATCCTGACACTGATCCAAAGTAAACTTTCAAATTCTGGATGGACGTGCCGTAAATAAAATTTAAACTTCCGATGTACTTGTTATTGACCATCCTTTAGGTCCTGTGCTCCTCTATCCTGCCGATTCATCTAAATCGGCAGGATAGAGACCAGGTAGAGGATGGTCAATTTTTTTCAAACTGCATACAACCAGTTTATTTCTTAGGCTGGATAAATATATTTTATTTCTGAAATAATATGTATAAGTTCGTAAACCTCCTGGAATTTAACTCCAAGAAAGGTGTGGGGTTATGGTAGCATGTGTAGCTATGAATGAACTGAGTTTAAGGAATGTCCCTCGCTTAGTAATTGGAGCTCCTCAGGGGCGAAGTGGGAAAACAACGGTTACCTTAGGATTGCTCAGAGCTATTGCACGGCAAGGAATGGCAGTGCAGCCCTTTAAGAAGGGGCCGGACTATATTGACGCAAGCTGGCATACGGCTGCGGCCGGATGCACCTGCCGAAACCTAGATGCTTTCTTTATGAAGAAACAGGAAATATGTAGTTCCGTAGCTAACAAATCTCTAGGAAAAGATATAACTATTATTGAAGGTGCAATGGGACTATATGATGGTTTAGACCTACAAGGAAGTAGTTCTACGGCCGAAATTGCTAAGATAACCCGTTCGCCGGTGCTGTTAGTGGTAGATATGACCCGCATAACCCGTAGCATTGCAGCTATAGTAATGGGCTATCAGCATTTTGACCCGAATGTCCAAATTGTAGGCGTAGTTCTTAATAAAGTGGCTCGGGCTCGACATGAGAAAATAGCCCGGGAAGCCATTGAGGAGTTCTGCAAAATCCCAGTCGTGGGAGCGATTCCTAAAGACGTCAACCTATCTATTCCTGATCGACACCTTGGACTTGTGACGAAGGGTGAAATGGCTGAAACAGATAAGTTGCTGGATTATTTGGCAGATGTAATTTCTACCCATGTAGACTTAACTAAAATCCTTACTTTGGCACAAAGCGCCCCAGAGCTCCCTCAGTTTACGGAGACTTATGTGCCTAACTTAGCTAAATATGTACCAAGCAACAGTGGTTTAGCTCCTAAAATCGGGATTATTCAGGACGCGGCCTTCAGTTTTTATTATCCGGAAAACCTGGAAGCCTTAAAAGATATGGGCGCCGATGTGATTTCTATCAACGCCCTGTTAGATAGTCATCTTCCTGAAGACCTAGACGGGCTCTATATCGGTGGAGGTTTCCCAGAGGTATTTGCTGCTGAGCTTGAAGCAAATAAGATATTGCGCGGGGAAATCAAACGAGTTGGGGAAATGGGACTTCCGATCTATGCCGAGTGTGGAGGTCTTATGTATTTGGGGCGCTCGATTCGAACCTCCAGTGGAAGTTTTGAGATGGTTGGTTTACTGCCCTTTGATACTCAACTGGAAAGCAAACCCCAGGGGCATGGATATACTGTTATGGAAGCGAATTCTGGTCAGCCATGGTACGATGAAGGGGCTGTAATTAAGGGACATGAATTTCATAACTCCCGTGTGACTAATTTGCCTCTGGATATAAAGTTTGGCTTAACGGTCAAACGAGGGCATGGAATTGACGGGCAGCATGATGGAATTAGTTACAAGAATGTCTTTGCAACGTATAATCACATCCATGCTCTGGGGTGTCCTGAATGGGCTGAATGTATGGTGAAGTTAGCGGTGAGTTACAATCAGACTAAGTGGGCTCAGATAGAAAAGGTAGCAGGACAGTGAGTTAATTAACATTTCTTATGGCTAAGAAATTGTTTTCTAAGTAAGTTGAGTAGAATATTACCATCATAAAAAGCCTTCCATCAGGAAGGCTTTTTATTGTTCTAAGGGGTGAGCAAGGTTTTTTTTCATTTTTCAATAAAGAAAGAACTGTTATCTGGCGAAAACCACCCACTGATGGTATGATAAGGATATACAATATCCAGTATAAGCCCTCGGACACGGTACTAGCAGATATGGTATAGCGTAATTCTTGATATAGAGGATCTAGGAAGGGAGATACAGCATCATGGAACAACACTTTCTCGTGTTCAAAGAGGTGGCCGAGACCAAAAACATTACCTTATCAGCAAAGAAGCTTCATATGAGTCAACCCAGCATTAGTTTGCAGATTCAAAATCTGGAGAATCAGTACGGTGCTCGTTTTTTTGATCGCACAAATAAAGGAGTTACTTTGACCAAAGAGGGTCAAATTTTCTATGCACACGTTCGCAGTGTCTTAGACCTGCTAGCAAATGCTAAAGAACAGATCAGCGCCCTAGCCAAAGATCAAAGAGGCCTGATTTACCTCGGTGCGACGTTAACGATTGGAGAATATATTCTGCCTAACATTCTCGCGTTTTTGTATAAGACTCATCCCGACGTGGACTTCAAAGTTAAGATCGCTAATACAGAGTCGATTTCTCAAGATGTTTTGGAGAAAAAAATTCATATTGGCCTGATCGAAGGGCCAGTCCCTAGACATAAGGACCTTAATGTGGAGAGTTTCTGGGAAGACGAGTTGGTAGTCGTCGTCCCCTCTTTTCACCCATGGGCATCAAGACATAGCATTACTTTAGCTGAACTTCCCCACGAGCGTCTGGTGACCAGAGAGGACGGTTCTGGAACTCGCAAGGTGATGGAGAATGCTCTTAAAGAGAGAGGGCTTGATCCGGAGCAATTGAATGTATCCATGGAATTGGGAAGTACTCAGGCCATAAAGCAACTGGTCTCGGCAGGACTTGGAATTACTATAATCTCTTCATTGACTGTCAGTCGGGAAAACGATCAAAAAGTATTTAAAACATTAAAGATTCAAGATTCGCCGATTTATCGACCTCTCAGTATTCTTACCAATGCTCGAACTACGCAGACAAAAGATGAGCGTCTCCTAATCAACCTGCTTCATGATCACAGGTTGCTATCGGAGGTTTTAAGTAAAGATTATAGTGATTACCCTGAGGATTCTGATTAAATTACGGTTTGCTCACTGCTACAGTGAGTAGTTGGAAAGGACGAGAACCAAATAATGAAAACGGACTGTCGGATAGGACTCGTTCAGATGGAATCCATCGTTGGGGATGCTGAACGAAATTTTCAGACAATTGCTCATTTGGCTAAAGCGGCACAAAAGCAAGAGATCTCACTTTTGTGCTTTCCAGAATGTGCCTTAGATGGTTATTCAGCGAAAGATGCTTCAGAAATAGGAGATACCTTGGAAAGTACTTGGATTAGTCGGTTGCGAGAGTGCTCGCAAGACTTAGGGATCACTCTTTTGGTTGGTATGGTTGAACACAAAAAGAACCAGAATAAACCCTATATATCGCATGTGATTTTATCTCCGGAGGAGGAACCCGCAGTTTATCGTAAAGCTCATTTGGGGCGGAGCGAATTAGATTATTTTACGTCGGGAGATCGGTTTCCGATCTTTTCAGCTCAGGGGACGACTTTTGCCGTGGGAATCTGTTGGGACTGGCATTTTCCCGAAATGGCGGCTATTTATTCACTTAAAGGTGCAGAAGTCTTATTTGCGCCTCATGCTTCGCCCATAATAGCAGGTGACCGAAAAGAGATTTGGTTACGTTATCTTGGTGCACGTGCTTATGATAATTCCGTTTATCTCGGAGCCTGCAATTTGATCGGGAACAACGGAAAAGCTAAAGAATTTAGCGGAGGGGCCTTAGTTATTGGCCCGAAGGGAGATTTGATTAATCAATCCTACATGGGCGAAGAAGGAATACTTGCTGCCACTCTTTCAGCTGAACGAATTAATCTTATACGTCGGCCAGATCGTGCCTCGATGCGAGATAGCTTTTTTCTGGCAGACCGCCGCAAGGAGCTTTATCAAGAACTGCTTGAACTAGATATTATGGATAGATCAAAGATGTCAAAAGAGTAAAGAATCTGCATTCAGCAATCATTTTCAGGAGATAGGACATAGCTATGTAAAAGAAAAAACCTTCCCAGGCATATAAGCCCGGAAAGGTTTTACTGTCTAACAAATTACCAATTGCTGCGTGCACGGGGTTGATAGCAGTCACGGCAATACACTGGCTTGTCACCGGAAGGTTGGAAAGGTACAGTCGTTTCCTTTCCACAAGTAGCACAAATAGCTGGGAACATTTCACGTGGTTGACGGGAATATCCGCCACCGCCGCTATTTCTAGTTTGTTCTTTTCTGGCTGCTCTACATTCAGGACAACGGCCAGGTTCGTTAGTAAACCCTTTTTCTGCATAGAACTCTTGTTCTGATGCTGTAAATTCAAACTCACGACCGCAGTCTTTACAACTTAAAATTTTGTCGTTAAACATGAAAAAACCTCCGCAATTTTATTACCCGCTACATGGGAAGTTCAGAAAAATCTTCCCATAGCCTTAGGCAATCGAGAAGGTTCGTGTAAATCCACAAGTACTCCGAGCATCTTAAGTATAACTAAATAATTTAGAATAGTCAATTGTTTATCCCGAAATTCGAACATATTTTCCACGTTTATCCATTCCATAACTTTCTATATCAAGAAATACTTTCTGAATAAATAATGGATAGCTTTATCGCATAACAATAGGGCATATAGAAAGTTCTTAGATTTAGGTGATATGGGGGATGAGCAGATTGGAGCATCACGATAAAGAGACGTTACCAAATCGTATCTTAGGTATGCAAAGACTTGAGGCCTTATTCAACCAGAAGGGCTATTTAATCTGCCAGTCTTCGGGAGAACGGATATATGACTTTGATGAGGTCGTTGCAATCTTCATTCCACTTAGTCCCACGACTGATCAAGTTATGGCAGTTCATAGCGATCACGCTGAAGTATTTATACAGAGCTTACTTTCGAAATTTCACTGATTTCAACAGAATGCAGTGGGCAGGTATAGAAAAACGAAGTGCTTGCAAAGAAGATTTACAGGGTTTGATAGAACTCAGAAAAGACGTTGGCGATGGCTAAGTGATCTTTGACGCCCCCTAGCTCGCGAACAGAATGCATGGCTAAGACCGGGTTGCCGATATCCACAGAACGAAGATCAAGATGCGTACTAGAGATCGGGCCAATAGTAGATCCCCCGCGTTCATCCGAACGATTAACAAATTTCTGAACAGTTACTCCGGCACGCTGACAGAGGGCAGTGAAAATAGCTGCAGTTTCTGCATCGGTCGTGTAACTTTGATTAGCACTGATTTTAATCACCGGGCCTCCATTAAGGATGGGGCGATTAACTGGATCAAGCTTTTCGCCAGAGTTGGGGTGAAGAGCGTGAGCCATATCAGCCGATATAAGGAAAGAATGAGCCAAGGCTTGGAAATATGCTTCTCGGTCTTTTTTTAGTGCCAGGAGAATCCGTTCTAACACATGGGACAGAAACGGAGAAGCCGCCCCTTGTTTGGAGGTACTTCCGCATTCTTCGTGATCGAAACAGGCCAGAACCTGCGTAAAAAGAGAGGGTTTGGCCTTGGCAAGAGCCCAGGAACCAGCATGGATCATCGCTAAATCATCAAGCCGTCCGCTTGAAATAAATTCTTGCTGAAGCCCAACGATACAACCCTTTTCATATTCATGTAGGAAAAGGTCAAAGTCTAAAATATCCTCAAGAGGACACTGCAAGGTTTTGGCAAGGTGATGCATCAGGACTCCTTCTTTTTCTAAGCCTTCCGTGATTTGAGTTAATAAGGGCAACATATCTTTTTGTTTGTTTAACTCAAACCCTTCATTAACCTTGCGATTCATATGGATCGCAAGGTTGGGAATCACAAGTAAGGGTAGCTCACTGCGGAAGTGTTTAGTTTGAGGAGAAAAAGGAGAATCCCCGCGCAGTATAATCCGACCGGCCAAAGAAAGCGGTCGGTCTAACCAGGTATTTAGGATAGGTCCTCCATAAGTTTCAACATTTAATTTCAGATAATGACCTTCTACCGGTATTTCCGGCAACGGTTTAACTCGAAAACTGGGACTATCCGTATGCGCTCCAATCAGATGAAACCCATGCTTTTCCGGCAAACCTTCGCCAACCACAAAAGCAATTAAGGCTGAATCGTTTCGAGTTACATAGTATTTCCCCCCTGGAAACAACGACCATTTCTCTTTATAGGGTAACTCTTGAAATCCTTGAGGTACCAGCATTTTCTTGACACTTTCTACAGCATGGAAGGCGGATGGGCTTTCTTGGATAAAATTAAGCAGCAATTGGGCAAACAGCTGTTCATCATGGCTAACATAAGACGTCATTCTAACATAACCACCTTTCGGAGCGATTAACTACTTTACTTGAATATTAACGCGAAAAATTACTATATTCTCGTTAGATAAACACGCTTCCTGCAGACCGATTATACAAATTTTTGAAATAGTCAGCAGGAATTTAGACCAGCATTATCGAAATGTAACCCAATGAGGTAAATCCAAATATATGAAGAGTGTAAAGTAGGATATAAACCATGAAAAATATCAAGGTAATCACGCTTGAACATATTAGTATAGCAGAATTGACGGACATTTGGAACCGATGTTGGCGCGGTTATTATTATGATATGACGTATACGCCTGAGCATTTAAAGACTTGGCTTCATCTAAGTCAAGTTTTTTTGCAGGATTCGAGAGCAATCATAGTAGAAGATCAGGTGGTAGGTTTTGCTTTGCTGTCTGTTGACGGGAGCGATGGCTGGGTTGCCGGGACTTGCATCGCTCCTAATTACCGCAGAAAAGGCCTTTTTACCCCTTTAATGCACTCCCTACTCAATTCGGCTACTTGTTTAAGACTAAAACGGGTTTACCTAGAGGTCTTGGTGCAAAATCACGCGCTCAAAGTCTATCAGTCGGTCGGTTTCACGCGAGTACGTCCCCTCAATATTTACCGTGACCAATGCAGGATTCATTATCCGCCCCCTAGGAAAGCAGCGGTACGTTCTTTGGAAAGGGTCTCTATTGAACAATATTTTACAAACCGTCGCAGTGCCCTTTTTATTCCGGGTTGGCAACGAAGAGAGGGGTACCTTAAACGCTATAGGCATTCATTAGCAGTAATGAACTTGGCTGGAACAGCGGGTGCTCTTTTTGCCGGAGTTAAAAATACTCTCTGTATTGATGCCTGGAGCGCAACAGAGTCTGGAGCAGAAGAAGTGATTTCAGCGCTGCCTAGCCGTACAGGCTCTTCCTTTACGCTAATAAATCAACCCGAAGATTGGATCGTTGCCGGTCTCAGTGCTTATGGGATTATCCCAAGTGCAAAGCAATTTGAAATGTGTGTAGAATTGACATAAACTTCATCGGACTATCATAGATTATTAAGGTCCGGTGTTGCAACGCAGAAACGGGTCGTTTTCGTTAGAACATTGGCGATGTTAAATATTCCGATTTATTCCTAGAAACCCTTGTAAATTCCAAAAAACGGTATATACTTAAGAGGTTATGAAATTCCATGAAAGGAGAAACAATCTATGACACAAAAAGAGCAATTAATGATTAATGCGATTTTAGAATCTGTTGGACTAGAATCCATTAAGTCCACGCAGCACAAGAGGCTAGCTCATGAAGAAGGATAAGTAGTTACAGAAAGGGTGCGGTATTTTGACCCAGATTCTAATCCTAAATTGTAACCTAATTAGCTTTAACTCATTCATAGGCCAAATCTAAAAGCGAGTTTCTTGAACGTTAAGAAGCTCGCTTTTGTACTTGGAACTAAAATTACAATATAGAATGGAGAGAATCAGCTATGTCGTTATCTATACTTGGAATTGCCTGTAGCCCCCGACGCGATGGCAACTCGACCCGATTACTCTTAGAAGCGATGGCAACAGCCAAGGCCGCGGGACATACTCCTGAATTATTGTACCTCTCTGATTTAAAAATTAATCCCTGCCAAGGATGCAATGCCTGTTCGGCTAAAGGAATATGCGTCATAAAAGATGATATCTCTATACTCAAAGAAAAGCTGATCCAAGCGGATCGAATAATCCTGGCTGCGCCTATTTTTATGATGGGCTTAAATGCCCAAACTAAAATTATTATTGATCGGATGCAACCGTTCTGGGCTCTCAAATATCTACATCATCAGACCTTAACCAATCCATCCGGTTACGAACGGATTGGTCTTTATCTTGGTGCCGCTGGACTTAAAAAGCCAGATGTGTTTGATTGTGCAGAGCGGTCTATTAAAACTTTCTTTAATATGTTAGATATTCGATACGCCCAACCTTGCCTTTATGGTGGGATTGATCTAGCCGGAGAAATTAATGAACATCCGACAGCTTTCGATGACGTTCGTAAGGCCACGCAGGCCTTGCTGATTTCCTAATGAGCAAGAAATTATCGGTCAATGAATGGTTATTCAACAGCTGTCCTATCCGTTCGGAGTATGCTATACTCACTAAAAGGGAACATTATCCATTGGTTTTCTTGATTAGAGTACATAAAAGGAGGACATGTTAGATGAGTATTCAAGATCGCTACCGCTTATGGTCGGAAGACCCTTACTTTGATGAAGAAACGCGACAAGAGCTTGGAAAGATCACCGATCCGCAAGAAATTGAGGAACGCTTCTATACAGATTTAGAATTTGGCACAGGGGGTTTAAGAGGAATTATTGCGGCAGGCACAAATCGCATGAACAAATATGTTATTCGAAAAGTAACCCAAGGGTTGGCTGAATGTGTTTGTGATCACGGGCAAGAGGGTATGAAACGTGGAGTGGTTATTGCCTATGATTCACGAAAATACTCGCCGGAATTCGCACTTGAAGCAGCCTTGGTTCTTGCTCAAAACGGAGTTAAGGTGTATCTCTTTAATGCGTTGCGCCCCACACCAGAACTATCTTTTGCAGTACGTCAGTTGCACGCTTTAGCAGGTATTGTTGTGACAGCTAGTCATAACCCTAAAGCCTATAACGGCTATAAAGTATACTGGGATGATGGCGGACAGGTGCCTCCGGCAAAAGCAGACCAAATCCTGGCCCGTATTGAAGCTCGTGAGAGCTGGTTGGGAATTGAACCTTTGACAATAGAAACGGCTAAGATGAGCGGACTTCTTGAAATAATCGGCGAAGAAATCGATCAACCTTACCTTGCCCGTGTCTTGGAACTGGCATTGCATCCCGATCTCGATGCCCAAAAAGGTGAGGAACTCCATATCGTTTATACGCCCTTGCATGGAGCAGGGAACTTGCTTGTCCGAAGGGCTTTGGCTGAACTTGGTTTTTCTTCCGTCACCGTTGTACCTGAGCAAGAACTTCCCGATTCAGAATTTACGACTGTCCCCTATCCTAATCCAGAGATTCCAGCAACGTTTGATCTGGCCCGAAAATATGGGCAGGAACTGCAAGCTGACCTCCTCTTAGCCACTGATCCGGATGCTGACCGATTGGGCGTAGTCTTGCGTGATCCCCATGGAGACTATGTACAGCTCACGGGAAACCAAATTGGGGTATTGTTAACCTACTATATTCTATCCCAAAAGAAGGCCTTAGGAACCCTTCCGGAAAACGCAACGATCATTAAAACGGTGGCTTCAACTGATTTGGCGGATGAGGTGGCACGTTTTTTCAATGTCCGCGTTGAAAACGTACTTACTGGATTCAAATTCATTGCTGAGAAAGAAAAAGAGATGGAAGAAGGCGGTTGGGGAAGGTTTCAGTTCGGCTTCGAAGAGAGTTACGGGTATCTGGCCGGCGATTTTGTCCGAGATAAAGATGCAATTATCGCGTCGGTCCTCTTGGCAGAAGCAGCCTTATATTACCGACAGGTTGAAGGACGAACCCTTCTCGAGGTTCTTGAGCACATCTATGCAAAATTTGGCTATTATCTAGATGACCAAGAATCTCTCGCTCTCGAGGGCATCCAAGGCAAAGAAGAGATCGCGCGGATTATGGATTCCCTTAGACAAGAAGAAATCCTTGGACTGGGCGGAATTACTATCTGGAAATTAGATGACTATGAACAACGAATCGGCAAAGATATTGCGACGGGACAAACCTACCCGCTCATTCTTCCCCCTTCAAATGTCTTGCGGTTTTCCTTTCACGGTGGAGGATTTGTTATGGTACGCCCCTCTGGCACTGAACCGAAAATTAAATTTTACTTTTCAGTTAAAGCGGATACTCTTCTCGAAGCAAAAGAAGCCCTAGCCAAGGTAAAGTCAGATTTTATGAACCGCGTAGCCCAAATAAGATCCGTCTGAAGAGAATTCGAAATAAAGGTTTTCCCTTGGTTGGCTCAAATACGTATCCCTTTGAAACGGACTCTTTGAAGTCCGTTTCTTGTTAATGTTACGAAGGTCAATAATAGTAAAAAAACCTCTGACCATTATTGACCTTCGTAAGAAAAGGGAATATAATCTAATTATGAAGAAGAAAACACTCCGATATAGTCCAAATTCAATTTGAAAATCTGAAATAAGGTAATAATGGTAATAATCATTTTGAAAATTGACTTTAAAACAAGTGCATAAGGATATGAGGTGAGAATATGGATTTTAAAGATTATTATGTCAGTCTGGGAGTTTCACCAGATGCTGATCAAAAAACTATAAAAAAAGCTTATCAGAAATTAGCTAAAAAGCACCACCCAGATGTCAATCCGGGGGACAAAGCTGCTGAAGCAAAATTTAAAGAAGCCACAGAAGCCTATCAGGCGATCAGTGATCCTGAGAAACGGCGCAAATATGATGAATTACGGCAGGACTACCAACAATGGCAGACCCGTGGTAGCCGTGGAGATTTTGATTATGGACGTTGGCAGACAAATCCAGGTGGCGGCGGTGGTAGAAGTCAGACTCATACCATGTCTCAAGAAGATTTTGCAGAAATGTTCGGTGGCTCGGGAAGATCGGGTGGATTCAGTGGTATGGATGGCGACGAATACTCTGACTTCTTCTCAACTCTTTTCGGAGGGGGCACATTCAGTGGAGGCTCTGCCAGAGGACGTGCCCGTGCTGGTCAGGACCTTGAAGTCGAAGTCCAAGTCACTCTCGACGAAGCTTATAATGGAACGACACGCGTCATACGAACCGGAGAAAAACAAATCGAGGCTAAAATTCCGAAAGGGGTACGGACCGGTTCTAAAGTTCGTATTGCTGGTCAAGGTGGTCCAGGTATCTCAGGCGGGCTGGCAGGGAATCTCTATTTAAATATAACAGTAAGTCCACATGCTCGCTTTGTACGCGATGGGGATGACTTGAGGACCGAGTTAACGATTGATTTCTACCGAGCCGTTTTAGGTGGGGAAGTCAGTATCCGCACCTTTGGCGGGGAAGTCCTACTCAAAATCCCCCCCCTCTCTCAAAGTGGAAAGAAATTTCGCTTTAGAGGAAAAGGTATGCCTAACTTAGAACATCCGCTCAAACAGGGGGACCTCTTTGCAGTATTGTCAATCGTTTTACCGGAAGGCATGAGTGAGCAAGAGGTCGCGACTCTTCGCGATTTAGCCAATCAACGTGGAACAACTGAGGAAAATAAAGGTTAATAAGTTAATGCTATCGAACAGCGAACTAACTTTGCCTAGCTTAAAAAGGAGTGAGTAAATTATGTCTTTTGATACCAATCGTTTTACCCAGAAATCCCAGGAGGCAATCACAAATTCTCAAAGTATGGCGGAACGCAATGGCAACAGTCAGATAGAGCCCGAACATCTTTTACTTGCCCTTTTAGAGCAAGGGGATGGCGTCGTTCCTCAAGTACTAACTAAATTAAATATGGCGGTTGGAGTACTCATCCAAAGTATTCGGCAAGAGATCAACCGTTTACCCCGCATGAGCGGCGGAAATGTGCAAATAAGCATTTCACCCCGTTTGCGTACAGTATTAGTAGCAGCCCACGATGAAATGCTCTCTTTTGGCGATGAGTACGTTAGCACTGAACACTTATTCCTTGCGCTCTTTGAAAAAGCTGGTGGGTCTACCGAAAAAATCTTGAAACAAGCTGGACTTACCCGAGAAAAATTGCTTCAGGCCCTACGTGAAGTCCGAGGAACCCAACGCGTTACGAGTTCAAATCCTGAAGGGACCTATGCAGCCTTAGAACAGTATGGCCTCAACCTCGTGGAACAAGCAAGGCGTGGACGTCTTGATCCAGTCATTGGCCGTGATGAAGAAATCCGTAGGGTTATCCAGACCTTATCCCGGCGCACAAAAAATAACCCCGTGCTGATCGGTGAGCCTGGGGTCGGCAAAACAGCGATTGTTGAAGGATTGGCTCAGCGGATTGTCCGAGGAGATGTCCCAGATGCAATAAAAAATAAACAGGTGATTGCTCTCGATATGGGAACCTTAATCGCCGGGGCTAAGTACCGAGGGGAGTTTGAGGAACGTCTGAAGGCGGTGCTTAAAGAAATCCAAGACCGTGAAGATGTCATCTTATTTATCGACGAATTGCATACCGTGGTAGGAGCGGGAGCTGCTGAGGGTGCCATGGATGCCAGCAACATGCTAAAACCGATGCTGGCGCGTGGGGAACTCAGCATGCTTGGAGCGACGACACTTTCGGAATACCGCAAGCATATTGAGAAAGATGCCGCACTTGAACGTCGTTTTCAGCCGATCATGGTAGAGGCTCCCACTGTGGAGGATACTATTTCTATTCTGCGCGGTCTCAAGGAACGTTATGAAACGCACCATGGTGTAAGGATTACGGACGGTGCGATCATCGCGGCTGCCGTGCTATCGGATCGTTATATTAGCGATCGTTTCCTTCCGGATAAAGCAATTGACCTAATCGATGAAGCAGGAGCGCGCATGCGCATGGAAATCACAAGTGATCCCTATGAATTAGATCAGATCAAACGCCGAACGATGCAATTGGAAATTGAACGGGAGGCTTTAAAGAAAGAAAAGGATGAAGCCAGCAAGGAACGGTTAGCAAGGATTGAAGAAGAGTTGGCTAACCTTAAAGAAGAGCGTTCTGGGCTTGATGCCCAATTGCAAGGCGAACGTGAAGTTCTGGCGCGAATTCAACAGCTTAAAGAGGAAGTCGATCGATCTCGCATTCTGATGGAGCAGGCACAGCATCAATTGGATTATAATAAAGCTGCCGAGCTTCAGTATGGCATAATTCCAAATTTGGAAAAGGACCTTAAAAACACAGAACAAACGCTGCAGGCCAGGAAAAATACCATCTTAAAACAAGAAGTGGTTGAACAAGATATTGCTGAAATTGTGGCAACATGGACCCAGGTTCCCGTTTCTAAACTTATAGAGAGTGAAATGGAAAAACTCGTCCATATGGAAGAAGGAATTCACCAACGGGTTATCGGCCAGGAAGAAGCTGTACGCTCCGTCGCAGATGCCGTTCGTCGAGCACGATCCGGACTACAAGATCCAAATCGTCCCCTGGGCTCATTCCTTTTCTTGGGACCGACGGGCGTTGGAAAAACCGAGCTGGCCCGAGCATTGGCAGAGTTTCTCTTTGATGATGAACAGGCCATGGTCAGGATTGATATGTCGGAGTATATGGAAAAACACACGGTAGCACGGCTAATTGGAGCTCCTCCAGGTTATGTAGGGTATGAAGAGGGTGGACAACTCACAGAAGCTGTTCGCCGTAAGCCGTACAGTGTCATTCTCTTTGATGAAATAGAGAAAGCGCATAGTGACGTTACTAATGTTCTCTTACAACTCTTAGACGACGGGCGGTTAACCGATGGTCAAGGTCGGATTGTTAACTTTAAAAACACGGTAGTTATTTTAACCAGTAACATTGCCAGTCCATCTATACAGGAACTGGCCCGACGCAATGCCTCTCAAGATGAAGTCCGATCCACCATCAATGAAGAACTGCGGCATCACTTCAGACCGGAATTTCTCAACCGCCTCGATGAAGTCATTGTCTTCCATCCTCTAGAGCGTACGCATATCGGACAAATAGTGGAAATTCAACTTGGGTTGTTGCGCAAACGCTTGAGTGAACGCAAACTCACGCTTGAATTGACGGAGAAGGCACGTGCTCAGTTGGCGAATGAAGGGTATGATCCTGTTTATGGAGCAAGACCGCTGAAACGTGTGATTCAACAACGTCTCCAAAATCCTTTGGCCCTTAAACTCCTGCAAGGAGAATTTAAGGAAGGTCAACAGATCCTTGTGGATGTTGACGAATTGGGAACGTATTCGTTTTTTCCTCAAATAGATTAAGGAATTTCTGTATAGGTAGGGGCACGATGCATCGTGCCCCTACTAGGTGTATAATGTAGTTAAAAATAAAGTGAGGAGCAACCAAGTGTCTGATAATCAGCTGATCCCTCTCCCTATTTGGCAAGGACAAGAAGGGGACGGACGATGTAAAATTTCCTTGATTCTCATTGATACCGGGAATGGAGTTAACGGACTTCTTACAGGCGGGGAAAAACCTCATGTCGGCGGAGTGGTTCTGGCCCTTCCACGTCCAAGTCTTAGTGGTAAAGGGTGGAGTACCGATGTGTACATCACGCCAGTTCCCGGACATAAAGATGTTGACGTTGCCCAAACGGTTGCCAAGCAGCTGGCCCGTGAACTCCGATGCCCAGTGGTTGTAACCTCCGGAATCCACTCTGATCAGCTTTGTCCAGAGGAACTGAACGAAATTATCGGTCATTGCGATACCTTGACGCAAACTGCCCTAGCTCATTTACTCAGGTGAGCGAACTCCTCATCGCCGCGAAGAGGAACCCTTGACCAGTCTGGAAATTTACTATAATTAATCAGAGGTGAAACTGTGCACGCAAATTTACGTTATTTTATCGAAACCCTCCGCAGGGAGCGCCAAATTGTTGAGATTGAGGCAGAGGTTGACCCCTATCTAGAGTTGGCAGAAATTCACCGACGTGTCATTGAGGAAGAAGGCCCAGCCCTTTTGTTCAAGCGAGTTAAGGGGAGTAGTTTTCCCGTTGTTACTAATTTGTTTGGAACGCGTCGGCGCGTTGACTTGGCCATAGGGCCAAAGCCGGAGGATACAGTACAACGTGCCGTTGCAGCCTTGCATCGGTTGCTTCCGCCGAAACCTTCTGTACTTTGGCAGGAAAAAGACTGGATGTTTTCTTTAGCTAAAAGTGGGCTTCGCACCGTTACGCGTAAAGACGCCCCTGTCTTGGAGATTCAAGAAAGCTCTGTTGATTTGACACGACTCCCGGTACTTACCAGTTGGCCAGAAGACGGTGGCCCTTTTGTGACATTGCCTTTAATCTATACTGAACACCCTGTAACTGGAGAGCATAATCTTGGAATGTACCGTATTCAAATATATGGACCAAACCAGACCGGCATACACTGGCAGATTCATAAGGGAGGGGGATTTCACTATTATGAAGCGGAGCGCTTGGGACAGGATCTTCCGACAACTCTTTTTTTAGGGGGGCCCCCAGCCCTGATTCTTTCCGCCATTGCTCCTCTACCGGAAATGCTCCCAGAGCTTATCTTTACCTCTTTTTTAATGGGGGACAAACTTTCCCGTATTAAGGTTCCAACTCATCCCCATGCCCTCATAGCCGAAGCAGAGTTTGCCATCTGCGGAACGGTGCCCGCTAAAGTCAGAAAGCCAGAAGGTCCTTTTGGAGATCACTACGGGTATTATTCCCTGACGCATGATTTCCCGGTCTTTAACGTACATACTGTTTACCATCGACGGGATGCGATCTACCCGGCTACAGTAGTAGGGAAGCCCCGACAAGAAGATTATTTTATTGGTGAATATTTGCAGTCCTTGTTATCCCCCATGTTTCCGGTGGTCATGACTGGAGTTAAAGCACTCTGGACGTATGCCGAAACCGGTTTTCACGCTCTGGCAGCTGCAATCGTACGAGAGAGTTATCACCGTGAGGCGTTGGCTCACGCCTTCCGAATCCTCGGTGAAGGACAGCTTACTTTGACGAAGTTCTTGATCCTAACCGATGTTCAACTTGATTTACAAGATTTCAGAACTCTTTTGGAAACGGTTCTGGCTCGCTTTGAACCGGAATCCGATCTTTTAATTCTTAATGAAACGTCCATGGACACGCTAGACTATACCGGCCGTCGTCTTAATCATGGCAGTAAGGCTATAATGCTTGGCTTAGGAACCCCCAAACGTGATTTGCCACGTCATATTGAAGGGAGTGCGCTGCCCGGCATTAAAGGCATTAAACCCTTTTGTGCGGGTTGCTTATTATTAGAGGCTCCCTCGTTTGTTAATGCGCCGGAGCTCGCTCATGACGTATTATCACATCTTCAAGCTGAAATATTCCAAGATTGGCCTCTGGCGATTCTGGTTGATGACTTGGCCCTTGCTTTAGACCCAACAGGTTTCCTTTGGCAAGTCTTCACCCGCTTTGACCCCGCTCATGATATTTATGCCGCGACAGAGATGCGCCTGCACCGCTTGGTATACCATGGCCCAATCCTGATCGATGCCCGGATGAAACCGGGCTATCCGGGAGAAGTACTCCCAGACGCGGCAACCGTCAGTCTTGTTGATCAACGCTGGAAAGAATATGGACTTACCAGATAACAGAGGTCAGATGCCGGAAGTCAGATAACGGGTAGTTGTTTATTAATTCCGATACACCCACTACTATAGGTGGGTGTTCTGATTTCCACTTCGGTGACGAAAGCCTCCAGTGGAGGGTTTCGCCGAAGCCCAGATGTTCAGCTTTAGCTGAACGAGTTCACTCGCTATCTCGTTCAGAAGATTTTTCTTCAGATGATAGCGTTTTTATCGTCGCGGGTTCGAGCAATCCCTTTACCATTTCTAAATGATGAATTGCTTGATCAACCAGCGTTTGAAGTTCTGTTTTTTGTTCAACTAATCCTTGGATTTGCTCTTCAATTTGGCTGATTTCCGCATGTTTATTGATGAGCATCGCATCTGCTTCAACTTCCTTTAACGCCGAAATACGAGTTGCTTCATAAAGTAACGTTTCACTTTCACAACGAGCAGATTGTACTAAATCGTTTGCCTGTTTTGTAGCTTCTTCTTTCAATTGGTTAGCAATGCGTTGGGCACTCAACAGGGCATCCCGGAGGTCCATTTCAATCTTCTCATAGTTCTTGAGACGAATTCCCCATTCTGAGTTTTGTTCCCGTAAGCTATTAATTTGTAAGCGCAACTCTTTATTAACCGCATTGGCTTCAGATAATTGACGATCTGTTTCAGCCCACGCTTGCTCGACAGCCTCAGGGTCATACCCCCGGATTACACGCTTAAAGTCTGGTGTTTCCAAATTTCAAAGCCTCCTATTCTCACATGACCTAATCACAATGTATCATTTCCTATGCTTTAAGTGAAGTATCTTTAAACCTAAGATCATAATCTATGAATTATCGATTGTGAAAACAAAACTTCAAATATTATTAGTGACTGTGCATAATTTACGGCTTTTTTACACATCCTGAAACTGTTATTTAGAATTAGTTTCTAAAAAAGGAGGGATCTAAGATGCAACTAAATGATACGGAAATGAAGAAAATCCTAGATCAAGGCATGTTAACCAGAAGTCGTATTGAGACTGAAACTGCCATGAAAAAGTGCCAAATGTACAATGAAATGGCACAAGACGCTACTGTAAAAGGATTTTTCAAAGAACAAGCCAAAGGTTTAGAAGATGTATTAGGCTATTTTAACAAAGGAATGGCTGAGCTACAATAGAAAAGGGGGGTTCGATTGTGAGTCAATTTACGGACTTGGATATGCTTTATGATTATGAAAAAGACGCAGCGAGTGCCGCAATGGGATATATGACATTGGCTACTCGTGCCCATCATGGCGATTTGAGAAATATCTACTTACGTTTAGCCAATGAAGCGACTAATGCCCATAGTAAGGTCAGCAAGTTGATTAGCCAAAACGGTGGCATTGCGTAATACAGAGTAGAGTAAAGAGCCAGGAACTACGTTCCTGGCTCTTTATAAACTATTTAACTATTTCCACCAGCCTGAGGTCATGCCGCGTGTGATTTGGCTAAAGGCATAGACGGTAGAAACATCAATTTGAAACTC
This sequence comes from Desulfosporosinus sp., assembly GCA_031292075.1. Lineage (GTDB taxonomy): Bacteria > Bacillota > Desulfitobacteriia > Desulfitobacteriales > Desulfitobacteriaceae > Desulfosporosinus. Next base: position 21,630 of record JARLHW010000029.1, read on the forward strand.
TTGTTGTTCAAATCGTACTATATTCTTGGCTGGGTAGTACTGCAGTGCATAGTCTTCTGTCGCATGGTAGTGGGAGAGCGCTCGATGTAACGTGAAGTACTGGATCTTTTGATTTTCTAAAGAGATTAAAGCTTGATCAGCTGGCGAGAGGGGAGTTGCATGTTGTAAGTCACGCATTAACTCCTGAATTTTCCCCACATCCGTATAGTAATATGGATGAAACGGATCATCGGAATTCACCATCCCCAGCTTAGTAATTGCATGGGGGTGAAGCTCGCGATTGGGGACGTTGAGAGTCTTAAAAGGATCAAGCCAACTTTCTTGATAAATAGGAGGTCCTAAAATGATGACAAACATAACAAACAAGACGCTCAAACTAACGGCCTTCTTATGCTGTTTTAACCAAGACAGGCGCATTCGCCAAGAAAAAACGAATGCAGAAAACGAATACATCGGAAACCTCCTCAACTCAACAGATAGAGACAGGTAAACTGTATGACATTAAAACATAAACTTCGTATTTCGTACCTCGAATTTCGAACTTCGCATTTAGCCTACCATTTGGCGCGATTGATAGAGCACTGTTTTACGCCTAATTCGTTGAATCGCGTTGTCTAAAGATTTTGGATGAAGCCCTAAGTGCTCAGACACTTCACGTTGCTTGAAGCCTTGAAGGAAATAATGTTCAAACACCAAACGCTCAAGATTAGACAGATCCTTATTTAAACCATTAATCATTGAGCGAGCTTCGTCATTGGCAATAACCATTGATTCAGGATCTTCGGCGTTCCTTAAAAGTGACAAGAAATTAGTGTCCTCTGACTCTGAAATCACATTATTTAATGAAAAAGCTTCATTTAAGTTGACATGTTTTTGGCGAGTATACTTCCGTAAGCTATCGATAAGCTTGCGTTTAATAACCATTCTTAAAAAATGAAGGAAGGGGATCTCGAGGTTTAGGTCATAAGATAATATGGCTCTATAAATTGCAATTCTGCCTTCTTGTATTAGGTCATCGTAATCGGCTCTTGGTAAAAAATATTTACAAGCAATCATACGAACTTCAGGTTCATAGTGTTGAATAATCTCGTTCAATGCTTCTTCATTACCTGAGCGCGCTGCTTCAAGCAAGGTCGATTCCTTATCTAGGGTGCTGATGTTGGAAGTTATGGCCCTCAACTCCTTATCAAAAAATAGACAACCAACTATTAGAGTCTATTAAAGATTATACCTTTTGACAAGGATTTTTTTGTGGACAATCCTCCATATCTTGCTAACCATTAAACACCTATGGGTACACCCACTTCTATAAGTAAGTGGACATTTTTCGGTTTTCCAGTGCAGGTTGAGTAAATACCCAACCTGCAGTCCCAATGTTTAGCTTTAGTTAAATGAATTACCAGTTAGTCATTATGACCTTTTAAAAGGAGCTAAGCAAGTTCGCAGTTTCAATTGCAGTCATAGCAGCGTCAAAACCTTTATTTCCGGCCTTGGTTCCCGCACGTTCAATCGCTTGCTCGATACTATCGGTGGCTATGACACCAAAAATTACAGGAACTCCGGTTTGTAAGCCCACGTGAGCGATTCCTTTGCTGACCTCATTGCTAACAAGATCAAAGTGAGGCGTGGCACCGCGAATAACGGCACCTAGGCAAATGATCGCATGATAGCGCTTAGATTGAGCCATTTTTTGGGCAATAAGTGGGATTTCAAAGGCACCAGGAACCCAAGTTAATTCGATATCGTCTTCAAGTGCCCCGTGTCGGCGGAGCGCATCAATTGCACCGCCGACTAATTTGCTCGTGATAAATTCATTAAAACGTGCAGCAATAATTCCGATCTTTAAGCCTTCAGCCATTAAGTTTCCTTCATAAGTTTTCATCGGTAAAACATCCCTTCTTTCCTTGAGTACTCATACGGTACTTGAAATGGCATCTCAAGCACCGGGTTTTAGTGAGCTTCAGCCAAATAATGTCCCATTTTATTTTTCTTGGTGCACAGATATTTTGAATTCTCCGGTTTAGAGGGGATATCGACAGGAACGCGTTCCACTACATTCAAGCCATATCCCTCTAGACCCACAATTTTGCGCGGATTATTGGTCATTAAACGTACCTTAGAAATTCCAAGGTCCGCTAAAATCTGAGCGCCAACACCGTAGTCGCGCAAATCTTCAGGAAATCCTAAGGCGAGGTTTGCCTCGACCGTGTCTTTTCCTTCTTCTTGAAGTTTATACGCCCGCAGTTTATTTAACAACCCGATTCCACGGCCTTCCTGACGCATATAGAGTAATACACCGCGCCCTTCATGCTCGATTTCCTCTAATGCAGCAGAGAGTTGGTCTCCACAGTCACAGCGTCGAGAATGGAAAACGTCTCCTGTCAGACACTCAGAGTGTACCCTGACAAGTACCGGCTCCCCATCATCAACTGTTCCTTTAACCAATGCTATGTGTTCTTCTTGATCGACGATGCTGAGATAGCCAATGGCCCGAAAGTCGCCAAACCCTGTAGGAAGATGGACACTTTCAACTCTTTCTATAAGTTTCTCTGATCGGCGGCGATAACTAATGAGATCTTTAAGGGTAATCAATTTGAGATTGTGCTTTTCCACAAAAAGTTGTAAATCAGGCACTCTGGCCATGGTTCCATCTTCATTCATGATCTCGCATATGACGCCTGCTGGCTGAAGTCCCGCAAGACGTGCTAAGTCTACTGCGCCTTCTGTGTGCCCGGCACGAACCAAAACTCCGCCTTCTCGAGCTTGAAGCGGAAAGATATGTCCTGGCCTGTGTAAGTCGGTCGGTACGCTGTTAGGGTTCATTAAAATCTTGACAGTTTCGGCACGTTCAAAAGCGGAGATCCCGGTTGAGCTTGCGGCAGAATCAACGCTTACCGTGAAGGCAGTCCCATGAGGATCCGTATTTGTAGTGACCATCTGTTCAAGTTGTAAGGCACGAATTCGGTCCATGGTCATTGGAACGCAAATCAGCCCCCGTCCATAGGTTGCCATAAAATTAATCGATTCTGGGGTCGCCATTTCAGCGGCCATGAGCAGATCCCCTTCGTTCTCACGATCCTCATCATCCACCATAACAATCATTTTACCTTGACGTATATCTTCCAATGCTTCTTCGACTGTGTTAAATAACATCTTCTTCACTCCTTTAATATAATCGGTTATTAGACAAATCCATGTTCAGACAAAAAATCCAGAGAGAGATCTTGTTTTCCTTTGTCAATAGTATTTAATCCCATAAATCGAGCGACATATTTGCCGATGAGGTCCGTTTCAAGGTTGACACTTGCGCCAATGCCTTTTAATCCGAGTGTGGTTTCCTTAAACGTATGGGGAATTAGAGACACTGTAAAATAATCAGCTTCCACATCAATAACCGTTAGCGAAATTCCGTCAATGGCAATCGATCCCTTAGGTAACATATAAGAAAGCAGGGTAGGAGGGGCCAGTATTTCATAGACTTGGGCAATGCCCCAAGGTGTAATTCGGCGAATGCTCCCCACACCATCGACATGACCGCTGACTAAATGACCACCTAAACGGGTTTGAAGCTGTAGAGCTCGTTCCAGGTTGACATGGTTCCCGCTTTTAAGTTCGATCAGATTTGTTTTTGCCAATGTTTCTGCCATCACATCCACTGTAAACTCGCGATCACTTTGCCTAATAACAGTCAAGCAAACTCCGTTAATGGCGATGCTATCTCCGATCTGGGTTCCATTGAGGACCTTTTTCCCTTCGAGCGTAAGTTGTCCTGATTCTGGCAAGAGGCGAAGGGCTCGAACGATACCCAGTTCCTCTACAATACCGGTAAACACGTATATCCCCTCCCTAAAGCATCTCAGTCCTCTAGTTTCTGGTTTCTGATCTCTGGCTTCGGACCTCTGACCTCGGATCTTGATAAATACCCAGTAACATGGAGGTCGCCCGAACTCATATCAATCTGAAGATCATGCAGTTCTATGGCCTCCGCCATATGCTGGATATGTAAGCCCGAAAGAGGAGAAGGGCCATTTCCCCCAATTAACTTCGGCGCAATAAAAAACTCAATTTTATCAACACAATTCTCCTTGATGAGCGTGCCCGCTAGTCCACCGCCTCCCTCAAGTAACACACTTGTCCAACCTCGTCGAACAAGGTCACGTAATAGTATCTCCAATGGGACATGTCGAGGGGTGTCGTATTGCCAAACTTCAACCTGCTCAAGGCTTTTTAGGCGTTCGACCTTGTCTGGAGAGGCTGCCAGGCTGGTTGCAATAATACATGGGCTGTGTTCTGAAGCGGAAAGAACATGAGCTTTTTCTGATATGCGTAATTGCCCGTCGATTATGAGGCGAATTGGATCTCTTCCACCGGGAAGTCGGCAAGTGAGGGCAGGGTTATCCTTTATGACCGTTTCACTACCCGCCAAGATGACATCGTAGCGATCTCGTAGTTGATGGACGTAGTGGCGTGACTCTTCCCGACTAACCCAGCGTGAATCCCCTGTCTCAGTTGCTATCTTGCCATCTAAAGTCATCGCGGTTTTATAAACAACAAAAGGTAAGCCTGAAGAGATCACCTTAACAAAAATTTCATTGATAACGGAGGCTTCTTGGAGCAAGAGACCTACGTCCACTTTAATTCCGGCTTCACGTAAACGATCTATGCCACGACCGGCGACAAGTGGATTCGGATCTTTCATGGCTACGACAACTCGTTCGATTCCTGCAGCGATCAGCGCATCAGCACAGGGAGGCGTTCGACCAAAATGCGAACACGGTTCCAAGGTCACATAGGCTGTAGCTCCGCGTGCTTGGTTTCCGGCAGCCGTGAGAGCATGTACTTCTGCGTGAGGAGTCCCAGCCTTAAGGTGATACCCTTCTCCGATGATCAATTTATCCTTGACAATAACACACCCCACCAGAGGATTAGGACTGGTTCTGCCGATTGCTTTGACCGCCAACTCAAGTGCTCTTCTCATAAACTTTTCATCAATCGCATTAAATGAACTCGATTCTTTCATAAAAATCCTTTCTTATTTCAGGGATCTTGAGACGTTGCCCTAGAATCTTGAAACTCTCTATTTCAATGGGGAGCAGTTCGAGACTTAGTGTCTCCATAAAACCATAAAAATAAGTAATAAAAAACACCCGAATTTTTCTCCGGGCGTTGGGTCACAAAGTCACAACTCAAAAAAAGCGCATTTACGCTAAATTTCAGCTATTCCTCTTCTCATCCAGACTTTACTGTCGGCCTCGGAATGTCACCGAGTCTGCCAATAGGCTCGCGGGCTTTACCGCCGGTAGGGAATTTCACCCAACCCCAGAGGAGTGTTACAGTTTATGAAATTAGTTATAGTTTACTCTAGGCTATCAACTTATGCAACCCTATAATTTACCATGTAGGGTGATGAACTCTTCACGCAATAAACCCATGAGAATCGCATCGTGATAGTTTCCTAACACAAAGCGAGCTTCACGCTGCCGCCCTTCAATTTTGAAACCGACTTTCTCATAAGCCTTAATGGCCCGGATATTTTCATCCCAGGTATCCAGCGAAATTCGGTGAAAATTCCACTGTGTAAAAAGGAAACGCGCAAATGTGATTAATGCATCCGGGCCGTATCCTTTACCCCAATACGTTTTATCCCCAATAACCACGTAGAGAGTGGCTGATCGACCGGGGATATTGACTTCCTTAAAGCCTGTAGTACCAATAAGTTGATCGTTTTCAGCCAAAATAGCATATCGATAAGCATCTGAAGACCCGTCAAGAAATTTAACAGCAATCTGATCTTTGCTTAGCAGCGTGTTTAAGGGCCACGCCCCACTAGACCATAAATTGACCTCTTGATCATTATACCATTGGTACAAAAGGTCAATATCATCTTCTTCAATGGGTCGAATCCAAGTTTTTTGACCTTTTAACATTACGTAAGACTCCTTATAACGTGTTATTATCATTACAATAGATATTTTATCATTTGTTTTAGGCCAAAGTAAACTCGTTCGACTAAAGTTAAACAGCGGACAGGTACGATAGTCTTAAGGAGAGACTTTCACCGAAAGCGCCAACCCTAATAGATATCAGGTCGCTGAGGATAGTATCACCGAAACTACTGCATAATCAATACTTTTGCCCTTACAAGTATTCATTATGCAGTAGGAAAGTTCCATGATATCATGGATTTAAATTATCTAGCCCCAAAAGAAAGGAACAGAAAGTGAAAAAATATGACAAATATACTGTAGACACTGAACACGAAGGTTTAACAGTAGAAACCTATCTGAGACAAATAGTGCAGTGCTCAGCACGACGCCTCCAAAAATTAACACGGGCTAAAGGGATTTTACTTAAAGGACGAAATGTTTTTCTGCAAAAGAAGGTTAAAGCTGGAGATATTCTTCAGGTTCTAGTTATGACGGACCAAGCATATGGGGTTCGACCAGAAGCTGGAGAGATTAGTGTTCTGTTTGAAGACGCTCAAATAATTGTCCTTGATAAAGCGGCGGGGCAGCTTGTTCACCCTGCTGGGCAGACAGAGGGAGGAACCTTGGCGAATTTTTTGGCTCATTATTATCAAACTAAGGGGATTCTAATGACGGTTAGACCTTTACATCGTTTGGATCGGGATACTTCTGGCTGCGTAGCTTTTGCCAAAGACGCTCGCACTCAAACAGAGATGGAGCAACAACTGCAGAGTGGTTCATTTAAACGGACCTATTTAACGTTGGTACAGGGTTTGCTCGATCGTGATGGCGTTATTAATGAGCCTATCGGGCATAGTCCTGGCAGACCAAATCGACGTATGATTCGACCTGAAGGTGATCAAGCCATAACCTATTTCCGAACTGTTCGAACCTTATCAGCTGCATCACTTTTGGAACTCTCTCTGGCAACCGGAAGGACTCATCAGATTCGTGTTCATCTGGAACATATCGGGCATCCAATTATCGGAGACGGAATGTATGGTAAGCGCTCTTCCCTTATTGGAAGACAGGCGTTACATGCTTCATCGCTCTGCTTTATTCATCCTCGCACGGCTCAAGTGGTCTCAGTCAAAGCGCCATTTCCAGCAGATATGGCACGAGTTATTGAGGTGTTAAATGTGAACTAAAGGATCACAATTCATTCTAAGGGTTCTTGCAAGGTTTGGAGGAGGGGGAACTCTTTGACAGTTATTAAAAGAGGTTCGGCAGTCATTCCCTATTCAATTAGAAGAAGCTTTAAGACCAAACATGTTAATATCACGGTTGGTATAGATGGCGTACAGGTAGTGGCACCTATTTCACTGGATGACAGTGAAATTATCCTGTTAGTTGAGAAAAAGCGGGACTGGATATTTAATAAATTCGAGAGTTATTGCCAACGTTCAGCGCAGATAAGGCCGGAACGAAAGTTGGTAAGTGGTGAAAAGCTCATGTTTATGGGTGAAGACTATCCACTTAAGGTAATAGAAGTTGAGGATCGATACACGAGCGTTAATCTTACAGAGGGTCAATTTTTGGTTTCTATAAATAGAGATGTTCCTCAGGAAAAGAGAAGAGCGACAGTTCAGAAAAAATTAGAGCAGTGGTATATAAGTAAGGCCAAAGAATTCATTAACGAGAGAATCGCCGTATTCACCCCCAAAATAGGAGTTACTGTAAAAACGGTAAGGTTCAAGAACCAGAAAACGAGGTGGGGAAGCTGTTCGCAAAAAGGTAATCTTAACTTTAATTGGAAACTGGTAATGGCCCCAACATTCATTATTGACTATGTAATTGTGCATGAACTTTGCCATTTCATACAAATGAATCACTCACAGGAATTTTGGCGGCTTGTCGGAAACCTGATCCCTGATTATATAGAGAGGCGAAAATGGTTAAAGAAAAATGGCATAAAATTGAAATTGTAAATGGTTTTTAACGGGACTATCAATTCCTTTTGTTCCCAGATCGGGCTAAAACAAATCGAATTAGGATTAATGTTGCGGGTTTATTTGTGCCATAATTAATTTAAATTATTATTAAGAGATTGCCCTAACAGTAGAGGCAGGAATATCCTACCTTTTGTCGAAATCATGTGTTAAAAGGGGATGAGAAGTAATGGATACCAAGGAAATTAGAATTGATGAACTGAGTAAGTGGAAACAAACTTTGGAAGCAGAAAGAAAAGAACTACTTTCGCAAGAAATTGAAGAAATCGAAGAAATTGGGGAGCAAATTATAAGATTTAAAGTTCGTTGCAGTGTATATCATGAGTTAGCAAATATTAAAGAGACGGAACGAGAAGGATTAGAAAACAAAAATTTAAAAAAATTAAACGAAATTGATACTATACTTGCCCAAATTAACTCTAGGTTACAGATGATGGGTGTTTTTGAAAAGAGCGAATAAACAATTCCTGGATAAAAATAACACTCTCGTTCGAGGGTGTTTTTCGTGATAAATCAATAAAACAAAAACCACTCCGTGCCTTACTAAAATAGAAGGACAAAGTGGTTCAGTTTATGATAATTATATATACTATAAAACTTTTATCCTCACTGGGAGTATAGATGGTCGGGGCGACGGGATTCGAACCCACGGCCTCTTGGTCCCGAACCAAGCACGCTACCAAACTGCGCCACGCCCCGCTTAACTACAACGAATATTATAATAACAAATCACTGTAGTTCTGTCAATCTTTAAATTCCAGTTTACGTAGCTTAATATTGATATATCTCGAATAGTAATGAAGTGGAATTACACTATGCTTCATTTACTTAAACCTTTTCAAGTAGATCTGTTTAATACATAGCGTTTGTAAAGCAGAAAGAAAAACCGTATCTCCGTAGTTAGCCACTGCTGAAGAGAGCATAAATAGTCGTTGACGTAACATAAAACACGGTAAAATTGTTTTGAAATAACAAAACGAATATCATTCTACCAATGAACTTTATGATAAACGTTCCAAGGAAAATTGACTTTCGTAGCGAATACATAATACATAAGGAATTACTCTCTCTTAGTTTGGTGGTTTGATTTTATAAATTTTGGGAGATATTTCTTTTTTATCGGATGGAATATTTTGAATATTCCTATAAGCGGAAGGCGGCGTGAATGAGTAAAATTTGGCCTCTCTTTTTTTAAAAAGTATAATAAACATAATATTTAAAAAAATTAAAAAAGTTTGCAGGATTCTTCAAATAAAAAAAGAATATATACCTTGTAAGCGGAAAATTGGTAGCAAGAGTAGTTTATTCAATAAATACTCATAAGGAGTTGAAGCCGTTGAAAATTGCCATCTCAGGCAAAGGTGGAGTGGGTAAAACCACTTTCACAGCAAATTTTGCGCGTTGGTTATCGCAAAAAGGGATCACGGTTTTAGCAGTCGACGCGGATCCTGATGCCAGCCTTGGGACAGTCATTGGAATCTCCGAAGATATTCTTGAAGATTTAAAACCCATTGTTGACATGAAAGCGCTGATTGAAGAGCGAATGGGGGGGAGCGGAGCATACTACTCGCTCAACCCAAACGTGGATGATATCTTAGATGACTACAGTGTGTCCATAGGAACTCTTCGTTTTTTTCGAATGGGAAACATCAAAGGGGGAGGAACCTCCTGCTATTGTAAGGAAAACAGCTTTCTCCAAGCTTTAGTAAATTCACTAATTCTCGGAGAAAAAGATACTGTCATTTTGGATATGGGTGCAGGTATTGAACAACTCACTCGGGGTACTGCACTAGGGGTTGATGTCTTAGTCGTTGTAACTGAACCGTCTAAAGTCAGCGTCCAGACTGTAAGAGTTATTCAAAAACTTGCCCTGGAGTTAGGTATTCCGCGAACGGTTGTTGTAGGCAATAAAGTTCGCAATTCTAAAGAAGAAAGTTTTCTTAGAGACCACTTTTCCTCAGAACAGCTTATTGGCATTATTCCTTATAGTGAGGAACTGTTGGAAATGTCAATAAATACGGGCAACGAATTGTCGTCCGTAGGGTCTCTGGGAGTTCAACTAAATACAATTTATCAAAAAATCATCGGTGAAGGGAGTTGAAAGAGGTCTCGGTTGTAGATATAAAATTTTATTAATGTGATCTTAAAAAAGAGGAGGTTGTAACATGCCCAGATATCGGGATTTAACCCATACTGCCCGACCGTCGGACGCACCACGAGTCTTTGAACCTAAGAATCCCATTAGAACGACCGACCCCGGCGCACTTCAGATGTTGAAAATGGTAGAAGAACAAAAAATTGAGACAGTTTTCGACCGTGCAGTTGCTCAACACCCGCAATGCGCTTTTGGATATAAAGGTATATGCTGCCGAATTTGTATGGCAGGCCCTTGTCGGGTTAAAACAGAAGAGGGTCCTGGCAGTCGTGGATTATGCGGAGCATCCGCATATACTATAGTTTCGCGTAATATTGTCCGCCTCATTGCTGGAGGGGCTGCTTCCCACTCGGAGCACGCGCGTCATGTACTGCATACCGCTCATGCTATGCTCGAGGGTCATGCTCCGGATTATAGGATTGAATCACCGGCTAAACTTCATAAATTAGCTGAGGATTTAGGGGTTGCCACTTTAGACCGTGCGGATGTGGATATCTTTAGAGACGTTGTCGAAATAGGATATGCAGATTTCGGCCGCTACCAAGATCGTCCTCTGGCATTTTTGGATTCATTTTTGAATGAAGGACGCCGCAAGAAATTCCAAGCCACTAACATTATGCCAACAGCCATTGACAAATCTGTTACCGAACTTATAGCACAAACTGCCATGGGCGTTGACAATGATCCTGTTAATATTATTTTTGGAGGCCTAAAGTGTGCACTGGCCGACTTAGGTGGAGAGTATATCGGAACAAAACTCAGTGACGTTATGTTCGGAATCCCTCAGCCGATCGTCTCAGAGGCTAATCTGGGCGTAATTAACGAAAAAATGGTCAATATTGCTGCTCACGGACACAACCCAGTTTTAAGTGAAATGATCGTTGCCGCTGCGCGCGCAATGAAAGATGACGCTATTGCTGCCGGCGCTGAAGGTGTCAATGTAGTTGGGATTTGCTGTACAGGTAATGAGTTGCTCATGCGCGAAGGCGTTTATTTAGCTACTTCTTCAGCCTCGCAGGAATTAGCTATCTTGACAGGTGCTTTGGATGCCATGGTCGTTGATATTCAGTGCATCTACCCAGCAGTCCAAACTCTGGCAGAATGCTACCATACTAAGGTTGTTACAACCGAAGCAATCATGAAAACACCTAATGCCCAACACATTGCCTTTAATACAGCTTCTGCTTTAGAAGATGCTAAGAAGATTATCGCCATTGCTATTAAAGCATATAAGAATCGGGATCCTAAAAAGGTCAACATTCCTTCCGAAAAGCACAGCCTTGTTGCAGGTTTTAGCGTGGAAGCACTTACGGAAATTTTCTCGAAAGTCAATCCGGACCGTCCAATTTCTGTGCTAACAGATGCTGTACTAAGCGGACAACTTAAGGGTGTCGTTCTGATGGCTGGATGTAATAACCTTAGACGTCCTCAAGATGAAGGTCACATTGCAGTTCTCAAAGAGCTTGTGAAAAATGACGTATTTGTCATTTCCACTGGTTGCTCTTCCGGTGCCTATGCTAAATTTGGTCTTATGTCACCTTTAGCCGTTGAAGAATATGCCGGCGAAGGGCTCAAATCCTTCTTCAAAATGCTGGAAGCAGCAAATCCTCAATTAGCTACCGGACTGCCACTAGTTTTCCATTGTGGCTCTTGTGTGGATAACAGCCGTGGTATGGATTTGGCGATAGCAATGGCCAATGAGCTTGGTGTTGATGTTCCTAAAGTTCCATTTGCCGCTTCTGCTCCAGAGGCCATGCATGAAAAAGCAGTTGCGATCGGTTCTTGGTGTGTCACGATGGGACTGCCATGCCATGTTGGTTCTATGCCTCCTGTTGAAGGTAGTGACCTTGTCTATGGGGTTACAACTCAAATTGCACATGACGTCTTTGGTGGAAACTTCATCTTGGAGGTAGATCCTGTCATTGGTGCACGGAAAATCCTAGATGCTTTAGAGTATCGGTCTTGGAAACTAAATGTGCATAGAAAAGCTGCGGAAAAATTTGAAACTTCTCTAGCGCAAGGCTGGTAAGAAAGGAGGAAGAGTAATGTCTGTTGAACAAATTAGCGAAGAAGTAATTAAAGA
>JARLHW010000263.1 GCA_031292075.1 Desulfosporosinus sp.
ACTTAATAAAAGCGTCTGCCACATACGCCCCATACGTCCATTTCCGTCAGCAAACGGATGGATAAATTCAAACTCATAGTGAAACACGCAACTTTTGATGAGAGGATGAGTATCAGTTGTTTTGACCCAGTGAATCAGATCACTTATCAACTTAGGTATAATATCTGCAGGCGGGGCCATATGCACCAGCTTTTCTCCCGCAAAGACACCAACACCACCAAAACGAAAACGCCCAGCTTCATTTGTTAGCTCCGCCATCAATATCTTATGGGATTTCAATAGATCCTCAATACTAAATGGGTCGAATGTAAGCGTAAGGCTGTAAGCATCAAAAGCATTTTTAACCTCGCGTATTTCATTGGGTGAGCCAAGAACACGTTTACCGTTAATAATGTCCGTCATTTGTTCCAATGACAGCGAGTTGTTCTCAATTGCCAGTGACGAATGAATGGTCCGTATTTGATTATCCCTGCGCAAATGAGGGTTCACCGCAGTTTCGCTTTTTACAGTAACAACGCCCACTAGCTCGCTGATTTCAGCGACTAGGTGAATGATTGCATCAGTGACACTATATGGTGGAACATAAGGCTTTTCTGACACAGGCTCACCCCCTAACCACTACTTATACGTTATTATACCGTTCAAGTTGTAAAAATACAAGATTTTTCAGCAGATCAGCGCGATTGAATTCCCCTTGGCTCTTGAACCCACCGCATCACCCACTACGAAAGAATGGTAATTTCGTGCTCCCAGTTGTCGCCGTAATCATAGCAATAAGGAATCTTTAAGGGAATCTTTAAGGGAATCTTTAAGGGAATCTTTAAGACAATCTTTAAGATCTCTCAATTCCATATTAATACCACTTAGAAACATCATTCGAAATTCATAGCAAGAATATCACTCCGCTGAAATCTCTTTCCGCTCCTTTTTACGTCGTGCCTTTTCCTGGCGTTCTTGATACATCTCTCGAATCCAAGTACTCACTGGTGCCTTCCATTGTTGGCTAGGACGGAGATATTTTTGAACAGACATTTCGCGCAATTCTCAAAGCTTTAAGGTCATCCTAATATCTCGTACAACCTCATCAATGCCTCGTCCAGCTACCTTTATGTGATAATTTGCTTTTTTAGAGTAAAAACGACCAAAATACTTAATATCCAAGCTCACTAACGTTGCATTAAAATAATCTGATCTTGTCAAAAGGTTAAATGGATAATTACACCATGGAGATCTTAATATTATTTGGTACATACATCCAACTAACTTTTCCCGACCTGAGGAAGTCAACCACCACATAAGAGGTAGTTCTTATCCACAGTTTTTTAC
>JARLHW010000264.1 GCA_031292075.1 Desulfosporosinus sp.
CGTCCTGAGCCAGGATCAAACTCTCCATAAAAAGTTATTTCAACTTCATTGAAGAAGATGATTCGCTCATACTCTTTTTGAAACTCTTGCGAGTTTCTCTCATTGGCTGTCCTTGTTGTTTAGTTTTCAAAGATCAGGACTCGGACACAATGTCCAAGCTTGTTGTAACCAGAATCATATACTAGCATTTTCAACTTTCGTTGTCAATAACTATATTATGCTGTGTTCTCTCGTTGGTGCACAATTTATTGTCTTGTTGACTTTTTATTTTGCTGAGCGAACAAAAGGTATTGTACCACGACTATGGGGTACAATTCAAACGCTTCCTGACGCAATTATACTAGTATTTCTCGGTAAAACATCGTTTATTCTCTCTTATGGTCCAATTACCGCTAATAATTATTTAAATCAATTTTCACACAGAACCGTAAGCCAAAAGCTGGTCCAACCCTGATCGAACCAGCTTGCAAAACTTCAATTTTCCCTAAGCACTACTCTTCTAGGTCATCTGCTTGAATACTTTCATCTCTTGGTCGCATCGTTGGGAAGAGGATTACATCTCGAATGGACGCAGAATCCGTTAAGAACATAACCAAGCGGTCAATACCGATTCCTAGTCCACCCGTAGGCGGAAGTCCGTACTCCAAGGCCTGGACAAAGTCCTCGTCCAAAATATGAGCCTCATCGTCCCCTTTAACCCGTTCTGCAGCCTGTGCTTCAAAACGTTGCCGCTGATCAATGGGGTCGTTTAACTCGGAAAAGGCATTGGCAAGTTCACGACCAAATATAAACGCTTCAAACCGATCTGTATATTCCGGCTGATCAGCATTACGTTTAGCTAAGGGAGAAATTTCTACGGGATGTCCGGTTATAAAGGTAGGTTGTATCAAATTAGGTTCAACGAACTCTTCAAAAAACTCATTAATAATTTTGCCACGAGCTGCGCCCGCTTCGACGTGTAGGCCTTTCTCTTGAGCAGCGTGACGCGCCTGTTCATCGGTTTTGATACTCCGGAAGTCAACTCCTGAATATTCTAAAATACCATCCAACATTGGCAGACGACGCCAAGGAGTCTTAAAGTGCAGGGGTTGCCCCTGATAAGTAATCTCAAGCGTACCATGTACCTTTTGTACAATATAGGCAACCATCTCTTCCGTTAGTGCCATGATATCTTCAAAATTCGCATACGCTTGGTAAAGCTCCATCATGGTAAACTCCGGATTATGCTTGATTGAAATTCCCTCATTTCTGAAGGTCCGACCAATTTCAAAGACCTTCTCAAACCCACCGACAATCAGGCGCTTTAAGGGCAGTTCAAGGGCAATCCGCAAATAAAGATCAATATCAAGGGCGTTGTGATGCGTGCTGAACGGACGTGCCGCCGCTCCGCCGGGAATTGTGTGAAGTGTCGGTGTCTCCACTTCGAGAAATTCCCGCTCCTCCAGAAACTCTCTCATGTACCGTATGATTTTGCTCCGTATCACAAACACCTGACGAACATCCGGATTCATAACCAAATCTAAATACCTTTGACGATAGCGTATTTCTACGTTCGTCAGACCATGAAATTTTTCAGGAAGTGGGCGCATCGCCTTGGAGAGCAATTTCACATTACGAGCATGGATGGATATTTCTCCTCTTTTTGTGCGAAAAATTTTTCCTTCCACACCAACGATATCACCCACGTCAAATTTTGTAATTAAATCAAACATACTCTGACCTAATTCATCCACCCGGATATAAATCTGGATGCGTCCACTAAAATCTTGAATATGTAAGAAGATAACTTTTCCTTGATCACGCTTGCTCATGATCCGCCCAGCTACTCTAGTCTCCTGACCTTCTAATTCTTCAAATCGTTCTAAAATCTCAAGTGCTTTATGTGTGCGCAGATAGCGGTCAGCATATGGTTCAACATCGGCTTGACGAAACAGCTTAAGCTTTTCTAACCGAATTCGCCAGAGGTCATTGGTATTTTCCATTCCTAATTCCTCCACTATTATTCTTCATTTACTAATTTTTCCATATTTAGAATTCGTTAAACAAAATAAATTAATATCAGAATTAATTTTTCAGTAAATACACCTTAAATCTAACTATTTCCATTTTCTGGTCAGTTCTAGGTTAATAAACAAAGTGCAGTATCTGTACGTGGTTAACCCCCATTACAGAAACACTGCACTCTCTAATAAACTTATTTTCACTACGTATCTCTACTGAATGCTATTAGTTTATCAATAAATCTCGAGGTTTTATTTAATATCTAAAATTTGATAGTGCAAAATACCTGCGGGAACATTGACTTCTACCATAGCCCCCTTGGGCTGACCTAAGACCGCTTTTCCGACGGGTGATTCATTGGAAATTTTATTGGTACCTGGATCCGCCTCAGCAGAACCAACAATAAAGTACTCTTCTTCATCACCAAAGTCAATGTCTTTCAGGCGAATTTTCGCGCCTAAGGCCACAATATCCGTTCCTTCAACTTCATCGATAACTCGTGCATTCCTGAGCATTTTCTCGAGAGTTATAATCCGTCCTTCAATGAAGGCCTGATCGTTCTTGGCGTCATCATACTCTGAGTTTTCACTAATATCTCCAAAATCGATAGCCTGCTTGATACGTCCGGCAACTTCCCGCCGCTTGACAGTTTTAGATAGTTCCAGCTCTTCCTCAAGTTTTTTGAGGCCTTCTAAGGTTAGGATCACTTCTTTTTCAGGCATATTTTTCTCGCTCCCTTTTCTCGTCCTACGCATTGCGCGTTTTATCGTGCCGCGCGCTTTTCTAAAAAGCCTTATATGCGTACTTCCTATAAAATCTAGGAACTCCTTGAAAAATTCCTCCATTACATTACTCGTTATTATAAGGACCTTGCAAAATATTGTCAAGGATCCTGCTCTTCTTCTTAACGAGTGAAGCTCTCATATTTTTTCTTCTTTCTACAAAGACTACTCTTTTCCTTCCATGATTCGACTGAAGAGCGTTCGCATTTCTTCTGGTGACCTTGTTTGCATAATCTCATCTCGAAGTTGAGCTGCCTTCTTAACCCCTTTAATATACCACACAGCATGTTTTCGCATTTCGTTAAGACCAATTCGTTCACCTTTATAACGCAACACACGGTTAAAATGTTGTAACGCAACCAAGATGCGTTCTTCGATTTGTGGTCCGGGTAATACTTCACCATACTCTAAAAAATGCTGGGTGCGCGGAATGAGCCATGGGTTTCCAAGGGCACCGCGTCCAATCATTACTCCGTCACAGCCCGTTTGCTCAATCAGTCTGCCGGCGTCTTCAGGTTTAAAAACATCTCCATTGCCAATAACCGGAATACTCACCGCTTTCTTTACTCGTCGAATCCATTCCCAGTTGGCATGACCTGCATAAAACTGTTCACGAGTTCGAGCATGAACCGTTAACATCTGCACTCCTACTGACTCTAGTCCTTTCGCCAGTTCAATGGCCACAATTTCATCGTCATTCCAGCCGAGACGAATTTTCACAGTCACCGGCACATTAACAGCCCGCACAACAGTTGCAGCAATCGTTTGCGCGCGTGGTAGATCCCTTAATAAGGCCGCTCCTTCACTGTTCTTAACAATTTTTTGTGTGGGGCAGCCCATATTAATATCAATGACGGTAGCACCGCATTCTATGGCTAATAGGGCCGCCTGAGCCATTGTTTCTGGGTTTGCCCCAAAAAGCTGTACGATTCTAGGTTCAGTTTCCCCACTTAAGTCAAGCATATTCAAGGTCTTTGAGTTTTGATAAGTCAGCGCTTTATCACTAATCATCTCGGTCCAGACATACTTTCCACCCACAGCACAGACCGTTTCACGAAAAGCTTTATCCGTCACTCCAGCCAAAGGCGCTAAAAATACCGGAACTTCAAGTGTATAATTTCCTAACTTCATGTTTTACTTCCCCATATTTACGATTTCCGATTACGCTCATAGATCAACAAAAGCCCCTCAAGCGTTAAAAATGGATCTACCGTTTCAATCATTTCAGATTCTTGAGAAATCAATTTAGCTAATCCGCCCGTTGCAACCACTTTAGTCTCTGGTCCCAATTCTGCCTTCATGCGTTTAACAATCCCGTCCACTTGCCCGGTGAAACCGTAGTAAATCCCAGATTGCATGCCAGCCACTGTATTCTTGGCGATAACTGCTGTTGGCTTAACCACTTCAATACGAGGTAATTTAGACGCCCGCAGAAACAGCGCTTCTGTTGAAATCCCAATTCCGGGCGCAATAGCCCCACCTAAGTACTCCCCATGCTTCGATACCACACAGAACGTCGTCGCTGTTCCAAAATCTACAATAATTAGCGGTCCACCATATTTACTATAGGCCGCCACGGCATTCACGATACGGTCAGCGCCAACCTCTCTAGGGTTGTCATAGACGATCGGCATCCCTGTTTTAACGCCAGGTCCTACAACAAGAGGTTCTACACCAAAGTATTTGCGGACAAGTGCTTCCAAAGTTGGCATTACTGGTGGAACTACTGAGGAAATCACAACAGCACTCATTTCTTGAAAGGTTAAACCGCTAAAATCAAATAAATTCTTAATAACAACTGCATACTCATCCATAGTTCGGGATTTATCTGTAGACACCCTCCAGTGGTGGGTCAAAGTCCTCTCATCATAAACTCCCAACACAATATTTGTATTACCCACATCAAATAAAAGAATCATCATAACGCTCCTTTTGGCTAAGTGAGCTACCCTTTAAGTATCTTGACGCCGGCGAACGACTTCCTGTCCGATCCAGACGGCAATCCCTGCCTTAATTAAATCCCCTAAAAAAAGTAAGGGAACAAAACCGATCATCAGAACACCTGCGACACTTGTCGGACGGTGCAACACCCAGTGTAAGATGATATAAAGATAGATTAACCCAAAAAGATACAAAGTAAAAAGCCCGGCTAACACGCCAGCAATCGCCCGCCAAAGACTGCCTTCACGGTACACTCGCCCCACAATATACGCAGCCGCCACATAACCCAGCAGAAATCCAAACGTTGGCTTTAGGATGTAGCCAAGCCCTCCATACGGGGCGGTAGAAAAGACGGGCAGACCAAATAACCCCAAGACTAGATAGACCAGCATAGCCATAGCCGCATACTCAGCCCCTAGAATAATGCCGGACATCAAGACAAAAACTGGTAATATGCTAAATGGAACCAAGCCTGGAGACCAATGGAGCAACATCCCTGCCAAGCACATCAGGGCGGCCATCACGGACGTCATGGCCAATTTTCTTGTTTTCATAAATAAATCCCCCTCTATTGTAAACTACTATGTAGTATGAAGTTTACAATAGAACCGAGCCGCTTGCAATGCCCTCTCATAAAAACCTTTTTGCGGAAAAATTCTAACCTTACCTGACTTTCTAATTAAGGCACTTAAAAATATCCACTCATTTTGGAACGAAGTTGGACTTCTCCAGCTGAAAAAATTTTTTCTCCAGCTTCCGTTTCCAGAAGCAGAGCGCCGTCAATCGAGATTCCTTTAAAAGTACCCTGAAACACTTGCTCTCCCCGTAGGATTCTTACTTCTTCGCCCAATCCTACTGCTCGTTCCGTCCAACTTAACCTCAGCCTCTCAAACGCTCTTTTTTCAAGAAAAATTAATTCCTTTTCTAAATATTTTAAAATCGTTGCTGCCAAAAGGTTGAGGTCTACCTCATAGCCCAGAATTTCATAGAGAGTCGTTGCGTTCAAGGGCGCACTTAAGCATTCACGAGTAAAATTGGCATTTACGCCCATTCCCAGAATCAACGTTTGGACTGCATTCCACTCTCCCAAGACTTCGCCGAGTATTCCTGCCAATTTCTGACCCTTATAAACAAGGTCATTCGGCCATTTAATCCCGATACGAACCTGAAAAAGCTCTTCTAAAGCATCTACAATTGCCACACTCGCTGCGAGAGTTAATTTCGAAGCGTCCGCAAGGGACAAATCAGGTCGCAGTACTACGGACATCCAAAGCCCACCCTGTGGAGATTCCCACTGCCGCTGTAACCGCCCTTGTCCCCCGCTTTGATACTTTGCCAAGACAGTCAGTCCATGGACACCCCCTAGGTGGGCAAGTTCCTTGGCCCGAACGTTTGTGGAGGCTAACTCGTCTTCAAGGTAGAGCGTGCGTCCCAACAATGTCGTAGTCAGCGCCTGCTCTAAAGCCCACTCATTTAAGGAATGGGACATCTTCAATAAGCGGTAACCATTTTTCGTCTGCCCTTCAATTTCAAAACCTTCTGCTTTTAAAGCCTTAATCTGTTTCCAAATGGCTGCCCGCGTGACATTCAATTGTTGACTAATCCTTTCGCCGGACACATATTCTTGAGGGTGCGCCGCGAGAAGTTGAAGGATGTCATGACGTACCATTCAGATTCCTCTTTCCCAACTTGCCCTCGTCGTAGCTTTAATATCACCAAGGTCGAGACTAAAGTCCAAAGCCGTAACTGAATTGGTCAAAGCACCGATCGAAATTAGGTCAATTCCCGTCTCGGCCACTTCACGAAGACGTTCTTCCTTCATCCCCCCCGATGCTTCAACGATCGCTCGATGGTCGATAAATTGGACTGCTTCTCGCATTTCTTGGATCCCCATGTTATCGAGCATAATCACATCGACACCGCAGCTTACCGCTTCTCTGACCTGTTCAATACTTTCACACTCAACCTCAATCTTAACCATATGCCCGACTTGAGCTCGGACCCGTTCGACAGCCTCCGTCAATCCACCCACCGCGGCCAGATGATTATCCTTTAACATCACCGCATCATAAAGCCCAAAACGATGGTTCTGTCCCCCTCCGACTCTGACCGCATATTTCTGTAAAGCACGCCAGCCCGGCAGGGTTTTTCGGGTATCTACTATGTCAACTGCCAGCCCTGCAACTTGATCCACGGCTCGTTTTGTGGCCGTAGCAATTCCTGAGAGATGCTGTAAAAAATTTAAAGCCGTCCGCTCTCCCTGCAAAATACTACTAAATGGGCCGACCAGCTCGAGCACAACCCCTCCAATCTTTACTTTATCTCCATCTTTACTGAACCTTTGGACCTGAATCCGTGGATCAACTCGCTGAAACACTTGTTCAACAAGCTCCAGGCCAGCCACTATACCTTCTTGTTTGGCATAGAGTTTGGCCAATCCGGTTAAGTCTTCTGGCAAAATTCTAGTACTGAGGTCCCCGGTCCCGATGTCTTCCTTCAAGGCTTGATCAATCAGTTCCTGAAACTGGAACGTAGCATACATGATATCCCTCCTTACGTTGCAAAGAGTGCTTTTGCCAGAGTTCGTCAAGACGCAGCGGATAATCCGAGCGGAAATGCCCACCGCGGCTCTCTTCTCGCTCTAAAGCAGCTTTGGCAATCTTCGTCCCCACCGTCAAGATGTTGGCTGTTTCAAGGTCTTCTACGCTACATGTTGTGCAGTCGTCACTCTCCCAAGCCATCAATAACTGGGTGGCCTTCCTCAGGCCCGCCTCATTGCGCAAAATACCAACATTGTCCCACATTAAATCTTGGATCTGCTTGCGCAAACCATGACCGCCAAATTGTTTTACAGGGCCGCTTATTCCAGTTACTGTGTCCATTAGATCTCCACCCGGGCTGTGAACTTCCTCCCATGAAGGGCGTTTTGCTTCAGTCTTATCTCGCATTTTCTCTACGATGCGTGCGCCAAAAACCAATCCTTCCAGCAAGGAGTTACTTGCTAACCGATTGGCGCCATGAACCCCATTACAAGCGCACTCCCCTGCTGCATAAAGATGAGGTAGGCTTGTTTCTCCATCTGAGTTGGTCGCAATCCCACCCATCATGTAATGGGCAGCCGGGGCCACTGGTAAGGGCGTAGATAAAACATCCATCCCATAGTTCAAGCAAGTCTTGTAAATAGTTGGGAATCTCTCTAGGATTCGTTCCTGCCCGATAGGTCTAAAATCCAAATAAACCGAGCCCTGGTTCATTTCCTTCCAGATGGCTCGAGCGACAATATCACGCGGAGCAAGTTCTTTCCCCGGTACATTTTCCATAAAGCGAATCCCTGCGGAGTTTATTAAATGGGCACCTTCTCCACGCACCGCTTCCGAGATAAGAAAACGGGGCGCATGAGGAATTAACAACGCCGTAGGGTGAAATTGCACGAATTCCATGTCCATTAAGTCTGCCCCGGCCCGCAAGGCTGCTGCCATTCCGTCACCGGTAGCAACACTAGGGTTCGTCGTATAACGATATACTTGCCCCAAACCACCGGTTGCCAGAACCACAGCCTTAGCTAAGTGCCCTTCGAGCTCTCCTGTTTCCTCGTTCAGAACTAGGGCCCCAATAATATCTCCTTGCTGATTCTCCAAGAGATCAACCACAAAATGTCCTTCACCGACAGTGACCTGAAGGCTTTCTTTGGCTTTGGCCACTAAAGCCCGCTCGATTTCCCATCCCGTAGCATCCCCTAGCGCATGCAGTATTCTCCGTTGGCTATGGGCACCTTCACGTGTGAGGGCAAGCTCACCGTCAAGGCGGTCAAACTGAGCGCCCATGGCCATCAATTCTTCCACGCAGGCAGGTCCCTCTTCAACCAGAATCCTTACTGTCAAAGGGTCACAGAGTCCGGCGCCCGCCCGCAGCGTGTCCTCAAAATGTAAGTTCGGGGAGTCCGCTATATCAATGGCTACCGCAATCCCACCCTGCGCCTGCTCGGTATTGCTCACTTCAATTGTTTTTTTAGTAAGAACCGTAACCTGGGAGTGCTCACTCGCTTTGATCGCTGTATACAAACCAGCAATACCGCTACCTAACACAAGCACGTCCGACTCAAAGACCTTTAGCCCTGATTTGGACCAAGGAAATAAATAACGTCTCAATTGCCCATCCCCGCTCTTCTGCTGCTTACAAAGCCAGCATTCGGTCTAGTGCCTCTTTAGCTTTGACTCGTATTTCCTCTTTCACCGTAACACGGGGAGAGAGGGCAATAAGTGAATCTCTTACTTTCTCTAAGGTTGTCGATTTCATATTCGGACAAACCAAGCGTTCTGAAGCAAGATAAAACTCCTTATCTGGGCAAACTTGATGGAGCCGATGTAAGATCCCAGACTCCGTCCCCACAATAAACTCTTTATTCTCTGAATTCTGAGCGTACTTGATTAATCCTGCTGTAGAACCAATATAATCGGCTTCCTGACAAATGTCTTCCCGGCATTCCGGATGAACGATGACTTTGGCAAGCGGATGCTCTTTTCTAGCTTTAAGAATGTCTTCCTTCGACAATCGGTCATGAGTTTTACAGTAACCAGGCCAAAACTGAACCGGACGCTCAAGAATATTGGCGGCGTAGCGACCAAGATTTTCGTCTGGAATAAAAAGAATATCTTTTCCTTCTAAAGACTGTAATACTTTTACCGCATTAGCGGAAGTACAGCAGATATCGCTCTCCGCTTTGACTTCTGCAGAAGTATTAACATAACAGACCACCTGGACTCCGGGAACCTTTTTTTTATAGGCACGTAAACCTTCGGCATCCACCATGTCCGCCATAGGACAACCCGCGTTCAACTCAGGCAATATTACCACCTTATCCGGTGATAGAATAGCTGCGCTTTCAGCCATGAAATGGACTCCACAAAACACAATGACTTCGGCGTCCGTATCTGCAGCCTGTTGACTCAGTTGTAGGGAATCTCCCACAAAATCGGCAATATCCTGAACCTCAGGTCTTTGATAATAGTGGGCCAAGATAATTGCTTTACGTTCTTTTTTGAGAACTTCAATCTCCCCGGCTAAAGTCTGAAACAGTTCTGCGCTGATTGTATAACTCATAGGTTCCCACCTCCCCTAAAGTGACTAAATCTTCCCTAAATACTAGTCAGTTCGTCTGATCTTGTCAAGATTTTTGTCCATGGACTTCTTCGGTTACAATCTTTGTTTGATGATTTTGATCGTCAACAAAGATGATTTTAGGCTTAAGCTGATGAGCCGCTTCATCAGTTAGCAATGCATACGCAATAATAATGACTTGGTCCCCAACTTGAACCTGACGAGCCGCTGAACCATTCAAACAAATCGTTCCCGAGTTTCTTTCTCCAGGAATAACATATGTTTCAAACCTTGCCCCATTATTATTATTCACGATCTGAACTTTCTCATTCGGCAAAATATCTGCTGTTTCCAGCAACGCAGTGTCAATCGTAACACTACCCACATATTGAAGATTGGCTTCTGTCACGGTTGCCCTATGAATTTTAGATTTCATCATCGTTCTAAACAAGAGGGTTAACCTCCATCACTTTATTATCAATCAGCCGAGTTGATCCGAATCTAACCGCCAGAGCCACAAGCACCGGGTTCTCTATACGGGTTACTTCGGATAAATTTTGCGCTTCCCTAACTTCGACATAGTCAATTACGCCCTGGCTCTCATTAGTAATTTTTTCTTTGATTCGGGTTTCAAGCACCCGTGCTGATCGTTCTCCTGCTCGCAAAAGCTTTTCCGCCTCGTTAAGGCTCTGAGACAGAATCAAAGCTTCCTGACGTTGTTCAGAAGTTAAAAAAACATTACGCGAGCTTAAAGCCAAGCCATCGAAATCACGGACAATGGGGACCGGACAGACTTCAATCGGCAGATTCAAATCTCCTACCATCCGCCGGATAATTAGATATTGCTGATAATCCTTTTGCCCAAAAAAAGCCAAATCAGGTTGGACAATATGAAACAACTTACTTACGACCGTCGCTACTCCGCGAAAATGCCCGGGACGGTTTGCTCCACAGAGCACCGCATCCAACTGGCCAACCTCAACGTAGGTGACCATCGGGAGAGGGTACATTTCCTCAGAAGTTGGATGAAAGAGTACATCAACCCCTGCGGTTTCCACTAAATGGGCATCTTTTTCCAAATCCCTAGGGTAACTGGTATAATCTTCATTTGGGCCAAATTGTAAAGGATTAACGAAAATACTTAGTACGATCAAAGCTCCGCGTTGTTTGGCCTGCTCTACTAACGCCAAATGTCCCCGATGCAAGTAACCCATGGTTGGTATGAGTGCAATTCTTCGTCCCCTGCTTTTTTCTATAGCGATGATTTCACGCAGCTCAGAAATATGTGAAGTTCTCTTCAAGTCTATCTCTACCTTTCTTTAATCGAGGTCCAAGGTCCGAGGCCCCGTTCAGAATTCCCCAAGGCGTATTTACAGCGTTTTTCCTTGTAGGTATAAAAAATGCGGGATTTTAGGCTATACCTTATCGCGATCTAACGCACCTGATATTCCCAGTAATGATTTCAAAAGGTTTAGCTCCTCAGGAGGATAACTTAATCCTAGTTGGGCCTTTTTGTTTTCTCCCAGTTCTAGAGCTATTAAACCCAATCCTTGATAAATCTTCACAAGGTTTGGCGGCATGTGCTCAAGGTGACCTTGAACCACTTGCGCATCCCCGCGGGCAATCGGTCCAGTTAATGCTTGAGGTAGTCCTACCTGTTCTAAATTATACAGCGTCCCCTTCATCAGCGGAAGTAACGAGGCTAAGGCTCCCTCTGCCGGAATTCCCGCTTCAGTAAAAAGCTCTACGGCTAACGAAGCCAAAACCACCAGATAATTCGAGGCAACCACCGCACCCGCGTGATAAAGAGACTTCTGGGTCGCCAAGATTGGATGTGGAATCCCACCTAAGTCCCTGACGATGCCCTCTCCAAGCTCCTGATTGTCTCCTTCGATCCCGAAATGTGTTCCAATCAGGATGGCTAACGCTTTCTCCACACTCGCAAAAGCCTGTAGAGGATGTAACGATAGGCATTGGATAGGTAAGTTCTCCTTGACACGTAGAATATCTGAAGGGAGCGATCCAGAACAGTGAATCCACACTTGGCCCGGTTTTATAGGAACATTCACGCTCAAATCCTCCGCGACCGTTCGAATCATACCATCCTGTGTGGTAATAAACATACTATCAGCAGCGAGAACAAGCTCTTCTAAGGGGCGATGGTCAACCGTTAAATAACTACGAAACCGCTCATACGAGAGACGACTACGGGTATGGACCCCAACACATTCATGTCCCGCTTCTACTAATCGCACAGCTAGGGCTGTCCCAACAATACCGGCTCCAATTATGCCAAATTTCATCTCACGTCCCCCTTTCCATTCATTCTATAATATTATTTAACTTTTCCCTCCATCTCGGTCAAATAGATCCAAGCGGATTATTCCGGGGACACAATGCATCTTGCCCTACCTTACCAGTCGAGCCTTACCTCTGAACTCTTTGACGCTGATATGCCTTACGGGTTCCTAATAAAAAATACCTTCACAAGCGTGAAGGTACTTTATTTTCCCCTCCGTCTCGGTCATCTCGATCCAAGCGGTTTTATTTATTTCTTGTAAGGGCACGATGCTTCGTGCCCTTCTGTCTTACCGACAGTCCCGCCTAAAACAGTACAACTCTTGCGATATCGTCTGCTAATTGGGTGTCGTTGTAAGGGCACTAACAGATGTCGAGGACACGATAAATCGTGTCTCTACTGTGTGAGAGGGTGAACCTTTCCTTCTCCGGATACTTCAATAATAGATCTTCCCGAGGGCAATACGAGTTTCGGCGCGATCTCCCGCAAAGGAACAAGTACAAACGCCCGATCCTCCAGATAAGGATGCGGCAACATTAACTCTTCAGACTTAACAACTCTATTATTATAAAGAAGTAGGTCAATGTCAATTGTCCTCGGACCCCAATGCTCCTTGCGTTCACGTCCGAGCCGAAGTTCAATTTCCTGACAAACATGAAGCAGATCTAAAGGCTCAAGGATTGTGTCAATTTCTATGACCTGATTCCAGTATAAGGGTTGGTTCATCACACCCCAAGGCTCGGTTTCATAAATTCTCGAAGTAGCCACAATCTCTAGCGTAGAGCTTGCCAAAGCTAAAACCGCTTCTTTGAGATAATAGGCTCGGTCGCCAAGATTGCTGCCTAACCCTAAAAACGCCCTCATACTCTTTCTCCAGCCTTACGCCAGATTTCCACAGAAACATCTCTAAAAATCCCGGGAATCGGAGCTTGAGGTTTATGCACCTCTACTCTTACCGATGCACAGGAAAACAGCTGCATGACACTTAGCGCTATTTCCTCCGCCAAATGTTCCAGTAATTGATGCCTGTCCTCGGTAACACAAGCTTTGATCACTTGATAAACCTCTCCATAGTGAATCGTATCTTCTACTTGGTCAGAAGTGCCAGCCTGGCGCAGATCATAAAAAATGTCCATATCGATTATAAATCTCTGTCCTAAAGCCTGTTCCTCTGGCAATACGCCATGGTAAGCATAAAATTCCAGGCCGCGAAGATGAATGACGTCATGCCCCGACATAATGAACCCCTCTCTGCCCTCGCACAATGGCATCAGCCATTTGCACTGCCCTACAATTTGCTTGGACATCGTGCACACGTATTATATCTACCCCAGAAACAACCCCTAGAACACTAGTCGCCAGTGTCCCCTCTAAACGTTCATCAACTGTTTGAGTCAGTATCTTACCAATAAAAGATTTGCGGGAAGTTCCGAGAAGTACCGGGTGTCCGAGCGTTCTGAATTCTGCCAGGCGGGCCATAACTTCAAGATTTTGCTCCGCCGTTTTGCCAAATCCAATTCCCGGATCCACAATAATTTGATCTCCGGATAAGCCGTGTGCTTCCGCCTGTTCGATGCTTTGCCTTAAAAAGGCCATCATATCCCCCATTAGATGGCGATAGTTCGTGCCTTCTTGATTATGCATTACGATCACCGGAGCTTGGTATTCTCCGACAACCCTAGCCATATCCGGGTCTTTCTGCAAGCCCCAAACATCATTAATCAAGTGAGCACCCGCTTCAAGTGCTTTGGCTGCAACGCTTGCTTTATAAGTATCGATGGAAATTGGAACCGCAACATGATCCAAAAGAGTCTTAAGGACCGGTTCTAAGCGCTTCCATTCTTCTTCAGAACTCACGGCCTCGTGATGGGGTCGGGTCGACTCCGCTCCAATGTCTAAAATATCTACGCCTTCTTCAACCATACGTTTAGCTTGAGCAACTGCGTTTTCAATTGAATAGTACCTGCCCCCATCCGAGAACGAATCCGGGGTTACATTTAAGATTCCCATAACCAGAGTACGTTCTCCCAGCTTTAATTCGATGCCCCGACAATTCAAGATGCGAGTTTTTGAGGGTTCCAGTGTAGTCAGTAACTGCTTCAGGTCGTGCCCTATTTTCTTAAGCCCAAACGGTTGGGCTAATACCTTACTAGCAAGTTGCCCGAGTTGTCGTACCGTGCCGAGCAACATTATATCCGTAGCATCTATTTTATTGATAATAACATCCCGGTGTACCGCTGCATCTCCGCCTACCGACAACATCTCTTGTTTTAGGATATGGGCTACCCATAATGGTACTTGCTCTAATTTTACACCCCGTCCTAAGGCTTTCCCCGCCATATGAGCAATTCCTCCGGGGTCAGACCCAATTTGTTTCAAGGCTATTTTAGCTTCTTCCAAATTATCTAAGGTAACCCACCGCATGCTATAAGTTTGCATTGCCTTGCCCCCCCTCACCTTAATACATAATCTGTTTCATCGCATCGTCAAATTTATAACATAGAGTTTGCGCTGAACAATGCCGACAATCTCTTGCCCAATCATCCGCAAGAGCCAATGCTTCTCCCAAAGGGGTCAAATTGTCCCCAGGATGCCTGCGGTGTTCCCTAATCCCTTGTACAATAACTTGAATATCCTCGGAACTAAATCGACACGCTTCGAGCAACGGGAGAGCCAGGCGCGCGCTGGCCTCAGCGTGATCTTCGCCCGTTTGATATTCTACCCAACGCCCAATGTCATGAAGAAAACCTGCCGCATATACCACCTCTTTAGGTAGAATCACTTCTCTCGTTTCTAACATATACGCATAAGCGACACGAGCAACACTTAACCCATGCTCGAAGCTATGTTTACAAAAACGACGTTCCTTTTCCAATCCGTTGATTTTTTCCATATAGCAAATATAATCTTCATGGTCTAATAGCTGGTTGACGCGTGCCATCAAATTTAGAATATTGTCCCACTCCCAACATCTCATCATGTCTAAAAAATTTTATTAACCATTTCGCTAAGGTAAGGGTAATACCCTGCATGAAAATATAAAATATTAAGACTTCTTTGGGCATTAAGGGATAATTGGCTTTGCTTGTTTAAATGTATATGCCCCCTTGTAAGATGGGATACTCAATGCTTTCTTCACAATACTTACTGTCATTCCATATTTTTTCAAACCTGGGGCTTCAAGTTTGGAATAATAATCCAAGAGAGTGTCTTGATCCCCGATCGCATCGAGCTCATAAGGGATCCCCTCTGCGCGGCTAATGGGTACCTGGTTCACCAAGATAGTCGAACTTCCGCTGAGCACAATAGCTGTCGTGGCAACAATCCGCTGGCCGTTGATGCTGATAGCCTCGGCTCCGGCAAACTTTAAGGTATTAATCATCCTCGCAATGTCATCCGTACCGAGAGGAAAGAGCACGTTTTTGTTACGGTCGTCAATACTAATTTGAATCCCAGGGCCGGCCACTGCTTGTGTTCCATCAAGGATTTGCAATTGTTTCAGTTGATCGATAAGTTGGGGATCCGTCCCCACCTTTTTCCTCGCAGCGTCCAATTGATCCAATAAGACACGATGCTCTTCTTGAAGCTTGGCATTTTGAGCCTGAGAATTTGACAGCACTGATTTCATTTGCCCCATGCGCTCCGCGCTGATTTGCTCAGCTGCTGAGACATTTTTTTGGGTTTGAGCCTGAAGAGATATCAGAAAGCCGAGGGCAATCGCCACCAAAGTGACAGGTAAGGCTAAACTCCTTTTCCAATGGTGCATTATGTTCCCTCCTTAACGGGTTCAGCATAATGGTAATTTCTTAATTTACCAGCCGGAATCACAGCCTCTTTTAACACCTCAAGTTTCCGCGTAATTCCGTATTGCTGTTGAAAATCCCCAAGTTTGTCCCACCCATAAAATCTAAGCGCAGACGCTAAATTATTAGTATCGCCAATGGCATCAATTACATACGGAGGCATTTGACGAGTCCCATTGATTTGGATGTATGATCCACCACAGAACACCTCTGTGTTGGTAGTCACTCGCAGGCCATTGACAGCGACTGCTTCCGCTCCGCCATTCCACAGGGCATTAAAGATCTCACGAATGTATTGTTCATGTATTAAGAAGTTACTCGGATCCTCTTCCCCAATGGCGGCACGCTTCGAATCATCTAATGTAATCCGCACACCGGGACCGCTCACTGCAATCATGCCTGCATTCATTTGCGCTTCTTGAAGTTGCTGATCCGCCAAAGCCGATGCGCTTTGACCCTGAGCGTATTTTGCCAGCTCTTGTTGTATCCTTTCATTATCAACCGAAATCTGTTGATTCTCTTGTTCCGTTTGAATCAAACTAGGTACAGCCGTTTCCTGCCGCGTCACCTGACTGCCAGCAGCCCCCTGAGTTTTGAGCAGAACTATAAAAAGGAACCCAATCACAATAGAAGCCAACCCTAGTAAAGACCGTTCTCTTTTTTCCAACTGCATTTAGAACACCTCCATAGAGTATCTACTTCGGAAAAAGGACACCCCTGCGGGCGTCCTTATTTCTTATTCACTCAACCATTCCTCGCCAACTTTGCGATAGTCGATTAGTTCTTCTGATTTAAAATACAGCGCAATTTCTCGTTCAGAACTTGTTACCGAGTCCGAGCCGTGGATCACATTCCGGCTAATATCCATCGCGTATGTTCCTCTGATGGATCCTGGATTCGCATTGGCAGGGTTTGTCGCCCCCATTAGCTCGCGGGCCAAGGCCACTACGTTCTTTCCTTCCCATACCATGGCAACAACCGGTGAAGATATAATGTAGGCGACTGTCGGTTCAAAGAAGCCCTTGCCCTTGTGTTCTGCATAATGCGCTTCCGCCAAACTTCGATCCACTTGAAGTAACTTCATTCCAGCGAGCTTAAATCCCTTTTCTTCAAAACGTGCGATCACTACTCCAACTAATCCCCTTTGAACCGCATCCGGCTTCAGCATAATAAATGTTCTTTCCATTGTACATTCTCCTCTCAGTATTGGGTTTTATTCAATTTTGTTTAATTCGTCATCCAAGGTTGACCGTGGCGAGTTATCCACGTTCTTTTCAAGGTTTATCACTTCGGTGTGATCCCCAGCCTCCGCCGGAACATCGAACTTAGCCATTAACGCCGCAAAACTCTTGACATCCAGCGTTTCTTTATCCATCAATGCTTCAGCAATGGCATGTAATTTATCAATATTTTGCCGAATTAGGTTTTGAGCCTTCTGATAACAATCATCGATGATACGACGGGCCTCTTTATCGATAGCATAAGCCACAGCATCACTATAACTACGATCACGGGAAATATCTCGGCCAAGGAAGACCTGCTCTTCTTTGTGACCAAAGGTGAGTGGGCCAAGTTCCTCTGACATTCCCAATTCTGTAATCATTTTGCGAACCAACCCTGTGGCCCGTTCTAGGTCATTCGAAGCACCTGTACTGATTTCCTTCAGCACTAAGGCCTCCGCTACACGTCCGCCAAGTAACATGGTCACTTGGTCAAGCAGTTGGGATTTAGTCATATAATTTCGATCTTCCTTAGGGAGAAGCAAGGTATAACCCCCAGCCCTGCCGCGTGGGATAATAGACACCTTGTGTAAAGGATCCGTGTGAGTGAGGAGCTCACCCAGTAAAGCATGCCCTGCTTCATGATATGAAACAAGTTTTCTTTCCAGAGGACTAATCACTCGGCTCTTCTTCTCTGGTCCCGCGATAACCCTTTCAATGGAATCTTCCAGCGTCTGATGTCTAATTGTAGTTTCACTCCGACGCGCAGAAAGCAGGGCCGCTTCATTAATCAGATTAGCCAAATCTGCACCCGTGAAGCCAGAGGTTCGTCGAGCAAGAACCTCGAGGTCAACCTCCTTCGTTAAAGGCTTACCTTTTGCATGAACTTTAAGGATCTCTTCGCGCCCTCTAACATCTGGAACATCAACAATTACTTGTCGGTCAAATCGACCTGGGCGTAAGAGTGCCGGATCCAGGACATCCGCCCTGTTTGTAGCCGCAATAATAATAACACCATCATTGCCGTTAAATCCATCCATCTCCACAAGCAGTTGGTTAAGAGTTTGTTCACGTTCATCATGCCCACCACCTAAGCCAGCACCACGTTGCCGTCCAACGGCGTCGATTTCATCAATAAATACAATACAAGGTGCGCTTTTTTTGGCCTGTTCAAACAAATCACGTACCCGAGAAGCTCCGACTCCGACAAACATTTCCACAAAATCAGAACCGCTAATGCTAAAGAATGGCACTCCAGCTTCCCCTGAAACAGCGCGAGCAAGTAAAGTTTTACCCGTTCCAGGAGGTCCGAAAAGCAAAACCCCCGTGGGGATCTTAGCTCCCAATTCACTGAACTTTTTGGGGAACTTCAAGAACTCAACCACTTCCTGAAGTTCCTCTTTAACCTCGTCCGCACCAGCAACATCCGCAAAGGTTACCTTCTTGCTATCTTCTCCAACAAGGCGTGCTTTGCTTTTCCCGAACTGCATTACCCGGTTCCCGCCCCCTTGACTCTGTTGCATCATAAAAAAGAACAAAGCAACTATGACCATAATGGGCAGCAATGTGGTCAGTAGGCCGAACCACCAAGGTGATTCCGGAGGAACTGATAAATTCAAAGGAAGACCGTGGGCTAACAAATCCGAAGTGAGTTGTGGATCATTGGCAAGCCCAGTCACGTCATGCTTACTGTCGTCCTTCATAGTGACCGTATACTTAATGGTATTGTTTTCGATAACACCGGCAACATCTTTAACCTGATCTTCAACAACAGCTCTTTTAAATGCATTGTAATCCATTACGACATCTTTACTAACTTGAGGTGCCGACCATTTTATTAAAACGATCGCCATGAGTATTATCAGTATATAAATTGTTGCATTTTTAAAGACCTTCAAGTATGGTCCTCCTCTCTAGTGGGCAAATCACTTCATTTAAGAAGCAATTCTATATATTATACCACGCAGTATTTGGTTTTACAATGAATTCAAATAGAACTCGAAGCCTGTGGTCTGAGAACGCAATAGATTCTTTCAGTATTCTGAGCCGGTCGATACAGGCCGCTTTGGCGAACACCGGGAATCCAGAACACCTCTACTCCGACTGCGATCAATGGTAGTTCGTTTCTTACCTTAACAGAAATATTTTCTTCCTGAAATACCTTTTTCAAAGACTTATGCCCAACACCTTGAAACCACATTCTGTCTCCTTGCCGCCGAGTACGACACACCACCTTATCCGGAAACTCGTCTAAGAGATCACGGCTAAAAACTGCCACCTTGCTCTCGTGTCTATCGGGATCAACCTCCGCGGGGGAAAAATTCCCTTCCTCCAATAATCCAATATCCACCTTCAAACTCGGAATTTCGGACCATCGTCCCAGTTCCAAGGCGATTTCTGGAAGAATTAGATTCGACATCTCTTGGACCGGACTATTCTCAATGTCATCGAACTTCTCTTTATGAACTGCAGAACACTTAAACCAAATACCCTCATCTGAAATTTCGACCGTCATACCTGGCAAATCCTGCGTCCAACCAGGCCTTCCCTCAGAATCTATAATTTTAATAACATAAATAAACCCTAACCCTCTTGGCTCTTGTGTGACCAGCATCGCCGCTCTACGCAACAGACGTGAAAGAATCGCTGCCGGTTCAGTAAAGACATCGCGACTCAAACCAATCGTACCATTGGAGTCACTAATGTGGTAATGTATCCAGGCCGCCTCCACTTGTAGGGCTAAATATTCTTCATCCCAGCGAAGAAGTTCTCCCGTTCGCCCTAGCGCCTCCTGAATACGTGGATTATAATCTTTTTCTAATTCAGGTAATAACTCCAGGCGGATTCGGTTACGGGTATATAACCGCTCCTCGTTGGAGCGATCAAGCGCATAAGGCAGTGCTTCTCGCGCACAGTAATTTAGAATGTCCGCTTTCCCTAAAGTCAGCAGAGGGCGAATGATTGAATCCTTAGCTGGATATATTCCAGCTAAGCCAGCTGTCCCACTTCCTCTGAGGAGCCTGTAAAGAATCGTTTCTGCTTGATCACCGAGGTGGTGTGCCGTTGCAAGAAGAGTGCATCCCTCTTGGCGCATATCCTCTTTCCAGCGAGCGTAACGCCACTCTCTAGCCGCTTCTTGAAACGACTGTCCCATTGTTTTAGCGTATCCCTTGGCATCGAAACGATGAACAATGCAAGGTATTTCCCACTTCGCTGCCATATTCTGAACCAATTGTACTTCATTATCTGACTCTTTCCTAACCCCGTGATGAACGTGCGTTAAAACCAAAGAAATTCCGCTTAACTGTTCTTCTCGTATATATCGCCAGAGTATATGACTTAAAGCCATTGAGTCCGGTCCTCCAGATACTGCGACCATGACTTTAGCGTTTGGGGGAATCAATTGAGGTAATACATGTGTGCGCAATTTTTCGTAGATGTCTTTCGCCCCCTTTCCGAACCAAACGTAAAGGAACAGTCACTAAAGCTACCCCAACTGCGATTGCACCCGCAGCAAACAATGTCTCCGTCCCTTTGGTCAAAGCCCCGATAAAATCGCCTTTGATTAAAGCTAACATCGTGGAATAAGCTCCAACCCCCGGCACCAAGGGAATAATTCCAGGTACTGCGATAACCAAAACAGGAACGCGGAACATTCGGGCTCCCCCTTCCGCTAAAAGCCCGATTCCCAATGAAGCTACAAAGACAGCCGTATTTGCACCTCCAAGCGACCGGAAAATTAGCCACCCAATTGTTCCAGCCAAAGCGCCTGGTAATAAGTAACGGACTGGAACATTAAAAACCACGGCAAAAGCGAGTGTAGCGATGAAGGCAACTATAAGTTCTATCAGCATTCATTCTACCTCCGTTGCTTTCAAATAACACGGTACTTTCTTAACATTTACAACCTTAACATTCTCTCCGTTTAAACACAACGGCATACTTAGACAAAATGGCTAAAACCCCCACTGAAAATAAAGTTTTATCCTCATCCAGTAAAGAAAACTTGTCTGGCGCTAAGCCTTAACGCAGGTGACTGCCTAGTTGCCCTTATGCTTAGACGAAGACACTGTCTTCGCACGAATTAGCCTTTCTTGCAGTATATAACGAAAGTTTATACTTTCTAAAATAGTAAAAAAAGATCCTGATTTCTCAAGGCCTTGGAAACGAGGGGACGGCTCTCTTTCTCTTTTTTCGTCAAATAGAAAAGGCCCTGATTTCTCAGGGCCTAAAAAGATTCTGTCTAAGAGAACCACAAGGATTCATAAATTGCCTGTTAAAATCCAGTTCTAGAACAAGCCGCTAACTTTCCCAGTCTTAGTATCAACGTCTACTCTTCTAAAGCCAGGGTCAGAACTTGTACCAGGCATCAAGGTGATTGTTCCAGCCATTGGACAAAGGAACTTAGCTCCACCATAAACTAAAACGTCGCGAATTGGTAATCTCCAGCCTGTCGGAACGCCTTTTAATGTAGGATCATGGGATAAGCTCAAATGAGTTTTCACCATCATCGTCGAGAAATCTGCATAATGTGCATCCGCTTCAAATCTCTCAGCCTTAGCTAGAGCTTCTGGAGCCCAATCTACGCCGTCTGCACCATAAACTTCTTTAGCGATCAGTTCGACACGTTGACGGAGAGGCATTTCCAACGGATAGAGGCATTTGAAATCGACCTTTTCTTTACAAGCTTCGATGACGGCATCCGCTAATTCCAAAGCACCGTCTCCGCCTTGACCCCAGTGATTGGAGTAAGCACAACGTGCTCCCGCTTCTTTAGCAATTTTCTTAACTAAGTCAATTTCTGCTTGGGTATCAGTGAAGAAACCATTGAGGCAAACAACCGGTATAATTCCAGATTTCTTAACCGTCTTAAGGTGATGAAGTAGGTTTGCGCATCCTTTTTCTACGAGTCCAAGATTTTCTTGAGTGTACTCTTCTGGTATTGGCCGACCTGGTACCACAGCTGGACCGCCGCCATGCATTTTTAAGGCCCGGACTGTAGCTACAAGAACGGATACATTTGGAATCAAGCCACTCAAACGGGCTTTAACATTCCAGAATTTTTCAAAACCGATATCTGCGGCGAATCCGCTTTCTGTAACATGATAATCAAACATCTTGAGGCCAAGGCGGTCAGCGATGATGGAAGACTGGCCGATAGCAATATTTGCAAACGGGCCCGCATGAATCATAACAGGTTGACCTTCAGCAGTAAAACAGATCGTTGGATTAATTGTATTACGCATCCAAGCGGTCATGGCGCCGGCAACTTCTAAGTCTTCTGTGGTAACCGGTTTGCCCGTTTTACTATAAGCAACAATAATTTTACCAATCCTGTCTCTCAAGTCAGGGAGATCTTTGGCAATCGCCAAAATAGCCATCAACTCTGAACCAACAGCGATTCCGAATTTAGATTGCATTTGGAAACCATCTTTTTTGCCGCCAATCCCGATAATAATATTTCTCAAGCCTTGAGCTGCAAAATCTATGATCCAACCCATTTCTACATTCTTAGGGTCTATGTCTAAGCGCTTCAAGCCCCGTTTAGCTAACTCTTCATCAGTATAGTTAGCCTCATGCTGCATCCTGGCATTAAGGGCAACCATAGCGAGGTTGTGAGCGTTCATAATATCATTGATATCCCCGGTTAGACCCAGAGAAAACTCGGTCATTGGTATTAATAGTGCGTTACCACCACCAGCAGCTGTTCCTTTAATATTCATTGTTGGTCCGCCGGATGGTTGTCTTAATGCGCCGCCAACGTTCATGCCTCTCTTAGCAAGTCCCTCAATCAAACCTAAAGAAGTCGTAGTTTTTCCTTCGCCTAATGGTGTAGGCGTGATGGCTGTCACTTCAACATAGAAACCATCCGGCTTATCTTTGAGGCGCTCCATCATTTTTAGGAAGTCCACTTTCGGTGTTCTTCCGTGAGGAATTAACTCATCCTTTTCCAGAGACAGTTTTTTGACCAAATCGTCAACCGTGGGCATGTTCTTTTCGGCCTCTTCGGCAATCTGCCAGTCCTGTAGTTTAGTCGCATCCCAAGCCATCTTAACACTCTCCTCAAATTAGCTTTACCTCTTTCCTGGAAACCCAGGAATAGAAACCTTGCTAGGATCTTAAGTAAAAGGACATTTAAGTAATCAAAGACATAATTGTTTGATTCGCCATAAAATTCTGTTTTCCTTCTTTGATGGGATAATTTATCTGAGATGGAATCATAGCAGAAACCTATTTCGAGTGAAAGGAATTCCCCAATTAGAATGTCTCACAGAAAACAAATTACGCCTGTTAAATGGTGGAAGTAGACATCCGGTATCGAATTGAGACGATGAACGGGCGATGCACTAGGGTAAAGTTCCACCTATCCACAAATAAAGTGTCAAAACAGACCCCACCCCAGAGGCGATAGAGAGCGCCACTCCGAATGCTTCTACCCCGCGAATCGACGCCGAAATTAGATCTTCAAATAAGGCATCCCTAACGGAGTTTGTAATTGCTAGGCCAGGTGCCAGTACCATAATTGATCCTATGACTGCCATATCAAATTGAACACCCGGCCAAAATTGCTTGATTACCAGATTCGTAAGTGCGGTCGTCGCGCCGGCCAAAGCTACTGAGACAAAGTTCAGAATCTCTTTTTGTTGAAGAAACTCCATCACAAACATGACTAGTAATCCAGTAGTCCCCGCCACAAAGACAGTGTCCATATGAGCACCTAATAAATAACTGAAAGCGGCGCTACCGATTGCCCCCGCTAAAAGACGAATCCACGCCGGATATCTCCTAGGCAAGCGATCCACCTTCAGGAGCTCCTCATAGGCAGTCCCGACGGTTAAAATTTTTGCTGAGAGTTGCCGTGAAATCCGATTCACCTCAAGAACCTTGGCGAGGTTAAAGCCGCGGTGATGAATGCGGACAACGCGTGTATGGGTCAGCGTCCCCTCATTAATAGTACAGAATATCCCTTGAGGGATGGCAAAGACGTCCGCTTTTTGGGCACCACCCGCTAAGGCCATGCGTACCATGGTCTCTTCAACACGAAAAGTTTCGCCACCATTTTCCAAAATTAATTGTCCCGCCAAAAGGACAAGATCAGCAACGTCTGCCATAAAATTATCACTCGTTCCAATAGTTTTTTCGAATAACCATTATTATTCCATCATCATCCAAAGCTCCCCCGCTTAGCCGGCGAGCTTCTTGTCCAATCAGATCAGCGATCTCTTGAGATTTATTTATGGTTGTTTTCTCCAAAAAAACCCGTATCCAGTCCGTACCTTCTTTTGAAACATCTTGCACCCCATCTGTCAATAAAATCAACGTTTCTCCGCTCTGCATATCTGCTTCGATAACTGGTGTATCAATTTGGTTTAAGATTCCCGCTGGAAGGCTGGCAGATGCAAAAGATTTTACTCCGTCAGGCGTGATCAAATAGGAGGCAGCTGCTCCCACTTTGATGAGCTTTAAATTGGACGATTCTAAATCAAGAATTGCCATATCGATCGTTACAAAACTTTCATCGGGAGAACGCAATACTAAGATAGAGTTCAGAGCCTGAATTGCACCTTCTGGATCAAATCCTGTCGTTAAGAGTTGTTCAAGGAGGGCTAACGCTGTGGCGCTCATCTTAGCTGCATTTTCTCCTACACCCATCCCGTCACTTAAAATAAAAGCATGCTGCGTCGTCGAGAAAGCAATCGAAGCATAATTGTCCCCACTCATTACGTTTCCAGTCTTTGTAAATGCGGTTACCCCTACATCCAAAAAGTGGCGACGACGGCGAGCTAAATTTGATGGTTTTACTACCTCCCAGTTGTGTTGTGTGTGAAGCTCCTTGGCAAGATTTCCGATGACCTGCGAGACATTAAGAAACTGACGAGACAAGGCCTCCTGATTAAGGACCAGGCGACGACGCCAGGTCTCCTGGCTCTTCTCTTGTTCGATAATAAATTGGACACCTAACAACATTTCTTTGAGTCTTCCACAATGACGCTTCCATTCGACTGGTAGAGTTTGAAGCTTAACCTCTGCTTGACTTTCTACCAAACCAAAAAGTTCAAAGAAAATATGATAAGTTTTATAAAATTCTCGATTCCAACAGGCATCCATGGTCGGACAAGAATGACACACACGCTCAACTAAAACATTCATAAGTTCAGGAATTTCCGGGCGCATCTCGAAGGATTCTGCTTCAGCGGCTTGATAGCTTAGGGCAATCTGATCAAAGATCTCTGCCAAGGCCTTCACTTTGGAAACCGTTGTTTCCACTTCCGGAATTGCCTTTGGTTTTAAAAAATTCCTTTGGGGAGTTGACCCGGGCCAGAGAAGAAAGAGGAATAGTCCAACTGTCGAGGAAATGAGTTGAGTATAGATTGCATCTTGTCTCAAAAAAACTGTCAGCATCAGCATAACCGCAATAAAAGCCGTTCCAATTCCGATTTTACCAAGCTGGCGAAACGCACCTGTACAGAAACCAGCTAAACCGTAAATTCCAGCGTCCATTAGACTCTGGGTATTCAAGGTTAATTGAGGCATGAAACCTAGGATTGCACCAACGCCAGCCGAAGTCCCCGCGCCGTAACGCTCCGATACAAATAAGATAAAAAAACTCAGTAAGACTATTGAAAAGTTAACTCCCAAAACCTGAACACCTTGTAAGCCGCTAAGCACGCCGATAAGGATAAGAAGCCAGGCAATTCCTTGTTCACGCTGAAATTCACCTCGCCAGATAGCTTCTTGATGGCACAAGGCAAACCAAAAAATAATCGCGAATCCTCCAGCCAGTACACTATGGAGGCCAACCGTAAGAAATGCATAAGGGTCCGGCTTTACTAGACCTATGGCCAGAGAAGAGATAAGTGCTACCATCAAACTTGTCAGGGTAACCAAATAAATTCCCTCGTGCTTTTTTTTGCGCATAGTGGGTAAAATCACCGTCAACGCCGCCAACATCACCATAACTTGTAATGCGAAGGATACGTCTTTCAGTGAAACCACACCGATTAGAATACCAAGTAAACCAAAGGAAATCCCACTCTCTCCCCTTAGGAGTAGAGCTGCCCCAAACGCGACTCCGAAGGGATGAAGGCCCAAAATGCTGCCTCGTG
Source organism: Desulfosporosinus sp. (assembly GCA_031292075.1). GTDB lineage: Bacteria > Bacillota > Desulfitobacteriia > Desulfitobacteriales > Desulfitobacteriaceae > Desulfosporosinus. Next base: position 26,251 of record JARLHW010000264.1, read on the forward strand.
CCAACAAACCTCCCAATACTAGTGGAAGGAACGTACTTTCGATTGATAATCGATTACTTAGACCACGGTCTAATTTCAACGTTGCCCATTCTGCCATAATGTCACCTCTTACCTATTTATGGTAACATTATAGCCCATAAAGATAGCAAAGCTTGTCTAGTAACGTCAATAAAGCACAACAACTTTCGACGTTGTTCATAATAAATCTCTTTATAATCCTGTCTTAACCCTGCAGCGCCCTTAAAAACGCCGACATTTTCATGAAAATGGCATAATAAGAAAAACCGCCTTTCGGCGGTTAACTACTAATATCTACTTGAACCTCTGCCTCCACGTTTAGAGTCTGTAGCTCGGCGAAATTCTGTCTGACGCTCATCACTGTCTTTTATAAACTTAGCCAATTTATCCTCAAAGGACACGGTTGGCGGAAGACGGCGTTCACGACTCACATTACGAATAGTGGGATTTGCTTGTTTGATGGAAAGGCCAATTTTTCCTTTTTCATCAACGTGAATGACCTTCACTTTAACATGATCCTGTTCCTTTAAATAATCTCGAACGTCCTTGACATAGGCATCAGCGACTTCCGAGATATGTACGAGTCCGGTTACTCTATCCGGCAATTCAATAAATGCTCCGAAGTTCGTGATCCCTGTCACGACCCCTTCAACAATACTGCCAACG
>JARLHW010000265.1 GCA_031292075.1 Desulfosporosinus sp.
GATGTTGTTTTCGGTCTTTACGAAAACACTCAAATTTTACTGAAAGTGTTTTTCGGTGTGTGTTTTTCGTCCTCGTTTTCGGTCCTCGTTTTTCGTCCGTGCAAAAAGAAATTTCTTTCTTTGTTTTTCGTCGCATCTTTTTGCTCGCTCCGAACGGGAATCGAACCCGCGTCACTTCGCTCATCCACCCGCTGCGCTTGCCACTTCAACCACCTGGCCGTGAGAACAAAGAACAGTGTACAATATTCGATACTCATGGTGTAACAAAAGATCAGAATAGAATGGCCTTTTCCACTCACTCCAAATCATGACAAACAAGCGTAGACAAACATGGAATCACTATTGTCGTGATTGGCAGTGTCGAGCGAAGGTGCAAGTGAGTTGACGTGCACCATCGTGTTTTCGTCGTGTTTTTCGTCGTTTGCGTTTTTCGGCGTCTGTGTTTTTCGTTGCTTGTGTTTTTCGCCCCGCGTTTTCGGTTCTCGACGCCGAAAACACGATGATTGCTGTTTTTCGTCCATGTTTTTCGGCCGCGCCGAAAACGAGAACGAAAACACACGCCGATTATCACCAAGTTTGGCACTGTGAAATCCAAGGCGAAATCAAGCATCGAAGTGGAGGGAGCGGCAATCGATGCGATGCTCAAGACGGGCGAGCCGAAGAAGGTGAGACCCGCTGCCGGTTATGCGGATTTAGAGGACGTTAAGGGAAAATCCAACACGAGTACACCAGAGAAGCAGGCGAAAGGCAAGCAGAAGAGCATCGATCCATTGAAGCTCAAGTCACCGAAGAAGTCATCAGCGCGGAAGTCAACACCGAAAGCGAAAGCCGCGACTCCATCTGCCGGGTGCTTAGTTCAAATAGCGACATCGGGCCCCGTGTACCGACTCACCTACGTTGCACCGGAGAGAGCACCGGATCACATCCCCGAGGGAAAGAATCGGCGAGAGCCGAACTGGCCCTGTATCACGGTCCAGAATTTATCGGTCGCAGAGCCGCTCGATGAGAAGGGAAATACGTACAATAACCGCCCACAAGAATCGCTATGCTTCCTGATGTACAAGGAATCTTCACCCGCTAAGCCGGTGCTCATCACAGAGAAGAAGTTTAGGGAGATCTGGGCCTTCAGACACCAGTCTATACCAGCTGGTACTTGTATGAGTCGCAATTCTCTTACTTGATCAAGGCCGTCTATGCACTGGGGCACATGGCGCAAATGCTGAAGGCGGTGGCAGCTTCCACTGATAAATACGTCGAACTACAGAATACCACAAAAGATGAATGGGTCAAGCATGACGGATGGTCGAAAATGCGCTCCAACCTGAACGCTATGCTGCGCTGTGTTTGGCTGTACCTGGCGGATGAAACTCAACTCCTCTGAAAGCGGTGTCGCACTTCGCTCCGGAACAGTGATTGCCCTTGAGGTGGATCAAACAATGAAGCTGTCATGAATGGATCGTTCGTCGGTTGTGGCCAGCCTGTTCCTTCACCGGAGCCCGGCGTGTCGACATCGGCCACCATATCCGTGATGAAACGGGATTGTTGCTCGTCTGTCATATGGACAAAGTGACTATGCAAATCCGCGTGTCGCACGCTCTTCAGTTGTTTCTGAGTCTCCTTAAAACCTCGCACTGGCCACCTCAGAGCGGCTCTCCATAGCAATCGTCCGAAGTTCCAACAGCACCAGATAACGATCAATAATTTCCATTCCTCTTGCATGA
>JARLHW010000266.1 GCA_031292075.1 Desulfosporosinus sp.
AATATTTAGAAATAACAAGTAATAACTAACAAAAAAAGGGAGTGGAAAAATGTCAACAGCAGCGGCAAAGTTTGCTGGGTTGGTGACATGCCCTGCGGTCACGACAGGCGACGTGGTGATGACGGGCACCATGAAGAGTGCTCTGACGGGCACTGCAAACCCTGAGGCCTATGGCGCTATCGGGGATGGACTGACTGACGATACTTCAGCAATTCAGGCCTGTATTACTGCCAACTCGAACATTGTTTTTGGCGTAAATAAGACGTACCGGATTACTGCGACGCTCAATGTCACTAGCAATAAAACCATTGACCTGAATGGTTCAACAATCACGAATAACGACGGTGCTTCACTGTCGACTGACGTTTCGCATTGGTTGAACACAACTACAGGAGCGTACCTGAACGCCACAGCTCTCGCATGGGGAATGTTCCTTATCCAGGGAACTTCAGTTGGCGGATGCGACAACATTACGATAAAGAACGGATCAATCATCCAAGGTACTATCGCAGTCCACGTAATTGATGCACGCAACGTTCTTGTGGATAACCTCTTCATATCGTGTTGTGGAAACGGTGTTACTATTCTAAACAACTTCGTTGCCGGTGGTGGCATTGCCGATATGGGTCGTATATCGATAACAAACTGTAAGATGTCCAATCTACGTGGGACTCCTATTGGGTGTAACGGACCATCAACATCTCAATTTATTGATGGGTTGGTTGTTGAGAACTGCCAATTATGGAATTGGGGCGCGAATGGCATTGGTATTTCATGCCTCCGTAACGCGCGATTCACAAAGGTTTCACTCACCTACGACAAAACGTACAATAGTTGGCCAGTAGGGAGCAACGGGGCCGGCGAGTTGGCGAAACCGTATATCAGTCAAGGTGGATTCACCTACGGGGACCCTGCAGCGAACACTCACGTTAACGAGTATTTGTACCTCTACTATATGGACAACTGCACGTTTGACAACTGTATTTTGTGGAGTGACTGGACAAACCCTGTTTGGTCAAAAGTTACATCTGGCGTCACCAACACCACATTTAATCGGTGTAAATTTGAAGGGCTCTACACACCACTGCCAAATACTGGCCCAGTGTCAGGTTCTTACTCTTTAGCAGCCAACTTCAACGACTGTGAAATCGGATGGATTCAATCAGGCGCTCTGGGTGATCTTTGCACATGGCAGTACATTTTCACTCGGTGCATTATCAGCTCCATCCAACTAACAAGCGCGTCACCTCAAGTTGCTGCAGGGTTCTGGCAGTTTAGGGATTGCAAGTTCCAAGTGGACCCGACTAACACTCCGATTCTCGCACTGTCCTACGATTTCAGGGTGAATGGAAATTTTGGTGGGAGGGTCGAGTTTGACAACTGCGACTTTTATCCAAACACAACAGGATCCAACGTATGGCGCACATCGTTCAAGCCGTCTGTCAGTCCTTCAGATTTTTCGGGACTCTATATGCGTCTTACAAAGTGTCGATTCAATGGTGGAGGTAATACGACGTATGCAATCGAAACGACTAATGACGGGACGACATTTACTGCGACCTTAGGTCAGTTCCTCATAGATGGCTGTATGTCCACAAACTGCCTAGCTTTCAACAACTACAACGTCACAAACATTGAGGCTCGAAACTGCAAGTGGGCATACGGGACAGTTAACGATGGTGTAAAGTTGGGCAATGTATCAATGTTAAGCTGCACCGTCGACACCGCAGATTCGACAAGGTTTAACCCTCCGATAACTGTCGGAGTACGAGCTGTCTCTACACATCAAGCATCGATTGGTGGTGATGCTATCTACGATGGAAAGGTTCACGTAACTTCGGCGGCCCCTTTGAATACGACCTGGTACGCTACATATCGGGACTCTATTGACGCAAACTACTCTGCAACTGGAGCTGTATCTGGAACCGTTGTTTCGGGAATCGCGAGGGTCGCGGATGGCTACCTCCATTTTGAGAACACTGTGGCAAAGTTGCGGTATGCGATTACGTCGGCAATAGACAATGGCGGGTACCTCGGCATTCGATTCCATGTAGTTCCGCTATACTCTGGATCTCCTACTGTTGCGGATACTGCATTTGTCAGCATGGGAACCTCTGGGTTATGGCCTAACACCATTGAGATCTACCACAGGACTACAGGCACTCTATTCCTCCAGTGTACTAATTCGACGACTGGCAGTTCTATCATCTCTGTTGATCTCGGAGCGTGGAACCCAACTGCTGGACAGGAGTACGAGTTGGAACTTGATCTTGATGTTGTAAACGGCACAACGCGATTCTTTGTGAATGGTGTTCAGTTGGGAGCCACAATTAGCTCGACAGGGACTCGGACAGCTGCAACTCAATTGCAGGTTGGATCTACTGTGCAACACGGCGGCGAGTCTGCTCAGAGGTACCTTCTCAGAAACCTTGTGGTCACTTCTGTCCCAATGCATACTACTACATATACCCCTGGCGTTATGCTGCCGTCTAACCCTGGTTCTCTGGAGATCGACGGTAC
>JARLHW010000267.1 GCA_031292075.1 Desulfosporosinus sp.
AGTCCGATCTTGTTGATAACGTTGGTGAAGACCGTGTGGTTATCAGATCTGAAGGAGGACATCGAGACGTTATGTAACTTGTTCTCGAGTATGCAGTCCTTGTAGTTGGAGTGATCCAGATCCTTCTTCACAACTGCTTTAGCTGTTCCTTTTGCTTTCTTCGCCTGAACCTCGTTATCGAGAACATAGCTGTACATCTTACTACGTAGGCCAACAAACTCTTTGATCTCGACTCCTTTCGTCTCATCCTTGAACTTACCGATAACCTTCTTGTTCGTGGTAGAGAACCATTGATGATCCTTGCTCAGATCAGAGCAATCGAACAGATTCTGGTACTCATTCATCTCCTTATAGAAGTCTTCTGTCTTAAGATGATAACACAGAGAGTCGGTATCGGTAAAGAGAAGCTTTGATCTCTCTCCAAAGACCTTCTTCACAACGTTGTAGTGGAAATCGTACATGAGTACTTTCGAGAGCTCGAGAATAGAGAAGCCAACAGCGATAGGCTTATCCAATTTCACCTCATTCACACTGCGTTCAATTCCGACGATCTCCTCGTTGATATGCTTACAGCTCTTGAACGTAGGTTTAGCAACGAGCTTCTTCAACTTACTCTCCTCTGTGGAACTGACCAAATCGTACTTGATTCTGTTTCGTACGTTCTCCATCGTCTTTCCGAAGGTCGCATTTACGGAAAGTTTATAGAAGTCCCTCTCGAAGTCATTCTTTGCAGCGGCTCGCATTGCTGTGTGAGAATCCACGTAGTCCTTCATCCAGGTGTCTTGACTGAAAGACAGGACTTTGTGAACCTTTTGAAGTACAAGTCCTAGCTTCAGATACAATTTGAGATTCCGATAATGAAGGGTGTAGTTCTTCTTGTCATTCAGATTAGGGATGAGCTTGTTCGTTCCTAACTGTTCTGTCTCATACTTTTGAAGGAAACTTTTGGAGTAGTCAGAGAGCATCTCATCAGAAACACTAAGGGATTCCGGAGCCAGAGGATAGTCGTTATGAAGATCATGAAGCTCTTTCGGATAGTGTAGATCTACCTCGAATATGTACCCATGGCTAGATTCATCAGAGAGGCTGAGGATTCTCTCAGTAGTCCACTCATCTAGATTCTGCTCCCATTTGTACTCTCCAGTCGGTAGCTTTTGAGACATAGCCCATCCGTAGAGATTGTTGGCATCGAGGTATTTGATCGTCGAGGATTGTCGATCGGGATCATATGACTTCATCTGCTCATTATTCCCTTCGGCATGACGATGTGTGATAGTACTGATTCCTCCTCGAATACTCTTCTCAACCCATTGATACATGTCATCTTGACCGTCTTTGAACAGATCGATGTGCCATTGGAACTTCTCATTGTTCTTCACAATAAACTGGGTTTGTTTGCTGATGAACAGTTTATCAAACGAGAATGAGGGAAGACTTACATACCAACTCGGTTCGATTCTGCTCGTCTTGATACATAGCTTCCTGAAGTTGTCCCAAACCACTGCCAGAAGCATTACATCGGTCTTCAAGTAGAGATCGGTGTAGTCTCCGAGATCCTTGATAGCAAACTCCTTCCACACCTTCTGAGCATGTGCATACTCCTCGCTGGTGATCCCTTCACGTCTCAATGAAGAGTAGAAGTCTTTTTGGGGAGGAAGAGCTTGCTCCAGGA
>JARLHW010000268.1 GCA_031292075.1 Desulfosporosinus sp.
GAAATACTTGTCATACTCATGACTGGAAAAGTCAGCTAAAGAATACCTAAATTGATCAGTCATCTTACGAACCTGGCGATAATACTTTTGGCGTTGTTCTTTGGGAAAACCAGTAAAGTCATACCATCGACCATTAACCGGCTGAATCAAAAATATTGGATCGGCTCCCTCATCCTTTAAAACATTCATCAATAGATTGAGGTCTGCATATTCCGGAGAAGGAAAAAAATGCCCTTTGGTTGCGGAATTCTTAAACTTTTGAAGGTTTTTAATTTTTTGTTTAAAGAATTTGTTGTTGATTTCAAAGGGATTGTTGGTTTCATTTTTCTGGACGTCGGCAGTAGCCTTCTGTTGCATCTGAGACCAACTAGGTAAAGTTCTCTGAGATTTACCGTTCGAATTTTTGGCAATCTCCTTTGCTGGAAGATGTTGAAGGATTTGGGTCGTCTTTAATGCATCCTGAAATTCTAAGGAGGACATTTCTACTCTAGCGGCTGGGAAGTATAGCGCTTCCATAATAATCGATCCTGAATCTGTATGCCCATAATATTTAAGAAATCCGTCCAATATCGGATAAGTTTTCTTAACTTCATTAAATTGAAGCAGGCGTTGTGCTAATATTAGTTTCGTTTGAGTGGTCAAAGAAGAATTAAACAACATTGTGTATGCCTGCAAGGCAGAAAAATTAGCGGCAAAGGTATTTTGAGTGATCCCATTACTGCTAAACCACTGGCCTGAAAGAGATAGAACAATCTTTTTGCCCTTCAAATTTTGGGCCCCAGCATAGAGCGCTTGAATGAGATCTAAAGAACCCGCATGTCCAACCAGATAAGGTGTCCAACCAGTTGGTTTGCCAGCAAAAAGTTTGGTTGGATTATATGGGCCTCCGTGCCCAAATTCAGATGAGCCGTACATCGGGACCACGGTTGGATCTTTCAAGGCCATGCTTTGTAAAAGGGTTCCTCCGAATAGAGTGGGTATTTGGTTTTCACTCGCTGTCTGTATCACACCAGGTTTAATATAGCTCCATACCCACCACTGAGTGAGTGGCCCGATAGCAAGAATGCTCAGGAAAAATAGAGCGAGTGCTAACCCTAAAGGTACTAATCGCTTATATATCATTACCCTTTCTCCTCAAGGTTATCGAATGATTTTTTTATACAACTTACTCGAACCTTAAGGCATCAATGGGATCCATTGCAGCGGCCTTTCGCGCCGGAAATACTCCGAAGATAATACCAATTCCGCCCGAAAAACCAAAAGCAACGAACACGGAAGTCATTGAAACACTGGTGCTCATCTTTATAATTTACCTCCAATTAATTTAGCTCCTATTACTTATACGTTTTAGGTGAGAAGTCTTTCACGCTTGCTACCTTACAATGAACGAGCTTAACTAAATAGTTAATACGTAAATGCTATCTTCAAAAAAATCTATCATGGATTCATTACTGTCATTATAGCATTGGTTATGATTTGATTCCTGAGCAATATGTGAAATATTCATTAAGGTTTTACCAAGTTCTTCGACGAATTAATACGAATGGCGAAACTAATACCATTAGATCGATTCGTACTATCTAGCAACGAACCTGACTCTCCCAGGTACGCCTTGATTCCCTTTTCAAGCCGCTCAAATACAAAATGCGTTGGCATCTTATCAACCAACGCATTACTCACATACCACACTAAAAGGCGCATTCCACTCAGTGACTATATGAATAAAATTTCTTGTCTATAAAGCACGTTAGGTAACAACACATGTTACAAAAAAATGCCTAAGTATCCATAGCTCTCGGCGCAAAGTGTGGGCTTTATTTACAAAAAAAGTCCCCTCGCTAGGAAGGGAAGTGAAGGAGGAGAAATGATAAGAAAAGTTTTATGTAAACCGCTAAACTAGCGGGTGATTATCTATTGTCTTAATCATAAAGCAAATTTGTTACCTTTCCATGAACTTTGTGTGGAGAATATGTTAAACTTTAAAACTTGCAATATTATTCTCTTGACCAAAGGGTTTCCAGGGCACTCGACGTTGCAGCCCTGAAAACCCCCAGCGTTCTGAGTTAAATTCTTCGGTCAATCTTGTTTCCTAAATTTGTTGGATTTTGTGTTTTGGCTTCTTTTGTTGAAGGTTGAGCTTCAGCCATCCGCTCACCTATACTTTCCTTCGCTTCTTCGCTCATTCCCGTTTTTGCCGTGACATTGTTGTTCAACGTGGTCATTTTGGACAGCATGCTGTTAGTACCGATCGATGCAATCATCTGAAAATCTCCTCCTTTCTAACTAATCTTATAGCTTTAACATTAAAGAATGATTAAAACAACATTAAAAGAAATAATGGTTCACCACCGCCAATAGTTTTTTCGTTTATATTGACAAGAAAATTGAATAGAAATATTTAAATAAAGAAATCCAACCATCTTCCTCAAAATTAACGAAAATTAAAGGTTTGTATTGTATCATAACCTAAGGATACTTCGTGCTAATCAACGTATGAGTAGACCCATAGAAAAGGAGGATAACTCTGTATTTATAGAATTGTCTCTGACCAATGACATCCAAAATGAAAACAATCACTAAAAGGATTTATGTATAGATTTGAGTATAATTTAAAGAAACACCATCCCAATCAAGAAACTTCTATGGAGGCGCAATAATTTGTCATTCGACATTCGAGGATTCCATATATTTAATCAATTCGCAGGCCATAACGTGTTTATTGATAACAGTTTTACTTTTTTTGCGCAATATGTACTTGAACTATATATCGTTCTCTTTATTATCGCTTGGTTTACCCTGCCAAAGTCTGAAATTGAGCAGCGTCACGCCTTAGTCATTATGGGTTTAGCTGGCGTGTTAGGGTTAATTATTAATGTGATTGTATCGAACATCTACTTCCGGCCACGTCCGTTTATGGTGCTCGCCAAAGGAACGTTTACTCAGCTCATTCCCCATAGTCCAGATGCTTCCTTTCCTAGTGATCACACGACTGGGAGCTTTGGGTTTGCGGCGGCGTCTTGGGGAAAAACGCCTAAATGGATTACTACAAGCTTTACCGCACTAGCAGTCCTCAATGCCATTGCGCGCCTTTATGTCGGTGTACACTGGCCAACTGACATCATTGCAGGAATGATCATTGGCACGCTTAGCGGTCGTCTACTATGGAAGTTTAGTACTTTAGTTCAACCGATTACTGACCTTGGTTTACGCCTATTTCATTATGGCAGTTACGAACGTAACACTCTCAAGAGTAGTAAGAAACATTAAATGTATAAAAAATATTGAATAGAGCTCATATGAATATTTCAGCGAGGCGCTGGCTCAACTTGAGCGGTGGCTCTCAGAGAGCATATTATTCAATATAAGTATAACATTAATGGAAGAACATCTTAACCGGATTACAAATCCGATAATACCTATTTTGTTCTGTTAATCAAATTAGTATTATATTTCTTTTTTTGGATTTCTATCTATGATAGCAATATAGAACACCTAAGAGCAAAAGCATTGAGATATAACACCCTGGAAAACACGTATGAGAACGCAAATTTACACCTCTAAGCTACTCGGAACATCTTCATGAGTAAATCCTACAAGAATACATCAAACTCCTTAGAAGGCAATTCTGAGGCTTTAAAGCATTCACCAAAAGGACACTACCATTTAACAATAAAAAACTCATCCTCTATTTAGAAGGATGAGTTTTTGACTGAATTCTATTGGATACTTAGGGTTACTTGCGGGTTTTTACGGTAAATTTGCCCAACCCCGATTTTTACAAGTTCATTAAATCCGCTTGTAGACCCGATCGTACCAATGCTTCAGGGTTTTATATCAATTAAAATCGATCGTTAATTGGTGGGCGATACTGGTCTCGAACCAGTGGCCTCATCCGTGTGAAGGATGCGCTCTACCGCTGAGCTAATCGCCCTTATCGTGGTTCGATATTCGTGGATCGTAGCTCAATTACCGTACGATCAAGAACTTCAGACCTCGTGTTTCCTTGTCTTTTCCACTGTTTCGAATATCGAACATCGCATTTCGAACTTCGAGTTGGTGGGCCCACTAGGATTCGAACCTAGGACCAACCCGTTATGAGCGGGGGGCTCTACCGCTGAGCTATAGGCCCGGATCAATACGAAATATAAATGGCTCCCCGAGTAGGACTCGAACCTACAACCTACCGGTTAACAGCCGGTTGCTCCACCATTGAGCTATCGAGGAATATCTCCGCACGGACTATTATACGTAATTCAGGTCCTGTCGTCAAGCTTTTATTAATTTTATTTAATTCCTCATACAAAGAGTTTAGGTATTCAATTAATAATTTGCTTTAGCTCGTACTTCAGGCCTCGTATATACCTTATTCCAAGTAGTCTTTCAACTTTTTACTCCGGCTTGGATGACGCAATTTTCGTAAGGCCTTGGCTTCAATCTGCCGAATTCGTTCTCGTGTGACACCAAATTCTTGTCCTACTTCTTCCAAGGTCCGAGTCCGTCCGTCATCAAGTCCAAAGCGTAATCGAAGTACTTTCTCTTCGCGAGGAGTTAAAGTCTCCAGAACTTCTTCCAATTGCTCTTTTAAGAGTATGAACGAAGCCGCCTCGGCGGGTGCCGGCGCATCCTCATCAGGGATGAAATCTCCCAGATGAGAATCTTCCTCTTCTCCGATCGGTGTCTCGAGAGAAACCGGTTCTTGGGCAATTTTCATGATTTCCCGAACACGTTCGACCGGAATATCCATCACTTTGGCAATTTCTTCAGGGGCCGGTTCTCTCCCTAACTCCTGCAAAAGTTGCCGTGAAACACGAATCAACTTATTAATCGTTTCGACCATATGCACAGGGATCCGGATTGTTCGGGCCTGATCAGCAATCGCACGAGTTATGGCTTGGCGAATCCACCAGGTGGCGTACGTACTAAACTTATATCCTTTGGTATAGTCAAATTTCTCGACAGCCTTAATCAATCCAAGATTCCCCTCTTGAATCAGATCTAAGAATAGCATGCCCCGTCCAACATATCGTTTCGCAATACTAACCACAAGGCGCAAATTTGCTTCTGCCAAGCGGCGTTTTGCTTCCTCATCGCCGGCCTCCATACGTTTTGCCAAAGAGATTTCTTCCTCGGCGGAGAGCAAAGGAACTCGTCCAATTTCCTTCAGATACATGCGAACCGGATCATCAATTCCCACGCCTTCAGGCACGGAAAGATCTACTTCAGCCTCTTCCTCACCCTCATCATCCGTTTCATCTACTATATCATCGTCATCGTCATCCTTGGACTTTCTCAAGACTTCCTGCTCAACTTCTCCAGGCTCTGGCACCACATCTATTCCCATCCGACCAAGTTGTTGGTAGATATCATCAATTTGATCCGCAGAAAGTTCAACTCCTTGAAGAGCATCCATAATCTCCCGATAGGTTAAGGATCCTTTCTTCTTGCCTTTCTGAATGAGGGCTTGGACGTTGTCCATTTTTTGCTCATCGTTCATCTGTCCCCCACCTTCCCTCGGATCATTCTTTGGGGTGCCTTTAACCTTGCTATTCGCCACGTTTCAACCGCTCTCCTATCTCTTTCAACAGAGCCATGGCTCCTGCCATGTCACCGGATTTTTCTAAAGCTGCCATGCGGGCTTGAAGATCTTCTATTCTTTCCTCTGCTTGCGTAGAAAGAATCTCCTTGATACAATCATCTAAGAGCCGCTCGGTTTGGGATATATCTAACTCTTCCAGGAGCAAGCTAGCCAATCGGCTTTGCACCGTTTCGTCGCTATGCGCAGGCAATTCTCCATCCTGATCGAGATAATTAAAAATTTGTTGGTGGGTCAGAACTCTCCAAAAGGATCCACCCAGCTTTGCCTTAATTTTAGGTAAATGTGAAATATCTTCTAAAAGCATACGCAAAAGCATACGCTCTGCACGGTAGACTCCTAAATAGACTGTCGGTAGTGGAAGTTCGGAATTGTGTTTACATATAATGGTACCAATAATATTATCTCTGTTTTTAACAGAATTAACCTGTTTTTGTGGAGAATATTCCTGTACTCGCTCTTTTTTAGGTTTTTTCTGTTCCTGACTTGCAATCTCTCGCTGCACTGCCTCTAATGTAAGTCCGAGTTCCAAACTTAAAAACCTTTCATACCCCTCTCGTTCGACTGGACTGGTCACTTTCAAAATATCCGGAGCAAGTTTAATGACTAATTCTGCCTTTTCATGAATGTTCTCAGGTGGTGTAGCGCGGACCAAAGTGCGATATTTGAATTCAACATAGGTTGAAACCCCTCTCAAAGCTTTATTAAACTCTTCGACACCAAAACTTTTCAAAAACTCATCCGGGTCCTTTGCTCCAGTTAAAGTTAAAACATCCACGCGGATCCCAACGTCACGGAGAATTTCTCCTCCTCGTAATGCAGCCTGGATTCCTGCTGAATCAGAATCATAGAGGAGGACGACGCGTTGTGTATAGCGTCTCAAAAGTTTTGCCTGATCTCGTGTTAAAGCTGTCCCCAAGGAGGCTACTGTATTCGGAAACCCAGCATTCTGGAGTGCAATGACATCCATATAACCCTCAACCATAATGGCGAAACCTTGATCACGGATTCCTTGATGCGCACGATGCATTCCATAAAGATGATGCCCCTTATTAAAGAATGAGGTCTCCGGAGAATGTAGATACTTGGGAATTGAATCGTCCAGCGCTCGCGCCCCAAAGGCAATCGGATGGTTACGTCGGTCGAGTATACTAAAGAGGACGCGATGACGGAAACGATCGTAATATTGTCGTCCATCTTTACTCTGTGTTTCCTTTTCAACGGCTAGCCCTGCCTCTGCCAATTCATGCGGCTGGACGCCTCGTTCCTGCATATACCCTAATAACCCATCCCAGCGTTCAGGAGCATAACCTAAACGAAAGCTTTTCATCGTAGCAAGGTCGACCCCGCGCTTCGCAAAGTAGAGACGTCCCGGTTCTCCCTCGGGTAACTTCAGCAGTAGGTCATGAAAGTAACTTGCAGCCCATTCATGAATTTCTTCAGAGCGTCTTCGCAGGCGATTTTCTTCCCTTTCACGGGGAGACAGTTCTTTCTCAGGAAGTGAAACTCCGTATCTGTGCGCCAAACTCTTAACGCTTTCAACAAAAGACCAATTTTCTCTTTTCATGATGAAAGAAAAGACGTTTCCTCCAACATTGCATCCGAAACAATAAAACATTTGTTTCTCAGGGGTCACTGTAAAGCTGGGCGTGTTTTCTGAATGAAAAGGACAAAGTCCCAAGTAGTTTTTACCCTTACGCTGCAAACCGACATAGTCCGATATTACCTCAACGATATCCGTGCGCAAACGCACTTCCTCGATAACCTCGTCCGGAATAAAATCTTCATGAATTCTATTGTCCACGTTCTTTCGCCTTTCGATTCTCAGCCACAATTAATTTAGTTTGTCAACCCGTGACTTATACAATTCTTCGCCGAAAATTCATAAAATCCTCTTTTTAAACCTGTTATCAATGAATCAGTTTTTAGAAAGAGGTAAAATACTCTTCCGGAATATAAATTATTCTCCTTATTCATAAGTAATACCTGCTTTCTTCGACAATTATTTTACCAAGAATTTTTTCCTCTCATTCTTTAAGCTAGCAGAATCCCTAGCGAACCCTTTCCCACACCAAGAAAGCATGTTATTATATAAGAAACTTACTCCCTCAGAAATTTGGTTGAACATATCCAGAGGTCTAAGCGATATTCATATTCGAAGTATGAACCTCGCATCTCGCTTTCTGACCGATACAAATAATGAACTTTATGAGAAAGGTGAATGCTTTATGTCAAGACGTACATTGAAAACGTTCGTCCTCGCAATCGTTTCTCTATTACTTGTCGCCTCCTTTCTGACCGGTTGTAATACAGCTAAAACACAAGCTGTCAAATCATCAGATAATACCCCAACCCCAGGTGCAACAACTCCTCCTTCTCCCACAGTGAGCAATCTCCCTGAAACTACTCCGCACTCTGTAAAACTAACCCTTTATTTCCCCAACTCAGATGCTAGTGGCTTAATTCCTATAGAACGAAAAGTAGTAGTAGCTGATCAGGAAGTTATTAAAGCGATGTTCGTCGAACTTGCTACTCCCCCTCCCGGAATGCAAAAACCACTTCCTCAAGGGACAACCCTTCTCAGCGCATCCGTAAAAGACGACGTGGCAACAATTGATTTATCCACAGAATTTCGGAAGAACTTTGGCGGAGGTTCCGCTGGTGAACAAATGACCATGTATAGTATCGTAAATACGTTAACGACCCTTCCTGATGTTCATAGTGTGCAATTTCTCTTAGCTGGGAAAAAGCTGGATGGAATTCTCGGAAGCTTGGACAGCAGTGTACCTCTTCAGCGAAATGACAGCTTAATCGTCAAAACCAATTAGGTCAAGACTCTAGCCCCTACGTGTGTCGTCCCTTTAGTTTACTTCTGTTACCTGCAACTTATACTTCCTCCGGGTATAAAGAAAATTTTGAAATCCGTTAAACCACAGGTGACGGTTTATTAGTTCATTTTCAATTTTAGCGGCTACGCATAGCGACATGGGGTCTGACTTAGGTTATTAAAAGTGGTTGAGAGCTGAGCTCTCAACCACTTTTTGTCTTTCTGTTTTCCGCAAACGATTTATCGAGGAACAAACAATTTCTGGAACAGATCAATCGCATAATTATCCGTCAGCCCAGATATGTAGTCTACAACTGCCTGAGTTTTATCTCCGTTAGCCCAGATCAAAAAATTCTCGGGCAGTTTGGCTATATCCTGTCCATAATAATCAAAGAGGGCCTGAACAATGTATTGCCCTTTACGCCGTTCTTCACGTAAGGTAGGGCTATTATATACTCTGGCAAACATAAATTGTCTAAATTCGTGCATTGCACCACCGACCCCAAGCGTCTGTCGAATATAATTCTGTCCACTCGAGGCCTCAATCATGTCCACCACCATCGTGGTAATCATATCGCTCGGTTTGACACCAAGCGTCCGCTTAACAATCTCAGGCAGGTCACTTTGGAGAAGCAAACCCGCCCTCAAGGCATCATCGTAATCATGACAAAGATAAGCAATACGGTCTCCAGTTTTCACAATCTGCCCTTCGAGAGTTTTAGGTATTCCGTCTCCAGTGTGATGTAAGATCCCATCGAGAACAGGTTCTGTAAGATTTAAGCCCTGACCATCACGAGCCAGAACCTTCAAAATACGGATCGACTGTTCATTATGCTCAAAGTGACGGATAATTCGCCGTAAAGCCTCTTCCCCAACATGTCCAAAAGGGGTGTGCCCCACATCATGCCCTAAAGCGATGGCTTCAATCAGATCTTCATTTAACTGTAACCCCCGCGCAATCGTTCGGCATATTTGAGATACTTCCAGACTATGCGTCATGCGAGTTCGGTAATGATCTCCAGAAGGAGCGATATATACCTGAGTTTTATGTTTAAGGCGGCGGAATGGCTTGCTGTGCAATATCCGATCACGATCTCGTTGAAATTTAGTCCGAATCGGACACTCTTCTTCCAAGCGCTCCCGTTTGGCGTCCCTACTTTTTGCAGCATAAGGCGAAAGACGCTCTTCCTCTTTTTCGGACCGCTCACGAATGGTCTGAATATCCGTCACATTTTAGCCCCCTTGATGTGTCATTTCCCCGCTGCAACACATGATATGTGGAGAATTCACCCTTGCCCCTTTGAACTCTAGGCAATTACATCCCCCTTTCAAATCATGTTATCAGGAAAATTGTACCATTATAGATATTTTCATGCAAGTGAAAATGAAACGGAGAACCGTCCCCCTTCCCTTAATGCTGTTCTCGAAGATATGGTTTGCCATTAGCTTTGGGTCCGGCTTTTTTAATACCGAAAACTGCCAGCGCTACCAGGGTAAATACATAAGGCAGCATAGAAATTAATTGATAAGGTGTTGACGGAGACAGGATTTGCAAGCGCAACTGCAGTGCATCCGAAAAGCCGAACAATAATGTTGCAATCACGACACCGCTAGGCATCCAGCGCCCAAAAATTACGGCAGACAAGGCAATGAAACCGCGCCCTGAAACAATACCCTCAGAATAAGTGTTGATATATCCGGTTGTTAAAAATGCACCGCCCATTCCTGCGAGTGCTCCGCAAATAATACACCCTATATATTTAAGCCTGAATACTTTAATACCTAAAGATTCTGCGGCTTTGGGATATTCTCCCACCGCTTTATAATTTAAACCTGGCTTTGTTTTATTAAAGAAAATCATGGTTGCAATAACAGCCATGTAAAGAAAATAAACAACAAACGTTTGGTCAAACAGGGCTTTGCCTATGAACGGAATAGCACTTAAACCGGGAATAGGTATATTGGGCAGACTGGGCCCCTGAATCAAGCTGGCTTGAATACCAAAAACCATGCGATACAAAAAAGTCGAAACGGCAGGAGCAAGAATATTCAGCGCCATTCCATATATAATTTGCTCAGCAGAAAGCGTTATTGTGCAAAAAGCGAAGATCATATTGATGGACACTCCAGCCAGAGCGCCGGCGAGCAGTCCAAGGTAGGGGTTTCCGGTAGCATAGCCAACAATAAAACCAACAGCAGCCCCAAAGGTCATGATACCGTCAAGCCCGATATTAACAAGACCCACTCTTTCTGAATAGAGCTCACCCAACGCTACTAACAAAAGTGGCGTTGTCATCCGAACTGTAGCAATTAATAACTCCTGTAAAAAATTCATAGTTTACACTTCCTTAAAGACTTTTTGGAAAAATGCTTTTACTCTAGGCAAATTAGTTAAGGCCGAGCCTGCTATGACAAAAATTATAACCAGCGCTTGAACAATTGCCACTACCGAGGTGGGGATTCCTGAAACCACTTGCATCATATTGGCTCCCGTACGCAAAGCGGCGTAAAAACAAGCGGCTATTACGGTGCCAATCGGGTTAAGCTGGCCGATTAACGCGATCGCCACGCCGTCAAAACCAAAGCCACTGCCATAACCTGGCATAAGTCTAAAGGCATACCCGTGCACTTCAATACTGCCTCCCAGGCCTGCTATCGCTCCGGAAATAATAAAAGAAATAAGCACAAATCGATTGACATTGATTCCATAAACTTTGGAAGCCAGTTGATTTAAACCAACTGAGCGAAGTTGAAGTCCTTTTGATGTTTGAAACAAGAAATAGTAAATAATCAGAGCTACCAAGAGTGCCGCAAAAAAACCGTAATGCAGTCGCATGGTATTGGATAACAAAGGTATTTTAAGCTGATCTTTAATAGCAGCGGTCTGAGGTATATCTCCCTCCATCAGCGGTCCGTTTACTAAATAGCTCATGAACAACGTAGCAACATAATTCAACAAGATCGTGACAATGAGCTCGTTTAACCCGCGCCATACTTTCAACAGGCCCGGCAGCGCACCCCAAAGGCCACCGAATACAATACCGGCTATCATGCTTGTTATAAAAACCAGCGGGGTAGGAAGTGCAACAGCCTTTGGCAACATTGTAGCAACAACAATGCTCGCGATTGAACCCATAATAAATTGCCCTTCAGCACCTAAGTTGAACACGCCGCATCGATAGGCAAAGGTGGCAGCAAGGCCGGTAAAAATAAGCGGCGTAGCCTTTACAAGCGTTGTGGCCAAGGCCGACTCTGAGCCGAAAGCCCCTTTAAATAGAAATAAATAGGCTTCCAGCGGACTTTTTCCAATCGAAACAATAATTATTCCACCAACCAGAAAGGCCAGCAATATCGCGATAAGTGGGGTAACCACTTTAAAAATTGCCTCTTGTAAACGCATATCGTCTACCTCAATTCAAATTTGTTTACCTGCCATAGCAAGAGAAATTTCTTTCATAGGCGGATTATCACCGGGATAAGAGCCCATTAATCGGCCTTCATACATCACAGATATTCGTGTGGAGAGCTTCAGCACTTCATCTAAATCGGCACTGATCAGTAAAACTGCACAGCCTGAATCACGAGCACTGATTATACATTCGTGAACAAAATTTGTGGCTCCGATATCTAAGCCGCGTGTGGGGTGTACAGCAATTAAAAGATCCGGCTTCGCTTCAAGCTCTCTGGCGACAATCACCTTTTGCTGATTACCTCCGGAAAGATTTTTTACTGCTTGTTCAGGAGATGAACAGCGGATGTCATATTTTTTCACGAGTTCCTTGGCATAGGAGTTAATATTTTTTTTCTTTAATTTTAAACCTTTAAGATAAGAAAACTGCTTGGACTCAAGTGATTTTAAAACCAAATTTTCGCTGATGCTCATGTCACCGACAAGACCCATTTTGTTCCGGTCCTCCGGCACATGAGAAACCCCAGCGACTATAAATTCAAGTGATCCAAAATTCGATACTTTTTTGGCTTTTAAAATTACTTCACCTTCATCGGGTATAATCAGACCCGTAACTAACTGGGCAAGCTGGGATTGCCCATTGCCATCCACCCCTGCAATTCCCAACACTTCGCCTCTTTTTATTTCCATCACCAGATTATTTAAACCACTGTGTTTCATTTCTTTGTGATAGCCTATATGATTTAAGGAAATCATAACATCACCCTGGGCAACAGGCTTATCAAACTTTGACGAAACAAATTCACGCCCAACCATCAGGGAGGCTAAAATGTCAGGATCAGTTTCCTCTTTTTTAACAGTGGTTACAACCTCTCCGCCCCTTAACACAGTGATGTGGTCACTGATTTTCATGATTTCCCTCATTTTATGAGAAATGAAAATAACGGTTTTATTTTCAGCAACCAGTCGTTTGATGATCTCAAACAAGCCTTCTACTTCTTCATCTGTTAAAACGGCTGTTGGTTCATCTAAAATTAAAAGCTCCGCTCCCCGATATAACACCTTAAGTATTTCAACCCGCTGTTGTTCACCAATAGAAATGTCGTCTATTTTTTTATCCAGATTTATATTCAGGCCATACGATTTGGAAAGCTCAAGGATCTCCTTTTTAATAGACTCAGACTTGATAAAAATAGAACTGTCTTTTGTAATGCCTAAAATAATGTTTTCAAAGACAGTCATGTCCTCAACAAGCATGAAATGTTGATGAACCATTCCTATCCCATAGTTTACAGCTCTGGCCGGTGAATCTATTTTTACTTTAACGTCATCTATGTAGATATCGCCTTCTGTTGGTTGGTAGAGCCCAATCAGAACATTCATCAGGGTGCTTTTTCCGGCTCCGTTTTCTCCAAGCAGGGTATGAACTTCGCCTTTATCTATGCTTAAGTTGATATTCTTATTTGCTACCACGTTACCAAAAGACTTGGTAACATTCTCCATCCTTAAAAAGGTACTCAAGCCATTTAGCCCACCTTTCGTCCGTTAGACAAGAAAATTGTAAAATAAAAAAAGTGGCGAAAATTGGTTGGGTCTAAAATTCTTTCGCCACCTTCTAGCTAATTATCAAAAAAATTCATTAAAGCAACACTTTTTTAGAATCACTTTAAGAAAGTTCCGTTTTTAATTTGATCCACTACTTTCAAAAATGCAGCTTGTACTTCTTTGGGGCAGTTTTTGCCAAACTGTCCAACGCTTAAGCAATTGTTGCTAAGATCTCCGTAAACTGTTTTGCCTCCAAATTTTCCTGCTGCAAGGTCTTTCATACAAACATCGACTAAAGCCGAGTTGTCGGTACAAATACTGCTGATTATGGTATCGGGGTCATCCTTCAGAAAATCTCCAGGCTGCGCAATAGCGTAACGATCCTTACTTGTTTTCAAGCCTTGTCTTGCACCGGCATCGACCGCACTTGCATCTCCAAAGATAACATCAACATTTTTTGTTGAAACCATAGAGGTTGCAATTTCTTTTCCTTTTGCGGAATCATCAAAAGTACCTGCATAAGCGTTAGTAACCGACACATTTGGATTTACCTTTTTAGCAGCTGCTTCGTAGCCCGCGAGTTTAACTTTTGTTGTGTCAAGCTCCATTCCGCCAATAAAGCCTATAGAATTGGTCTTTGTCTGAAGCCCTGCCAGCGCTCCTGCTAAGTAGCCTATTTGTTGCGCATTAGGCATAACATTGCTTACATTTTTAAGCCCTTGCAGGTCACCATTAAGCAAAATGAAACCAGTTTTAGGGTATTGAGGGGACAATTCTTTTATTGCGTCCGAATATTGGCTTCCAGGTGCAAAAATTAAATCATAGCCTAAATCAGCATATTGTTTAAACACAGAAACATAGTCGGACTGTTTTACATTTTCTGAGTAGGCTGTTTCATAACCATTCTTTTTTGCTGCATCAAGCATAGCTTGATAACAGGCGCTTGTCCATCCGCCGTCAGCAATAGATGAATCTGCAACCATTGCGATTTTATGCTTTACGGTCGCAGCACTGCTGTTGTCTGCACTTTTTGTGGGACTTGGGGTAGAACTTGAGCAACCCGTTAGCACTAACATCGAGGTAAGTACAATTGAAAACATGACCATAAACATTCGCTTTTTCAACATCTTTTAGCCTCCTAATTTTTCTGTACTATTATTGCATCAAACGTTAAATTTGTAAATTTTTGCGATTAATCACCTCATTCCCCTTTAATAAAGGCATTTTAAATAACCTGTTTGTTTCTAAGTATTATAACCCCGCTTCACCTAGATATCCTTCAGATTCAAGGCTGGCAAGAACATCCCTCAAGACTCCCCGATTTATTTTCTATTTCTAGCCGTCACCTCTTCAGGCAGCAGCCTGCTGACCGTATAAATAACTTATTTCACGAATAATAATACCACATATTACGTTTATGTTAAGTCACTAATTTAGATTTTTGTTGGGTCGTCAAATTTCCATTTAGCTTCTTAATCAATGTATTCTTCGTTAAAACAGGGTACTGTCTTTAAAATTTAAAAGACAGTACCCATCCTTTTTGGCACATATGTGTAGAATTTCAAAGCCCTCGGAATAACCCCAAGTGATTAGTCAGAATCTAATCACTTGGAGTGAATCTAATTGTTAACGTATTTTCCAAGTTGTCACTGATAGTCTACTCCTTCTATTTCCCCATTAACTGTCCTAGCTGCTGCTCAATGTCTTTACTGACGACAGCTTCTCCGCCAAATAGGGTCACTCCGGTCTGTTTCTTACCCTTAAGATAATTCATGACCTGATCGGATAAGCTTCCATCCGCAAGAATAATCGGGGCATTGTGATTAGCCGCATAGACACTTCCTGCCAGGGCGTCCGGGAAGTTGTTACCTGTGGCTATACAGACATTTCCGCTTAAATTGAAGTATTGGGCGACAGCCAGAGAGGTTTCATAGCGATCCTTTCCAGCGATTCTTATAATACTCACTTTGGCTGATGATGTGACTTCTGCGACTTGGCTTTCTACACTTTTGCTGATGATCCCTTCTCCTCCGACGATATAGACTTTGGTGGGCTTGATTGCGGCTATCTCATTCTTGACCACATTGCTGAGCCCGTCTTTTTGAACTAATAGTATGGGGTACTGCATTTCTGCTGCAATACTGCTAATCGATAGAGCGTCTGGATAGTTTTCTCCATAGGCCAGTACAATTGGTGTTCCGGTTTTGACCTTAACTTGATCCGCTATTTTGGCTGAAGTATCATACCTGTCAGTTCCACCTAATCTGATTATGTTGGCAAAGCCATTCGTTGTTATTTTCCCTTCCATAGCACTGCTGACAACCGACGTGCCACCGAGGATATAGACGGTTCCTGTCTGGTTTAGGTTGGCTTTCATATACTCCAACACTTTTGCTTGGTCATCATCCGACCTTCCAACCAATAGGATCGGGGCATTGAGTTTGTAAGCCAAAACACTTCCGGCTAAGGCATCCGGGTAGTTGTCTGCTGTGGCTAAGATGGCACTGGAAAGTGTTCCAGTGTAGTTGGCTTTGGCGATTGCCAGCGCTGTATCGACGCGGCTCAAGCCCGCAAGTCTTTGTATTCCAGAAGTTGTTGTACTCATTTTAAAGTCCCACTTGACGATATCCTGTTCTACAGAGATTGTGGGGCTTGTATAGTTGTTGTAACCATCTTTAGTGGCAACGATATAGTAATCTGCCGTAGGGAAGACCATGAAGCCATAAGCTCCTGAGACATCACTTGTCTGCGGATCTTGATTATTGTTGGGCTTAAATCCGTTAATGCCAGGTAATGCTACCACGGTATCAGGAGTTTTACCATTAGTCTTGTTTCTATCAGTATTGGCATAGTACAAGGTGACATTTGCCCCTACAATAGGCTTACCTGTTGCTGCATCAATGATGACTCCATATGGGTCGATTAAAGTGCAGGTTAAACTAACAGCCCCACTACTAGAAACTGTGACTTCCATAGTTCCAATCCTAATCGTCTGTCCGTTGCCTAAATCATACGTGATATTAAAGTTATTGTCTGTTCCTTTGGCTAAGTTCTGCAGATTGATTGTTCCATCTGCAGAAACTGTTACAAACGAACCTACTTCTGATACAAAAGTAACTTTAGAAAGATCACTTAAAGAACTCATAGTTCCGTTAGGTTGTTGTAGAGTTACAGTTTGAGCTGCATTCATGGAAACTGTATAATTCCCATTACTATCAGCAGTTACTGTAGCTGTCACATTGGAAACCTGTGTACCATTCCCGTTAATTACACCGCCGGTAACTGTAGTTCCTCCACCTGATACGCTTCCGCCTCCTGATGAACTTCCTCCACCGCCTCCGCCAGTAGTATTAGGTATGGCCTCAAACTGTGCCGAGACCGTGACATTGGCGGCAGGCATCGTGAAACCTGTGCCTGTAATAACAGTGTCTGTTGTTCCATCGTTATACTTCAAACTTCCGACCTTTAACTGCATTCCGGAGTCCGGGGTTATAGTTAGGTTAATGGCTGTCCCCGACGTTGCCGACATTGGGCTGGCTGTGATGCTCCCCCCGGTCAGGCTATTGATACTTATGCTGTACTTAGATGCCGGTATGGCCTCAAACTGTGCTAAAACCGTGACATTGGCGGCAGGCATCGTGAAGCCCCTGCCTGTAATAACAGTGTCTGTTGTTCCATCGTTATACTTTAGAGTCCCTGCCTTCAACTGCATTCCGGAGTCCGGAGTTATGGTCAGGTTAATGGCCGTCCCCGACGTTGCCGACATTGGGCTGGCTGTGATGCTCCCCCCGGTCAGGCTATTGATACTTATGCTGTACTTAGATGCCGGTATGGCCTCAAACTGTGCTAAAACCGTGACATTGGCGGCAGGCATTGTGAAGCCCGTGCCTGTAATAACAGTGTCTGTTGTTCCATCGTTATACTTCAAACTTCCGACCTTCATCTGCATTCCGGAGTCCGGGGTTATGGTCAGGTTAATGGCCGTCCCCGACGTTGCCGACATTGGACTGGCTGTGATGCTCCCCCCGGTCAGGCTATTGATACTTATGCTGTACGTAGCCAGCGGTATGGCCGGGAATTGAACCGTAAATGTCAAGGTGTTGCCCGTACCGCTTCCACTTGTTATTCCCGCGCTTATGCTTCCCCCTCCATCCGCAGTCGGGACCGCAATCCCTCCCGCCGGAAACTCGTAACCTGCGGCTGAGGTCAGGGTAACCGTGGCTGTGTAGGCCGTCAACGCCTGGAAGGGATTATCGCTGGGCGACCAGCTCAGGCCGCTTACTGTGTACCCCGCTGAACCGGCTGTCAATGCTGTATTCACCTGCGGAGCATTGCTGGTCGCCGGCGCCACAAATCCGCTTACGCCCGCCGCGCTTATATCTGTCGGAGCCGGCGGCGCTGTCGCCGGGAAGGTTACCACAAAGGTGAGAGTGTTCCCTGACACATCCCCCCCGGCTACTGTCCCCGCGCCACCCGTTCCTGCATCGACCGTTGGTGTCAGCCCGGCGGCCGGGAACTTGCTGCCTGCCGTAGAGGTAAGCGCGATTTGCGCCTGATAAGTGGAACCCGCATCGAATTTGCCGCCGGATAACGTCGCGTCGCTTCCATCACTGTTCTGCCAGGTGATGCTGGTAATGCTATACGTTGTATCGGTCGTTGCCAGCGCTCCCATGCTTATCGGGGTCGCGCCTGTAACCGGCGCCACTACTCCCGTTATGCTTGATGCGGTTATGTCCGCTGCGGCTACCGTAACGTTGACAGTGCGGATGGCTGTTGTGGTCCCGTCGCCGACCTGCACGGTAAAGCTATCGGACCCTATATAGCCCTCCGTTGGTGTGTAGGTAATGGTGCCGCCGGGGGTGATGTCGGCAGTGCCGCTGGCCGCAGTGGCGCTGGAAAAGCTAAGAGTGCCGTGTGCCGGCGCGGCACTTTGACTCCAGATTAAAGTCTGGCCGGTATCGGTGTCATTGACGTGCAGCAACTCTTTAAGGTCGTTGTTAGTGGAATTCTGACCTACGGTTAAGCTGGTGGTAGCGCCCACGAAGGCGGGCGGGTTTATGGCTTTGACCCGCAATTTACCTTTTTCCCGCCAGGCGGTAAATATTCTACCGTTATTTACGGCAATTGAGGAATTGTCAGCATATTGTGAATTAGTTACGGCATATGTTGGATCATAATTTAATCCGGTTGAATTATCTCCATCAATAAAAGTTCGTGTTGTGCCATCGTAATTCGCCACACGAATCTGTGGTCTATATTGGCTTGAAGTACTATCATAATATACTTCCTCCCAGGATATAAATAGCTTATTGTCAGAAACGGTTAAGGCTGGGTAATGGGCATCCATATTGTTAATCCTGTTCAACCCAGAGGCAGAACCACCATCTGCAAAAGACCATGCGGTGCCGCCGTCATACCTTCTCATTCGTATTTCCGGAACCATATATCCGCTATCATTATATGTTGCTTCTTCCCAGACCAAGTAGAGTGTTCCGTTATAGTTTATCAGACGTGGATTACTGGCACTATTTGAAGTAGAATAGTTTAAGCTTCCAGCGTCTGCGGCAGACCAGGTACCATTGGTAGCATCGTATTTTTTCACCCACAATTGTGATTGTTTGCTTGAATAATTGTCTCAACCCAGGCCGCGAACAATTGATTGTTATATGAAGCTAAGCTGGGAGTGTAGGCGCTGTCATTATGATTACTATCCTGATCAATGTTTATCCCGCACACGCTGTTTCCATCCACCAAGGTCCAGTAACTGTCATCTGAAGTGTCGCTGCCGTTATATTTAACGACGCGCACATTGTATTTCCCGTTCAATTCCACCCAGGCGGCGTAAAGTACCCCGTTGTTAACAAACAGCACGGGATCTTTGGCATCGGCATATATATCATTCAGGCAAGGTTTTGCACTCTTGTCACATGTTATTATGTGGTAAGCCGAATCATAGCTTTTAGTATCATCCAATGAAATCCAGGTAGTACCGCCTGAGTACTTTTTCACGTGAATTAGGCTAGAATCATAACTGTTAAAAGTTGTGTATTCCTGCCAGATTATATATAATTCCCCGTCAAAAACCACCAATGCGGGTTCCCGGGCATTCCCATAATAGGTTCCGCTGGGATCATCATTCAAAACGCCGCTTGCGTCACTCCAGCTCCCACTACTATATTTCTTTACCCGCAGTTTTTGAGAATTCGGACTAGCATCGGTGTACTCAGTCCAGGCCATATACCGGTCGCCGTTGTACGAAATTGCCGAAGGACCATGAAAATCTTCCAACGTGGTACCGGTTGTGTTCAACCCGTCTGCAGTGTTACCATCGATAGACGTCCACTGTTCGCCGGCAGCCCAGGCTCTGGGTATCTTAAACATACCCAGAATGATCAGCATAAATGAGAGGGTTAATAACACCGTTGCGGTCTTCGAAAAACATCTCTTCATTTTATCACTCCTTTAAAGGAACTAGCATGATAGATCTTTCAGAGTGGTTGGAGAATAAATGCGCCATGGAAGATGACGCAGCATGCCATCTTCCATGGGCAAAAAATTTTTATGGTTTAATTAACTGTTGAGCTAACTTTTTGTGACATATAGTTTATAAAGAGTGGGGCTGCCGCCGCCTTCATGTGTAACCTGAATAGTTACGGTATTGCTGCCCTGACTCAGACTGATTGCTTGTGACGGCTGCCCGCTTACAACATCAACATCGTTCACTTTCACTGTGGAGCCTGGTTTTTCCACTGAAGGGGTTACCGTAACACTGGCAGCTGTCCGTGCGTATGCATTATATTCAAATATATTTTTGTCAAATGAAGGAGCTATTGCTATAGTTCCCCTGGGGCCGTTAAGGACTAGATTAGAAAGATACGTATAACCGCTATCGCTTAGCTTGGTAACAACTGTCGTGTACGACTGGGTTATAGGTCCGTTGGTTACCGCTACCGTGATGTAATTGTTGCCGTCCTGTAAGGTGATTGGTTGGGATGCATGACCGCTTGTTACAGCCACATTATTGACCTTGATTGCCGACGTTGAAGCTTGCGCGGTGGGAGTAACCGTGACAGATACGACCTCGCTCCCCACCTGGTCAGTATAGGGAAAAACTTTCGGGTTGAAAGCAGGGCTCAGGGTGCCGCTGCTGATAGTTAGATTGACCAGATAAGGATTGTAATCCGATTCAATAATCTGCAGATCGACGATGGAAGCAACGCCCTTGTTGGACCTCAGCCCCGAGGTCACACTTAATTTGACATACCTGGCCTGCATCGGAGCAATCGTCCGGTCGGTAGTGCTTAAAGTATTGTCCGAAATAGTATCCATGGTAAACCAATTGGCATTATCCATGCTTCCCTGCAGGTAGAATTCCGCATTTACATAGTTAGCCGGCCATCCTACCGTTGCCATATGCTTGACGATCCACCGGTTAATCCAGTAAGGGGCGCCTAAATCCACCTGAAGCCGGCCGGGCGTTTCGGTGCACACTCTGTCGCACAGCCATCTGCTGAGCGGGGTCAGAGTGCCGTCCACCGCCTTGCCTGGAGCAAAAGGCGACACGTAACTGCTGGAAGTGGCGGCCTTGTTAAGAGCCACATTGTTCATATGTAATCAATCCTTTCCGTTACTTTGATTTAAAGGGCGTGCTAATCTCAACGATTTCTTTAACTTCTGACAGGGAAATAGCCGTTTATGGCGATATAGAAGTTCATGCCCGGTATCGGCTCGGTCCCCAGCAGGTTGGGCAGGGCAAAGTTGGTGCTGCCGTCACCGCCGAACTGGTTGCCAATCACTGAATAAAGGACATTGTATTGTGAAATCTGAAGCAGCCGCCCGTCGCACAGAAACCAGTCCATGGGCTCGAAACTGAAAGGGAACAGTTCAATTGCACCAATAAATGTTTCCATAATATCCTCCTCCTGTAAAATACTCCGTTAAATCATGACCGAACTTAACTTCTGGACGGAAAAATACCCATAGTGGCCATGAAGTACCTGACTCCCGGTTGAGGTTCGAAGCCCCTCAGATCAGGCAGGGCAAAAGTGGTGGTGCCGTTACCACCAAATTTGTTGCCGATCAGGGCAAACAGGGCGCTATAATTCGGTATTTGAAGGATCTGCCCTTCGCAAGACATCCAACCGTAAGGTGTAAAGTTATAAGGCAGTAATCTAATTAAACCCATAAATGGATCCATGGAATTTTCACTCTCCCATCCAAGTTTGATGAAAATTTAAAACACTAAGAAGCTCTGCTCGGGTACACACCGCCGGACACGCAGATAAAGTACCTGACACCACCCCAACCCATGGCAGCGGGGCGCAGATCAGGCAGGTTAAAAGTGGTGATACCGTTGCCGCCGAAGGTGGTGCCAATCAAGGAGTACAAGGCTTGGTTGGTGGAAATTTGTAAGACCCTCCCGTCACACAGGGCCCAATTAGCGGGCTCATACAAGTACGGGAATGCATTGATTTGTCCTAAATACGGTTCCATAACAATCACTTCCTTTTATTTTTTTTAAATTATGCTCTGCATTCCAAATGTTAACTTGATACCTTTCCTCGCTCATAAATCGCCTAGATTTGTCTTCTTCTTATATGTACCACACATTTCCTCATTTTCCTTTAAAGTGGAATAAAATTATCCAACAAAAACGAAAAAGGCCAGAGCGTAAACATTCTTTGGCTGTTCATGAAATATAGTTTGTTTGAAAAAATCTCAACACCCCTCTAAAAAATAACCTGCCTTGATCCAGTAAATGCCCATGCTGAGGCGCTTTTGAGTTAAAGCCAGCAAGGAAAGCTAAAGTTTGTTTAATTAGGAATATTATTCCATAACTGCATGACTACTGAATAAAACAAGGGTACTGTTTCTTAAAAATGTTAAGTAACAATACCCTTGTTTGAATTTTGTTAAAGCCAGCAGACCCTTGGCACACTGGGTATTTATGGTTCAGATCATGACATTTTAAGCTTTACTAGATTGCCCCTTGTTGCTTACAGCGCCTGAGCTGCAGCTATCAAAAAGGACCTATCTCATTTTTCAACATTATGGAACACTTTATTCCGTTGCATGCCCATTAGCCTGAACACTATCGAAAAATGTTCCTGTTTTATTTATGCTTTTGAAGACATCTGCTAAAAATCTTGTTTCATTATATTTATAGTTCTATATCAGAATGTATAGGTTGGTTAATATTTTAAGCCAAACCTGCATTTCGGCATTTCGATATCATCCTCGAAATTGATCAAGTCAATTAATTCTATTTTATCCAAGCATGTAAATTCTGCAATACTACAAGCCTCACCAATTAAATGAGAAACCCAGAAGATCATCAAACTTGGAGAAAAGCAAAGCTTCGTAAAGTAGAAGCAGCTTAATCCTAAACTATTTCGTATGCAATTCACCCTGGGGAGTGCCGAGGGTGATGCGAGGGATACCGGAAGCGCTAGGCCGAGGATATGCTCGCCCTTCATCCCATCGACACGAGCATCACCCCCAAAAGCTTGAGGACTGCAAAGTCTCTTTTACCCCAAAGGATTACCTCAGATTAAAAGAGAGTTTGCTAGCATGCGCCGAGCGCCTCCATTCTTTGATAAGTAGGTTTGGTCATTGTTCGGATTTTTCAATGGCTTAGTTTCTTATACACCCTCCTTTTCAAACGTAAAATCAATAAATTACTCAATTCAATACTTGATTTTATTAGCTGGTCAATACATTTTAGTGAAGGGGGTATTAAATAAAAATACCTTTTAGGAGTCTCCAGAGCTCATAAAGAATTCCTACTTGATATCCCGCACGTCAGGTTGTTTATCACTCTAGTCTCACACCCGATGATTGGACATCAAGAATCTTTTTGATAAAGCTCGCCAGATGAGCTCCTGCTTCTGCCGCAGGTATACCGCCTCTATGAATATTACTGATCACAACTCGCTCACTTTCAACCATTCCAATTCTAGGTTTGTATCCTATATATCCGCTCATGCTTTCGGCGGTTCCCAGGCCAGGCCGTTCTCCGATCAGAATCACAGCCACCTCTGGTTTCAGCTCGTCACCGATCATATCCATTACGGCAACCCGACCGTACCGAACGAAGATTGTGGTTCCTAGTTTCACGCCCATACCCTCCAGGCCTTGAGTTAAGGCAGGGAGAAGATTGGGAATGTTCGCCTCAACCGCTTTGCTGGAGAGTCCATCGGAAACAATGATTTGAACCATGGCACCTTTTTGACACCTTTTCCGAAGAATTTCTCTAGTTTCCTCGTTGATTTTTCTCCCTAAATCCGGTCGCGTAAGATATTCATCTTTTGACTTACAGCGACTTTGGACTGCAACCATACAATACTTTTCCGGGAAATCGGCCGGAACCTCGCCAAGCACGGAATCTTGCGCCACGGCATGATCGGCTCGAAAACGAAGAAGCGTATTTGTCAGAGGACGGGGACCGCAGCGCCAAACCCCGATTCGAGCAGGTGTAGAGAGCTTCATCTCCTCATAAAGACCCTTATTAACAGAGTTTGGCACTTGTAAATCTCGCTGCAAATCGATTTCCGCTAAATCCGTGATCTGGCACTCTTCTTCAAAATTCATTTTTTCCCCTCTTATCTCGTGAAAATCGCTGCATCACCTGCACGGGCCGTAAGCTTACCCTTTGATAGGATCCCCATTGATTCTGCCCAAACCTCAAACTCAGGTAACGGACGCAGGTTAAATAACTCTCTTAACGTGGCAATGTCATGGTAGCTTGTACTCTGGTAGTTCAACATGACATCATCCCCCATGGGAATGCCCATAAAATAAGAACAACCGGCCGCTGTTAAGAGGGTCGCCAGATTTTCTATATCATTTTGATCCGCTTTCATGTGGTTAGTGTAACAAGCATCGACCCCCATAGGCAAACCGGAGAGTTTCCCCATAAAATGGTCTTCAAGGCCTGCCCTTGTCACTTGACGTGTATCATAGAGGTATTCCGGACCAATAAAGCCAACAACAGTATTCACTAAAAAAGGATTATAGTGGCGGGCTAACCCGTAACAGCGCGCCTCCAAGGTTAGCTGGTCGGCTCCATGGTTTGCCTCTGACGAAAGTTCCGAGCCTTGTCCTGTTTCAAAATACATAATGTTTGGGCCTGTTGCCCGACTTTCTTTTGCAGCAAGGGTATAAGCCTCGTCAAGTATGTCTTTGCTCACTCCAAATGCTGTATTCCCCGCTTCCGTACCGGCGATTGATTGAAATAGCAGATGGACTGGAGCTCCTTTCCGTAAGGCCTTCATTTGGGTGGAGATATGCGCCAGAACACAAATTTGGGTCGGTATCTTCCACTCTTCAACAAAATTATTTAGGATTTCCAAGCTGCGGATGGTTGCAGGTATTGAGTCATCAACGGGGTTAAGTCCAATAACCGCATCCCCAATCCCATAAGACAAGCCCTCACGCAAACTGGCCAAAATCCCCTCCACCCCGTCGGTCGGATGATTTGGTTGAAGCCGGGAAGCCAAACAACCAGTACTCCCAATGGTTGTATTACAGTGGGCGAGGTTTTGGATTTTAGCAGCTCCTAAAATCAAGTCCAGATTACTCATCAGCTTAGCTACCGCAGCGATTATTTCCGAGGTAAGCCCGCGACTAATCCTGTGAAGATGAGATCCAGTGGTTTCGGTCTGTAAAATATACTCCCGAAGCTCTGCAACACTCCAGTTTTTAAGCGTACGATAGATGGGTTCATCAACATCGGCATCTATAAGGCGTGATACTTCGTCCTCCTCAAGTGGTATGACGGGGTTCTTCCTTAACTCTTCTAAAGTGAGCTCCGACAAGACTCGTTTCGCTGCGATCCGCTCCGCGGCATCTTCAGCCGCAATCCCGGCAAGAATATCCCCGGACTTTATTTCATTCGCTTTCGCCAGAACATCTTTAACATCTTTGAAAGCAAAGGTTTGACCAAAAAGGCGTGTCTTTAGATTCATGGTTTCACTTCCCTACTATGATAGAAAATTCTTAATGAGCGAACACTAGGGTTTTTACAATAACTGGTACAGCATCTTCATCCGGCAATGGTTTAGCTATATCCAAAAAATCTCCTAGGGCTAGTTCAATTCCATCCAAACAAACCAGCGAGACACCTGGGATAAGTCTCTGCAGCGTTTGTCCTAAAACTTGGGCAATATCTTGTTGAGCAATTATCACTTTAGGCTCACCCTTAATTAAGGGAAGCTCAAGGGCCAAGGATTCGGCCAGGGTACAAATTGTCAGAAAGTCAGTATTGGGCAGAGCCGGAACAACTAAGGCAACCGAACAGTACAGGGAGTTATTGTAATTTTCCACAGCTTTAAGCCAAGAAAATGCTCCCGATTCCTCCGTTTCCGGATATACTACCGGAAGATTTCGCAGCGGGAGAGTATTGTTAGTTATCATGATCGTCGATCCCGATACATTCACCGTATGCGCTCCCGCTCCTAGCACCGTCGCATGAAGCGTCTCCGCTCCCTCATATACGTTAAACGATGAATAAATTCGGCTTTTTCTGAACGATTCAGCCAAAAGTGGCCCTACATCCCCATGGATCCACCATTCTTTGATATCAGAACAATAAATATATTTAGCCACTCCTCCGGAAAAAATAACTCCGTCGAGCAAAACATCCGGTAACGTATTGGTAATCACAAGGGGTCTGTCTTGGTCTAGTAAAGGTTCATGAAAAATGACCCGTTCGACACATTTCGCCATATCCCGGAGGCATTTGCAAATCATGAGCATTTCGTCTCCGCTTTGCGCCTCGAAGTTATTTGGAAAACAATGTTTCATGATCGTCTTGCCTGGAGAGGAGATATAGTTTAAGCACTGGGTTAAAGGATCAACTTCAAAAAGGCGGCCGCCAACATTGATACACGCCGTACCAATGCACTTGCCCCGATCAAAATAGGCAATATTCGTAGTTCCCCCGCCGATGTCGATGTTGGCAATACAGGCCTTTAAACGCTTGGACAGCGCCTCTGCTCCAGATCCTTTCCCGGCAATCACACTTTCGAGATCCGGGCCGGCCGTCGCCACGACAAAATCTCCGGCATAATCGGCTAAGGAATGGACTATTTCCGAAGCATTCTCCTTCTTAGCAGTCTCCCCGGTAATTATTATGGCGCCCGTATCAATCTGCTCGGGCTTTAACCCAGCCTTTTCATATTCCTTGCCAATCATGGCACGCAGCTTGGCACCATCAACGTGTTGTCGATCTATAAACGGAGTAATGTGCACATTACCCAGATAAGTAACGCTTTTGCGGCAGATCTCAACCTTGGGTACTTGACCGCCTGGCATTACATTGACCAAGGTGAGCTGTGAAATAACCAATTGTGTCGTTGTAGTACCGACGTCTATCCCAACACTGACTAAGGTCATCTCTTTTCCCATGATTATTTCTTTAATCTCCTCTCGATGAATATCCCTTAGGCATCAAGTTTATTTAATTACCCACACTAGACACCGCATGGGTCTGGCTTTTGAAACGCTTATCGAAAACATAGACCCTTCATCTCCGCACGGTCACCCGCCTGCGATGAAGGGCCCTGTTGCCCTTTATCTCGATGCCGAAACTCTCTGATTTATGCCAAGATCTTCGGCATCCAGATCTTCCGCATCGTCAAACGCTGATTTCGGTCCTTTGAACCAATGACGCACACTGATCATATACCAAGGGATAAGCAAAGCCCAGACTACTAATAAAACAACTCCCGTAAAATTGAAATTACTCAAAGTGATCGGAAAGGACACCGGAAGAACAAACAGGATACTCGCAAAGACTGTCCAGATGATCGCTATCCACCCAATGAGTGAACTCCAAGCACCCAGATTCCAGGGCCCGACCTTAAAACGATCTTTATGGATATTTTTCAAAAAGACCGGGATAACGTAGGCAATATAGAGTCCGATTACGGCAATCGAGGTGACAGCCGAATAAACTACTGTACTGAATAAGGCAGGGAGAGCAAGCACAAATGCTGAAATAATCGATAAGAATAAAGCATTTAAGGGGACATGACGTTCGTTTAACCTGTACCACAGCTTGGAACCAGGCATTCCCTCGTCACGCGCAAAAGCGAAAATCATACGTGAGTTAGACGTCACCGAAGCCGTACCGCAGAAAAATTGGGCAACAATTGCAATTAAAAACATGAGTGTTCCTAATGTACTCCCTAAGCGTGTAGTCAAGATAAAGAGTACAGGATTAGTGGAACCTAAAGTATCCTTTAGATCTGGCATAGCGACTAAAAGTCCAATTATTAGCAGATAGCCGGCGATTGCAGATATCACTACTGACATTAAAATCCCGCGCGGTGCGCTTAATTCAGCCCCCTCAGTCTCTTCTGAAACGTGAGCAGAAGCATCAAAACCAGTGAAAGTATAAGAAGCTACTAATAATCCCAAAAGGAAACCATACCAATAGGGAAAACCAGAACCTGTGAACTGAGTATGATACATGAAGTCAATAGGATTCGCATGATGAGGAGCAAAAAACAACAACGCCCCTACAATAAGTATAACTCCGCCAATATGCCACCAAGCACTTATGTTATTTAAAGAAGATACTAAATTGATGCCCCTGGAATTAATATAAGCTTGCAGTAACAGAATCACGGCAAAAATAGCTAACGTGGCAATGGAACCCGCCTGTCCATCCGCCGGTATTACCGGTATATATTGATTTAACAAGGCATCCACAAACATCGCTAATCCATAGTCAATCCCTGCGGTTACAGCTATTTGACCGATTAGGTTAAACCAGGCCGTAAACCAACCCCAACCTGATCCACCTAATTTTGAGGCCCAATAATAGAGGCCTCCGGCGGTTGGATAGGCCGAGGCAATTTCTGCCATAGCAGCAGCTACTATAATCGCGAAGACACTCACAATCGGCCACCCATAGGTCAGGGCAGAGGGACCTGCCACATTAAGCCCAAAGCCAAACAGGGTAAGTGTTCCTGCCAACACAGAAATAATAGTGAAAGAAATCGCGAAATTCGTAAACCCGCTCATCGAACGTGCTAATTCTTGTTTATACCCTAGTTCATGTAAACGTTGAGCGTCTCTTGCCATGATTTCTTCACGCGTCAATTTTTTACCCAAAATATCTCACTCCTCACTAAAAACTTAGGTCTTAACCATCTTTTGTTTATCTATAAAACCCATTTATAACCTCTACTACATCACCTCTTTCGATATAATTTTTAAATCAATTCTAAATCTACCCCCTCTGAAAATGTCAAAACCCTACATTCATCTCGGTCTCCCGGATGAATGTAGGGCGCCTTTGCCCACAATTCCTTCTCCCCAATGCCCCCAAAAAAGAAAAACCCCTACATCCCACCTCGGTAATTCCGGATGAGATGTAGGGCGACATTGCCCACTATTTTATAAAAAATCTAAAAGCCCTCCATCACATCCTAAAAATTCCGGATGTAATGGAGGGCCCTATTGCCCATTATTCCTTTGTGAACAGACAACACTTACAGACTAATTCTGTTCATGTGTTGCTGATATACTATTCGTGTTTATTATCCATAATTCCTGTAATTTTGTCAATAACTATTCGAAATATATTTTTTTATTTACCAAGTCCTTTACTATTTGCCAGACTCATTCACGATTTGAGCTGCAAGCTTCACGACCGTCAGGCGAAGATCCATAGCTTGATGAATCAGCATTTGATGCGCTTCATAGTCACTCACTCCCTCACGAGCTGCAAGGATAGCCCGGGCTTGGGCGATTAGTTTTTGACTATGCAATTCATGCTGAGTATTTTTTAATTTCATGCGCATATCTTGCATTTCTCTCCAGCGTGCATAGGCTATTTGAACAGCAGGTAAAAGTTCTCGTTCAGTAATCGGTTTGACAAGATACCCGTAGACACTGACTTTTTCGGCCCGGTTAATAAACTTGGGTTGGCTAAAGGCTGTGAGTAATAACACAGGAATGTTCATGGATTGCAAGATCTTGGCCACTTCCAGACCATCTAAACCTGGCATCTTCACATCAAGAATTGCCAAATCCGGAGCGAGTGATTTGGCTAATTCAACGGCGTTCGCACCGTTGCTTGCTTCACCGCAGACTATATGCCCGGCCCCTTGCAATATTTCTTTTAGATCCAGACGAATTAAGGCCTCATCGTCAGCAATCAAGATGGATAGTTCACTCATGACTATACCTCCGAATTATATTTAGGAAAGCTAAGCGTAGCGCAAGTCATACCTTCAACGCGTTCCATGCGGAATTCTCCGCCCAATTGATCTCCAATTAGTGAATCTACAATCTGTAACCCCAAACGCCTATTTTGTGCTTGAGCAAAGAATTCGGAAGGTTCCGGTCCATTGTTCCTCACCGAAATTTGTATTTTCTCCTGTGTTTCTAATATGTCTATGGTAATCTGGCCTATTTCCAAGAAACGAATCCCATGTTTAAAACTGTTTGTCAGAAGTTCATTAATAACCAGGGCCAAAGGGACCGCTTGGGCACTTGGCAAGAGAAGAGTCTGTCCTGCAATATGAGTCTCAATGCTCTGATTCGGCAATACGGAGCTTTCTACCAAACCATTAAGTATACGTTGGCTAAGTTCCCTTAGATCAACTGAATCAGAATTTTGACTGGCAAACACATCATGAACCATCGCTATAGATATGATTCGGTTTATACTTGCTGAAAACTCCGCTTTAACAACGTCTAAATCCGACCGTCGCATTTGAAGGCGAAGCAAGGCCGCAACATTTTGAAGATTATTCTTGACACGATGGTGAATTTCTCGAATAACTGTACTTTGCGCATTTAGTTCCTGCTCCTTTTTACGAAGATCGGTAATATCTCGAAAAGATATTACACAGCCGCTTAATTCTCCGTAAGTCACCAAAGGGTACGCTTGAAACAAGTAACTTTTATTGAAGAAACAGAACTCAGTCGGGCTTTTTAAGGAATCTAAAAGCTCTTCTAACGAAGAACTATTAAACATAATAAGCGGAAAATCATGCCCCGACGCTTCAAGCCCTTGAAATTCATGATAAATCTGAGTTGCCTTTTTATTGACATAGGTTATTTTACAATTCTTATTTAAAACGAATATTCCGTCCCCCACCCAATCTTCAAACTGGGAACCTGTCATAGATAAATTCATCAAGGTGTTACTCAAACGTTCAGCCGTTTGAGTCAAAAACTCTACCTGCTCTTCTTGCCGTAATTCTTCGGAAATATCCCTTTCCATGATCAGAGTACCAATCACGTTTTGAACTGCGTTTCGAATCGCTACAACCGTCTGGGCTATGGGAATCCCTTCTTGGCTAACCCCTCGCACGTTCCGACTAGTTTCCCCGGTTTGGAAAGTTCGATAAACCGCCGGCTCGCTTGTGGCAAAAGCTAATTCACCCACAACACTATGTCCATAAAGTGACTGATTTTCCGGGCAGGCCCATGCCAACACCACGGCATTTACCCCATCTTTCAACAGAGCGTCAATAAATACATCTGTCCCTGTCATTTCAGCAGTATAAGGAATTTGTAAGGCCATTGCTTCTAAAACCTCAATATCCGCAACAGTTAGATTCGTGTATTCAAGGCATAGACCCTTAATGGATACGCAGTTCATTGTCAAAATTCTTCCATCCTTTGGATCTAAAGCAATGACGCCTACAACCAAATTAGTTGTAGGCGTCATTGCCTGATTTATTATATTAATTAGTGTATCTTATAAGAGATAAATAGTAAATCCTTAACTTCTGATAATGTATATTCCTTTACCATATACAAAAGGGGAGAAAGAAACAAAGTATCTATTACCTCAAACGCCCTTGGAATAAGGGTTTTCACTCATTCCGTAACCTCGCTTTACGATTGGTCCTTGTTTTTTATCGCTGCCTGAGCTGCAGCCAAGCGCGCGATCGGGACACGGAACGGGGAGCAAGAGACATAATCCAGGCCAACGATGTGGCAGAATTCCACAGAGTTAGGTTCTCCACCGTGCTCTCCGCAGATCCCTAAGCCGAGAGTCGGATTTGTGCTTCGGCCGAGTTTTACAGCCATGTCCACAAGCTTGCCAACCCCAGCGCGATCGAGCACTACAAATGGGTCAGAAGCAATAACCTTCTTTTCCAGATAGGTTGGAATGAACGTGCCTTGGGCGTCGTCACGAGACAAGCCCATCGTCATCTGGGTAAGGTCATTCGTTCCGAAGGAGAAGAAGTCTGCTACTTTTCCGATTTCATCGGCCACAAGGGCCGCACGGGGTACCTCGATCATGGTTCCGACTTGATAGTGAAGGGTAGTGCTTTGTTCGCGCATAACTTCTTTAGCGGTGTCATCCACCAGCTTACGCATCATCAGGAATTCCTCTACCCCAAAGATAAGCGGAATCATGACTTCCGGATGGATGTCGTAGCCTTCTTTGACGAGACGAGCACTGGCTTGGAAAATCGCCCGGGCTTGCATAACTGTGATTTCGGGGTAGGACACACCTAAACGGCAACCACGGTGACCAAGCATCGGGTTAAGTTCAGAAAGCCCTCGGACTTTGCGTAATAAGTTCTCTTTTTCACGTAGAGCCTCAGGGTCCTCCTTGGTAATCTTGAGTTTCGTGATCTCTACAATCAGCTCCTCTGAGTGCGGGAGAAATTCGTGAAGCGGAGGATCCAAGAGGCGAATAGTCACCGGAAGTCCTTGCATTGCCTTTAAAATGCCGTAGAAGTCTTCTTCCTGCATTGGTAAGAGTTTAGCCAGGGATTCTTCGCGCTCTTCAAGAGTTTGGGCCAGGATCATCTCTTGAACAATCGGAATCCGCGCAGGATCCATAAACATATGCTCGGTCCTGGTCAACCCGATCCCGACCGCTCCGAAATCCCTAGCTTTAAGCGCTTCTGTAGGGGTATCGGCATTGGCCATGACATGAAGTCTGGCAAATTCATCGGCCCAGCCTAAGATCTCCTTAAAACCTTCACTAAGTTCCGGATCAACCATCGCAATTTCTCCCTTAATAACCCGTCCGGTTGATCCATCAATCGAGATACTTGTTCCTTGAGGATACTCTACTCCGTCAATGACAAATAAATTTTGGGCATAGTCGATCTTTAAGGCATCACACCCGCAAACAGCTGCTTTGCCCATGTGACGGGAAACAACGGCCGCATGGCTTGTCATACCGCCACGACTCGTTAATATCCCCTGAGCAGCCAAAATACCGCGTATATCATCAGGGGTAGTTTCTGTCCGCACCAGAATCACTTTCTCTCCTGCATTCCCTAACCGTTCCGCCTCTTCTGCAGTAAAGACAATTTTACCGGACGCTGCGCCGGGTGAAGCAGGGAGGCCTTTGGCCAAAACTGTAACCTTGGCATCTGTATCCATGCGACGATGTAACAAGTGATCCAACTGTTCCGGTTCAATTCGCATGATTGCTTCTTCTTTAGTGATTACACCCTCACGGAACTGTTCCACAGCAACGCGGATTGCAGCCGAGGCAGTACGTTTACCATTGCGGGTTTGGAGCATAAAGAGTTTGCCGCGCTCGATGGTAAATTCTATGTCCTGCATATCGTGATAATGAGCCTCTAGGGTGGCACAAATCTCGACAAACTGACTGTAGATCGCTGGATTTTCTTGAGCCAAGGTAGCAATCGGGTTTGGGGTCCGGATACCCGCCACGACATCTTCACCTTGAGCATTCATGAGATATTCGCCGAAGAGAGCTTTTTCTCCGGTCGCTGGACTACGAGTGAAAGCCACTCCGGTTCCTGAGTCATTACCCATATTGCCAAAGACCATGGCTTGTACGTTCACAGCCGTCCCGATGTCATGCGGAATGTTATTAATTTGACGATAGAAAGTCGCTCGGTCATTGTTCCAAGAACGGAAGACTGCCAAAATTGCCAGTTCTAACTGAGTTCTGGGATCCATTGGAAACGGTTTACCGGTTTTACGTTCAATCTTTTTCTTATACTCACTAACCATCCATTTGAGGCTTTCTGCGGAAAGCTCAGAATCATAATGGACCCCTTGTTTCTCTTTAGCAGTTTCTAAAATCTGTTCAAAATTGTAGTGTTCTACTTCTAAGACAACATCGCCAAACATTTGGATAAAGCGGCGGTAACAATCCCAAGCAAACCGCTCATTTTGGGTGTTCGCTGCCAAAACTTCCACGGTGTTATCATTTAATCCTAAGTTGAGAACGGTGTCCATCATGCCCGGCATGGAAAACTTAGCCCCAGACCTCACAGAAACGAGAAGGGGATTTTTCTGATCCCCAAATAGTTTACCCGTAGCAGTCTCAATCTCAGCCAAAGCAGGCCAGACTTGATCCCAGGTCCCATCGGGAACATTCTCACCGTTGATGTAATAGGCATTACAAGCCTCAGTGGTAATGGTAAATCCTGGAGGTACCGGCAAGCCGATGTTAGTCATTTCACATAAATTAGCGCCTTTTCCCCCCAACAAGTCTTTCATCGAGGCTTTGCCCTCACGGAATAAGTAAACATACTTCTTAGTCATTTTGCTCCCCCTTAAATAATATTTCTAACACGGTGCTAGCAGTCTCCTCAACTGCTTTGCCCGTGGCGTCGATAATAGGACAGCCTATACGTCTCATGACACTCCGCGCATACTCCAGCTCGCGCATAATGCGTTCCAAGTTGGCATAATCCGAGCTGGCACCTAACCCTAAAGTTTTTAGGCGTTCCGTCCGGATCTGGTTGAGTAATTCAGGGCGTAATATTAAACCAATCACTTTTTTCGGAGAAATATTGAAAAGTTCCTCGGGAGGATTGACTTCAGGAACCAATGGAATATTCGCAGCTTTAAGTCCTTTATGGGCTAAGTACATACAAAGTGGGGTTTTCGAGGTTCTAGAGACCCCAATGAGCACAACGTCAGCATAAAGAACACCGCGGGAATCTTTGCCGTCGTCATATTTAACGGCAAATTCGATTGCCTCTACTTTACGGAAATACTGTTCATCCAGCCGATGGATAATATTTGGCGTATGGGTGGGCTCCATGCCGGTTAGGTTGGTAAGAGCGCCAATCAGCGGACCCAATATATCGACAGTTATAAGCCCTTTCTCAATCGCTTTTTTCTCCAAATGATCCCGAAGGTCTTTAAGTACAAGGGTATAAACTAAAATGGCTTGTTCGGCCAGGGCTTCTTCCATAATATCTTCCAGATGCGCTTCATCCCGTACATAGGGAACCCGACGAATCCGAGTCTTTACGCCAACAAATTGTGCTGCCGCCGCCCGGCTTACAAACTCAGCCGTCTCTCCAAGTGCATCTGAAATGACATAAATCACCGGCATTTGGGTCGTCACGTCCACACCTCCGAATTCATTCGAAGTCCATTCTGACTTCTGTCCGTAGTCTCCATATTCAAACCTCCGACC
>JARLHW010000269.1 GCA_031292075.1 Desulfosporosinus sp.
GTTGAAATTAACCAAGAGCTTAGCGGGCCCAAAAAACCAAAAACCCGGGCTTATTTTTGGCGCTGATATATCGTCTTAACAATTTTTAAATTAACCCCCAAACACACCCCCTCTATTTTGGTCAAAAATTTTTTATTTTTAATTTTTTTTTTATCTTATTGCTACCCCCATATAACGCCGGGGTTTTTGTTTTATGGGGCCCGCTAAGCTCTTGGTTAATTTCAACTAAAACTTGATCAAGTCTGAAACTTAAAGCAAGTCTCCTATATCTTGGAGGAGACTCTCACTTTTTTCTGGAAAAGGTTGAATTTTTATGCGTAGAAATGTATAATTATGAAAAGAATTAATCCGAACAATGGAGGGACAAGATATGAAAGTCGGTGTTCTTGGAGCCACGGGATATGCAGGGCAGGAATTGGTGCGGCTATTGCAACGCCATGAAAAAGTAGAGGATTTATATCTCTCTTCGTCCAGTGTAGCCGGAGAGGATTATGATTCAGTTTATCCACATTGGCATGGTCAAAATGTGGGGATCTTGCAGGATGAAAATGTACCGGATCTGGATGTGCTTTTCTGTGCTCTGCCGCATGGGTTAACGGCGGCAAGAACAAGTACTTTCTTATCTCGTAATATTAAAGTCATTGATCTAGGGGCAGACTTTCGACTAAATTCAGCCCAGGTTTACGAGGAATGGTATAAGATTAAGCATCCCTCAGCAGAGCTTCTTAAAGAGGCAGTATACGGTTTGCCGGAACTTTATCGTGAGCAAATTAGGGGCAAATCCCTAATCGCCAATCCGGGTTGTTATCCTACTGTGACTCTACTGGCACTAGTTCCTTTGCTCCGCAATAACCTGCTTCAAGCGGGATATTTGATTATTGATGCCAAATCGGGTGTATCCGGGGCAGGGAGAGGGGTCTCTTTAGGTACCCATTATTCTGAGGTCAATGAAAATTTCAAAGCTTATGGAGTGGCAAGTCATCGTCATACCCCGGAAATAGAACAAGAACTGTCTCGGGCGGCAGGACACCCCCTGACCGTAAATTTCACACCCCATTTAGTTCCTATGACGCGGGGGATGTTGGTTACAATTTATGCTGCGGTTCAGCAAGGAGTTACGGAGGAAGATCTGCGCAGGTGCTGGCTGGAACAGTATAAGGATGAGGAATTTGTCCATGTTTTGCCGGTGGGGACTTGGCCCCAGACGAAATTTGCCAGTGGAAGTAATAATGCCTTCTTACAATTAACGGTCGATCAAAGAACCGGAAATGTCGTCTTAATCGCAACAATTGATAATCTGATTAAAGGTGCGGCAGGGCAAGCTATTCAAAATATGAACCTTGTGATGGGATGGCCTGAGGGCCAAGGAATTTCAGGAACAGCCCTTTGGCCCTAATCAAAAAGGAGAGTGTGAATTCGTGGGTAATGTTGAAGAGGTTTGGAAGTCGATTGAAGGCGGTGTAGCGGCCCCTAAGGGATTTTATGCGGTCGGCGTCCAGGCAGGAATCAAGTATGAAAATAAATATGATATAGCGTTGGTTTTCTCACAGGTTCAAGCGCAAGCAGCTGGTGTTTATACTCGAAACCTGGTAAAAGCACACCCGCTTTATTTAACCCAGCGCCATTTGCAGAATGGTTTGGCCCAAGCTATTGTGATTAATAGTGGGAATGCTAATGCTTGTGTTGGA
Source organism: Desulfosporosinus sp. (assembly GCA_031292075.1). Classification (GTDB taxonomy): domain Bacteria; phylum Bacillota; class Desulfitobacteriia; order Desulfitobacteriales; family Desulfitobacteriaceae; genus Desulfosporosinus. The sequence goes on from JARLHW010000269.1 coordinate 1,689, forward strand.
GAATCAGGTGATCAGGCTGCGTTGGCAATGGCTCAAGTGGTAGCCATGTTGATGGCTGTACCTGCTGAGGATGTTCTTGTAGCCTCCACCGGCGTGATCGGGGTCGAGATGCCGCTTGATCGAGTCTTAACTGGAATTCGGAAGGCGAGTGCGGAGCTCCTTGGAGATGTGGTTAAGGGTATTCGTGGTCAGAAGGAGGCGCCTGATGACGGAGCACACCGGGCAGCTCTAGCGATTATGACGACGGATACGATTGTCAAAGAACGTGCCTGTGAACTTCCTTGTTCTCAGGGTGGAGTGGTCACACTTGGAGGGATGGCTAAAGGGTCTGGAATGATTCATCCCAATATGGGAACTATGTTGGGTTTTCTGACGACTGATGCGAACGTTCCTTCCGCGGAATTACAGCGCATCTTACGTGAAGCCGTCGACGACAGCTTTAATATGGTAACCATCGATGGGGACACCAGCACGAATGATATGGTGCTCTTTTTGGCCAATGGAACCTCAGGAATAACCCTGAACGAGGAAGATCTGTTTAACTTTGAGAAGATGGTGAAGTCGATGTGCATTCAACTGGCGCAAGATATTGCCCGAGATGGGGAGGGCGCCAGTAAGTTTATGGAAGTCACGGTTTCTGGAGCTAAAACAAAAGACGATGCCCAAAAAATTGCCAAGAGTATTTGTGGTTCCAGCTTGGTAAAAGCCGCACTCTTCGGAGAAGATGCTAATTGGGGGCGGATCTTTACGGCAGCAGGCTATGCCGGGGCGGAGTTTGACCCGGGCCTTGTGGATATCTTGCTGGGGGATTTAATCGTCGCCCGAGCGGGAAAAGGGGTAGCGTTTTCGGAAGAAACGGCAAAAGAAATTCTTGGCTTAAAAGACGTACAGATTCGTTTAAACCTTCACCTTGGGGAAGAACACGCCACTGCCTGGGGGTGTGATCTGACCCATGAGTATGTCACCATAAATGGGAGTTATCGAACCTAAGATGGGGAGGTGTAGAAGATGACCTCGATGGAACAGGGCTTAGGCAAAGCTCGAGTTTTAGTCGAAGCCTTGCCGTATATTCAGAAATTTGCAGGCAAGACCGTCGTGATTAAATATGGCGGGCATGCCATGATTGATCCAGTTTTGAAGGAATCGGTCATAATGGATGTGCTGCTTTTGCATTCGGTGGGGATTCGGCCTGTGGTGGTTCACGGTGGTGGACCGGAGATCAATGCCATGCTGAAGAAAATGGGGATTGAAAGCCAATTTGTTCGGGGCTTAAGGGTCACTGATGCGCAAACTATGGAGATTGCCCAAATGGTTTTGTTAGGAAAGTTGAACACTGAAATGGTATCTCTTCTCAATCGCTTTGGCGGCAAGGGTGTAGGGCTATCCGGCAAAGATGCACAACTACTCATAGCGGTCAAGAAGCCCATGCAGATGGCCAATAGTCAGGGGAAAATGGAAGACGTTGATTTGGGGCATGTTGGAGAAATCCAGAGTGTTACGCCGGATATTTTGGACACTTTACTGGAACAGGGATATATCCCCGTCATATCACCAGTCGCTAGTGGAGAAAACGGGGAAACGTATAATGTTAATGCGGATACGGCTGCCGGAAAAATAGCTGAGGCGCTGAAGGCAGATAAGTTGCTGCTTTTGACGGATGTGCGAGGAATACTGCGCGATGTTACGGATCCGGATTCTCTCATTTCTACGATTTCCAGAGGCGAAGTCGATCAGTTAGTGGAGCAAGGAATATTAAACGGTGGAATGCTACCCAAAGTGGAGTGTGCGGTTTCTGCCTTAGAGGGTGGCGTTGGTAGTGTGCATATCCTAGACGGACGCCAGAGCCACGCAATTTTGCTGGAGCTGTTTACAGATGGTGGAATCGGAACGATGTTTGCATAATCGTGGTTCGTTGTACGTGGTTCGTGGTTCGAACGATAAACGGCGAACCACGAATATCGAACCACGAATATCGATTTTGATGGGAGGAAGAACAGTGAAACAATTAGAAGGATTATCAAGCGAGTCAATTATCGAGCGCGGAAAAAACGTGGTGATGAATACCTATGGCCGCCTACCCATGACAATCGTCAAAGGGGACGGGGCCTGGGTTTGGGATACAGAAAAAAAGCGTTATTTGGATTTTCTGACGGGGCTAGCGGTCAACTCGCTGGGGCATAGTCACCCAGCCATCGTCCGTGCCATTCAAGAGCAGGCTCAAGAAATTTTGCACACTTCAAATTTGTATTGGATTCCTAACCAAGTTGCTCTAGCAGAGCGTCTAGTGAAGCACTCCTTTGCGGATAAGGTCTTTTTTTGCAACAGCGGAGCAGAGGCGAATGAAGCCGCTTTCAAACTGGCACGAAAATATGCTAAGAAAAACTTTGGAGCGCAGAAATATGAGGTCGTGGCCCTGGAGAATTCGTTCCACGGACGGACTTTGGCAACCCTCACGCTCACAGGACAGACAAAATATCAAGAAGGGTTTGATCCACTTCCAGTAGGGTTCTCTTATGCAAAATTGAACGATCTTGAGAGCCTAAAGGCTAAAGTTAATCAAAATACGGCTGCAGTCTTCATTGAGCCTATTCAGGGGGAAGGGGGAGTGCTTCCGGCTTCCAACGAGTTTTTACAAGGAGCGCGTGCCTTGTGTGATCAATTTGGGGCGTTGTTGATTTTTGATGAAGTGCAGTGCGGTGTTGGCCGGACCGGAAAACTCTTTGCCTATGAGTGGAGTGGTGTAGCACCTGACATCATGACCCTAGCAAAAGCTTTGGGCGGCGGGGTGCCAATTGGGGCAATGCTCGCTACCGATGAAGTAGCAAAGGCTTTTCAGCCAGGTGATCATGCTTCAACCTTCGGCGGAAACCCATTAGCTACTGCGGCGGGGTGCGCTGTCCTAGATATAATGCTCGAAGGAGGATTTTTGGAAGGAGTCCAAGAACGCTCTGAATATTTCCAAAAAGGACTTGAACAACTGGCGAGTAAGTATCAGACTGGGGATCCCGTCCGGGGACAAGGGTTTATCTTAGGGTGGCCTGTTGCCAAGTTAGGGCCTGAAATTGTAGAAGTTTGTCGACAAAACGGACTTCTAATTAACTGCGTCGGCGGCAAGATCTTGCGCTTTCTTCCTCCACTTATTGTCGAGAAACCGGAAATAGATAAGGCTTTGGAAATCTTGGATGAAGTTTTCCAGAAACTTTGGAAATAATCCTAAAGTCAGAGGGCAGATGCAGAAATCAGAGATCAGAATCAGGAAGTCGGAGACTAGATGGCTGGGAGTTAGGAACTAATTTTTAGAGATAATAGGGGACGTTAAAGATGAATAAGGATTTTTCCCGAGGAGGGATGAAATGAAAGCAGCACTCGTACTTGAGACTGGCAAATTTTTAATGGGAGAGTCCTTTGGGGCAACAGGTGAGGCCTTCGGAGAAGTGGTTTTCAACACTGGTATGACAGGCTATCAAGAGGTACTGACTGATCCCTCTTATGCAGGACAAATGGTATGTATGACGTATCCGCTCATCGGAAATTATGGGATAAATAGGCAGGATGACCAATCGGAAAAGGTTCAGGTTCAGGGGTTCATCGTGAAAGAATCCGCACGTAATCCGAGTCATTGGCAGATGGAAAAAAACCTTTCCAGGACGTTGGCTCAGTCCGGGGTCGTGGGAATTAAAGGGATTGATACTCGCGCTTTGACGCGGATTATTAGGGAGCATGGAGTTTTACGCGGGGTCATTACAACCGAGCTTGAGCAGCTCAATGACTTGATTCCGAAGTTGAAAGACTGGTTGGTACCGGCAGATGTTGTGGCTAAGGTCAGTACTCCGGAAATCTACTCCTTATCCTCTACCCAAACCGTGAAAGATTTATTTCATGTCGTGGTCATTGATTTTGGAATTAAGAGTAATATTTTGCAGGCGATGCAAGAGAGCGGGTTTCGTCTGACGGTAGTTCCGCATTCCACCTCTGCGGAGCAGATCTTAGCTCTGCATCCGGATGGCGTCTTTCTGTCCAATGGACCCGGAGATCCCAAGGAGGTAGGCGTGGGAATCGAAACGATTCGAGGACTTATAGGCCAACGCCCCATATTCGGCATTTGCCTAGGGCATCAACTTTTGTCACTTGCTTTAGGTGGGGACACTTATAAAATGAAGTTCGGGCATCGGGGTGGAAATCAACCCGTCCAAGATCTTTTATCGAAGAAAGTGACAATTACTTCTCAGAATCACGGGTATGCTATCGCCGAAGAAAGCTTAGAACAGACTCCCTTGCAGGTAACCCACCGCAACCTCAACGATCAAAGCGTAGAAGGGGTTAAACATCGGGATTTGCCTGTTTTTTCGGTGCAATACCATCCGGAAGCCGGACCTGGACCGAGCGAATCCCTTTATCTGTTTGATGAGTTTGCGCAATTAATGCAGGAATGGAGGGCTAATGATGCCTCTTAACCCGGCGTGGAAAAAGGTTTTGGTCATCGGGTCTGGGCCGATTGTAATTGGGCAAGCTGCAGAATTTGATTATGCCGGAACCCAAGCGTGCAAGGCTCTTCGCGAGGTAGGTGTAGAAGTTGTTCTGGTTAACAGCAATCCAGCAACGATCATGACGGATGTGAAAACAGCAGATATCACCTATATTGAACCTTTGTTACCTGAGTATTTAGAGGGGATTATCAGCAAAGAACGTCCGGATGCTCTGCTGCCCACTCTTGGTGGCCAAACGGGGCTTAACCTGGCGATGGAACTTGTGCGCAGCGGGGTCCTAAAGCGCTATGACGTGGATCTGATTGGCTGTGATGCTGAAACGATTTACAAAGCAGAAGATCGCGACGCGTTCAAGGAAACAATGCTCTCGCTAGGGGAACCGGTAGCCCGAAGTGAGATCGTGACAACCCTAGAAGAGGGGCAGAAGTTCGCTGAAAGTCAGGGGTTTCCGCTGATCATTCGCCCGGCTTATACGCTGGGAGGGACGGGCGGAGGAATTGTTAAAAACGCCAAAGAATTGGAAGAAACTTTGCAAAGAGGTTTGCAGGCCAGCCCGATTGGACAATGCCTTGTGGAGCGGAGTGTGGCAGGTTGGAAAGAAATTGAGTATGAAGTCATGCGAGATGACGCTGATAACTGTATTACGATTTGCAATATGGAGAATATTGACCCAGTAGGAATTCATACTGGGGATAGTATTGTGGTGGCACCATCACAAACGTTGAGCGATGTTGAATATCAGATGCTTCGGGCATCATCATTAAAGATTATTCGAGCCTTGGGGGTCAACGGTGGCTGTAATGTTCAATTTGCCCTGAATCCTCTGAGCCGGGAATATGTTGTGATTGAAGTCAATCCGCGGGTAAGTCGCTCCAGTGCGCTCGCTTCGAAAGCGACCGGATATCCAATTGCTAAAATGGCGGCGTTGCTGTCTGTGGGATTTACTCTTCCAGAGTTGACAAACCCGGTGACGGGGAATACCAGTGCCTGTTTTGAACCGGCCCTCGACTATGTAGTTGTTAAGTTCCCTCGTTGGCCTTTCGATAAGTTTCCTGCTGCTGATCATCGTCTTGGCACGCAAATGAAAGCGACCGGAGAGGTGATGGCGATGGAACGAACCCTGGAAGCCGCCTTGTTGAAAGCTGCACGTTCACTGGAAATCGGAAGTGTAGGCCTTCGAATTGCAGCGTCAGGGGGTTGGACCGAGATGGAGATCGAAGACAAGTTAGCGATCACCGATCATGAACGGTTTTTTGCGATTGCAGAAGCATTTCGTCGGGATTGGACTATTCTAGAAGTCCAGATGCTTACCCAGATAGATCCCTTTTACTTGTATAAGATCAAAGATCTCGTCCTCCTTGAACAAAGGTTGCAAAATGAGCCGTTAACGACTGAGTTATTGCATTTTGCAAAAGTCCAAGGATTCTCTGACTTAGCAGTTGCCAAGCTTACAGGTCGCTCGGAAGAAACGGTTCGTACTATGCGCTTGGCCGATGGAATTGTTCCGGTTTATAAGACCGTGGATACCTGTGCAGCAGAGTTTGCTTCATCAACGCCTTATTACTATTCCAGCTATGAAACAGAGGATGAGGTTTCAATAAGTTCTGGCTCTAAAGTCCTTGTCTTAGGTTCTGGACCTATCCGGATCGGGCAAGGGATCGAGTTCGATTATTGCTCAGTCCATGCACTCTCGGCATTACAAGAAATGGGCGTGGAGTCGATTATGGTCAACAATAATCCAGAAACTGTATCGACGGATTTTGATACCGCAGACAAACTATATTTTGAGCCGTTGACCTTAGAAGATGTACTGCATGTCTTGAATAAGGAAAAAGCGGATGGAGTTTTAGTTCAATTTGGGGGACAAACAGCCATTAATCTGGCAGGCCCGCTGAATCGCGCCGGAATTCGAATATTGGGGACACAGGTCGACGCGATTGATATGGCAGAAGATAGGGAACGCTTTGCTCAGCTGTTAAGGGATTTAGGAATTCCCCAATCTGAAGGGCGAAGCGTTACTGCTGTCGAGCAGGCTAAAGAAATTGCCGAGGAACTTGAATTTCCTGTTATCGTTCGTCCTTCCTACGTCATCGGAGGACGGGCCATGCAAGTCGTAGAGAATATTAATGAACTTGAAGACTACCTAAGGCGGGCTATCCACCTATCTCCCGAACATCCGATCTTGGTAGATAGGTATTTAGAAGGCAAAGAAGTCGAAATTGATGCGGTCTCAGACGGAGAAACCACGGTGATAGCAGGTATTATGGAGCATATCGAACGTGCGGGAGTTCACTCAGGGGATAGTTTGGCGGTATATCCGCCCCAAAGTTTAACGCCCGCTGACATTGATCAGATTCAGGATTTCACTTGTCGCTTAGCAGAAGGACTCGGCATCAGGGGACTTATAAATATTCAATTCGTTGTCGTCCGGGGCAAGGTATATGTGCTTGAAGTGAACCCAAGGGCGAGTCGTACCGTGCCGATTCTTTCTAAAGTCACAGGGATCCCCTTAGTTAACCTGGCGGTTCAAGTTTCCCTTGGGAAAACATTGAAGGATATGGGATATGAGCAGGGCCTTGCTCCTGAAGTACCGTTTGTGGTAGTTAAAGCTCCAGTCTTTTCCTTTGAAAAATTGACCAAAGTCGAAACATCACTGGGGCCTGAAATGAAATCAACGGGTGAGGTCTTAGGTATGGACACTCAATTTGGGCACGCTTTAGCCAAAGCCTTTGCGGCTTCCCGAATTCCGCTTCCAAACGAGGGGAATATTTTAGTATCTGTGGCAGAAAAGGATCGTCCAGAGGCAATTACTTTAGCTTTGCAATTGGCTCAGCTGGGGTTTGGCGTCAAAGGAACAGGAGATACAGCCAAGGCCTTGGCACTCTGTGGAGTAAAAGTTGAAGAGGTGAGTGAATCTAGCGAGGCTCTTAGGGAGGCTGTTCGGCAACGAGAATTTGTCTTTATACTTAGTACTCCTACCAAAGGAAAAGCACCTGAACGGACGGGCTATCTGTTGCGCAGGTTAGCGGCCGAACATGGAGTTCCTTGCTTTACGTCCATGGATACAGCGAAAGCGGTGGTACGGGCGTTACAAGAAATACGGAGTCAGACTACGCCAGAAGTTCTCTCATTACAGGAGTATTTGGCGTTGTAGGGGAGAGGATGTAAGGAGGAAGTGTCTTAGCTTCCTACGCCGGTAAGTATTCCTTTTGGGATCACGGCTTCGGCGATACTAATCCTCAGCGCGATAGTATTCGTTAAGGGCAGTGCGCTTTCGGCGATAGTCTCCACTGGAGACTATCGTCACTGGAGACTATCGTGATCGACACGCTGCATTGCTATTCGCTGACGCTAAGGTGAAGAGGAAAAAGGGCAATGATATCCAGGACCGGCTATGCTATAATAGTATTATTATGGGATTGAAAGAAGGCGAACGAATGGAAAACAAAATACTTAAGGCTATAGAAGGCTTAAGAGAAGATTCTAATCGTAAATTTGACGCCTTAACGGACCAAGTTAATACTATAGCGAGCCAAATTGGTACGCTAACAGGCCAGGTAGATATTTTGACGGGCCGAGTCGATACGATATCAGATCAAGTTGGTACGCTAACGAGCAGAGTCGATACGATATCAGACCAAATTGGTACGCTAACGAGCAGAGTCGATACGATATCAGACCAAATTGGTACGCTAACGAGCAGAGCTGATACGATATCAAACCAAGTTGGTACGCTAACGGACCGAGTCGATACTGTAACAAGTCAACTAAGTACTGTATCAAGTCAAGTTAATGAAAATACACAAATATTAAAGGCATTGGAACATCTCGCTCAGGTTAATAAAGCTGAGCATGATAAAATGATGATCGATATAGCTGAAACAAAAGGCGAAGTGATAGCTATACGTAAGGAGTTATCTGCAGTTGAATTGATTACTGCCAATAATTGGAGTGATATAGTTAAATTAAAATCTATTAAGTGAAGAAGGACCCTCTGGTTTTTGGAAGGGAAATAAAAACTCCTACTCGACAGTTTAATTTGTCAAGTGGGAGTTTTTATTACATTGGATTATCGAGTTTTGTCCCACATTGAGGGCAGTAGGCCGTGCCTGTATTCTTCTTCCCGCAGGAAGGGCAGAAGTGGGGCTTGTCTTTTGACAAATCAACTGGTTTTTTGAGAGAGATAGGTTGGTCAGTGGATGGGGTAGTAGAGGTCAGATTGTCAGCCTCAGAAATGTGAGGGTTTTCGGTGGGAGTTTCAGTATCGGGATTGAGATTGGTCTGTGGAGGATCGCAGGGTGGGATTGCTAAAGGAATGTCATAGGCAGGAGATTCGTCGTCTTCCAGAGACAGTACCCAAACAATCGCTAAGACTGCGATAAAGGGGCTAACAACGAGGGTAGCTATTCCTGTGAGTCCTGCTGAAATTCGGCTGAGAATTTGTAGTCCTGCCTCAATTAAAATAACGGTTCCTATGTATCCCCAAAGTACTCCCATGTGTCTTTGGAAGAATTTCCAACTGCCTTTAAGAGTATCCCAAAACCCTTCTTTCCTGTGAACTAGGAGGTAAATGGTGGACGTAAAAAGCCAGGGTAAAGCAAATAGTACAGCAGCAGTAATAAAGAGGGCGTATAGTATCAAGAAAGCCACGAGCGCACCACGAGAGTGACTCAAAGAAAGGGCGCCAATCAGCCCGATGATCGTAAGGAACACTTTGATCAATAGGAGAAAGCCCTGCCAGCCGAGGATACGGGAAAAACCTGTAAATCGAAAATCTTTGAAGGAAACATTTTCATGATAAGCCTTAGCGGTCAAATTGAATAGCCCGGTATAAAATGCAGATCCGATTAACCACCCAACAATAAGGATCAACAAAAAAGTTCCCGCTAAGCTGCTGGCAACCGATAGAAGATGAGAAAAATTATTTAATGGTCCACTGAAGGCACCGAAGAGACCCTCATTTGGCGATCCGAACGGGCCCGCGTAGGGATTCAAGCCTGGGGTTGGAGGTATCCCCGGGACAGGCATCCCGGGTGAAAAAGATCCGCCATAAGTGCGGGGAAAAGCCCATCCTGATTGCCGAATTTGGGCCAAAACCCCTATAACCATGGCAACGATAAGAACAACACCGACCCCTGTGAAAATGAGGGTCCAGCCATACAAGGGGAGAGCTTCTCTCTTAAATGTCGTCCAAGCTAATTTTATACGTTCGGACCAGGTCATGTGTGTTCCTCCCTAACTGCCTTCAAATACTGGCTTTAAGTTATATTGTACCAAATTGTCGCTTTACTTTCATCTTAAATCTTGAACGGACTTCTAAAGAAGGTGGCTTGAAGGTAGTTCTGTACCATTGTATACTGTAAATAATCATTTTTAGTATTGTATTATTATACATATAAAAGTATAATAATACATAAAGAGAGGATGGGTGACGAATGAAAATAATTGACCGATCTATATTTAAGGGACGGGACTTTATATCGCTTCATGATTTTTCACAAGATGAATTAAGTTGCGTTTTAGATGTAGCGAAAGAGCTTAAAGCAGAACAAAAAGCTGGACGCCCTCATACAAGTCTGCAAGGCAAGACCTTGGGGATGATTTTTACGAAGTCTTCTACACGAACCCGGGTTTCTTTCGAAGTAGGGATGTACCAACTTGGGGGGCATGCACTTTTTCTGAGTGGACGGGATATCCAATTGGGAAGAGGGGAAACGATCGCTGATACGGCGCGTACTCTTTCCCGGATGGTCGACGGTATCATGATTCGGACCTTTAGTCATCAGGAAGTCCTAGATTTGGCTAAGTTCGCCACAATTCCAATTATTAATGGACTAACTGACCTGCTTCATCCCTGTCAGGTTCTGGCAGATCTCATGACGATTCAGGAACATAAAGGACGTTTAGCCGGTTTGAAGCTAGCCTTCATTGGCGATGGGAACAACATGGCCCATTCGTTGATGATTGGTGGAGCGAAGATGGGATTGCAGGTCGTTATCGCTTCTCCTCCGGGCTATAAGCCGGATCCTTTGGTTGTGGCCATGGCCCAAGCGGATGCCAAGGAAAACGGCGGGAGTGTGGAAGTGATCGATAATCCTTTAGAGGCCGTTCAAGGTGCCGACGTGCTTTATACGGATGTTTGGGCCAGTATGGGTCAAGAAGAAGAGGCAAAGTTGCGTATGGCGGCTTTTGAAGGGTATCAGATCAACGCAGACGTGCTGAAACAAGCGGACAAATCTGCCATCGTCATGCATTGCCTTCCGGCCCATCGTGGCGAAGAAATTACGGATGATGTAATTGAAGGGACTCAGTCTGTCGTCTTTGACGAAGCAGAAAACCGTTTACACGCTCAAAAGGCGGTTATGGCGTTAGTTATCTAGGCTAAACGGTAGATTCTAAGCAAATAGTTTTTAGGATAGATGTATACTATAATCAATAGATTAACACGACTAACATCAATCAAGGCAAAAAGGGAGATCAAATATGAAAAAAGTTGTATTAGCATATTCCGGTGGGTTAGATACCTCCATTATTATCCCCTGGCTTAAAGAAACATACGGGTATGACGTGATTGCCATGGCAGCGGATCTCGGGCAGGGAGAAGAGTTGGCTCCCCTACAGGAAAAGGCAACTAAGAGTGGTGCCAGCAAACTGTATATTGAAGATCTGAGAGAAGAATTTCTTACCGAGTTTATCTTTCCAACTTTAAAGGCTGGGGCTGTTTATGAAGGGAACTATCTTTTGGGGACTTCATTTGCCCGTCCTCTGATTGCACGTCGTTTAGTGGAAATCGCCGCGAAAGAAGGCGCTGTGGCGATAGCTCATGGTGCAACCGGCAAAGGCAATGACCAGGTTCGCTTTGAACTGAGTGTGAAAGCCCTTAATCCTGACTTGGAGATTATTGCTCCTTGGCGAATTTGGGATCTCAAGTCCCGCGAAGATTGTATCGACTATGCCGAAGCACGTGGAATTCCTGTCCCCGTGACTAAGGATCGCCCCTACAGTATGGATCGCAATCTTTGGCACTTAAGCCATGAAGGTGGAGATTTGGAGGATCCGTGGAATGAACCCAAACGTGACCTTTATTTACTTGGTGTCTCCCCGGAGGATGCGCCCGACCAAGCGACTTACCTCGAACTTGGGTTTGAACAAGGGGTTCCGACAACTTTAAATGGTGAGAAGATTGCTCCGGTCGCTTTATTAGAAACCCTCAATGAAATAGGTGGAAAAAACGGAATCGGCATTGTCGATATGGTTGAAAACCGCCTTGTTGGGATGAAATCACGCGGTGTCTATGAGACACCGGGCGGAACGATCCTTTATATGGCCCATCAGGCATTGGAACATCTTACGCTTGATCGCCTTACCCTTCATTATAAAGAACAATTAGCCTTAAAATATGCAGAAATTGTTTATGATGGAGTGTGGTATTCTCCTTTGCGCGAAGCCCTAGATGCCTTTGTTAATGTGACCCAGAAAAACGTTACAGGTACAGTAAGAGTGAAATTATACAAGGGAAATTGTACAGCAGCGGGTGTGAAATCCCCCTATTCTCTTTACAATGAAGCCTATGCAACGTTTGGTGAGGACGGCGTATATGATCAAAAGGATGCAGGCGGATTTATTAATCTCTTTGGGTTACCGTTAAAAGTAAGAGCCTTAATGGAGAAACAATCAGGGCTGCGTAAGTAAAAGCGAAGATTAGCGCCGGCATCCGGCGCTTTCTTCATAGATCTTAGATAGTCGGGCTAGTGAAGTCGTCCAGCTAAAGCTGAAAGTGCACAACCCGTAACGCCATTGAGCACCCACTTCTAGAAGTGGGTGCCTTGAGTGTTGATCAAAGATATAATAAGGTATAGTTGCAAAGAAAACGCACAATGATACAAAAGTAACAATGAAAGGAAGATGCTAGTGAAACTCTGGGGCGGACGTTTTGAAAAGACTACGGATGCATTGGTGGAAGATTTCCATTCCTCTATTCGCTTCGATCAACGCCTATACAAACAAGATATCCTCGGGAGTATAGCCCATGCAAGAATGCTCGGTAGTGTTGGGGTTATCTCCGAAGACGAAGCAAAATACCTGATTGAAGGACTAGACGGGATTTTAGTAGATATCCAAGCAGGGAATGTGGAGTTTGAGATTGGCGCAGAAGATATTCATATGAATGTCGAGAAGCTTTTAACTGAGCGAATTGGGGCGGTGGGGAAAAAAATACATACCGGTCGCAGCCGGAATGACCAAGTCGCCTTGGATCTAAGGTTATATTTGAGGGAAGAGATTGACCAAACTATGAACTTAGTGGAGCAGTTGCTGCAAACGCTTCTTCATTTAGCGGAAGAGCATCTGGAAACCTGGATGCCCGGGTATACTCATTTACAAAAGGCCCAGCCTATTACATTGGCCCATCATTTAATGGCCTATGTGCAAATGTTTTTGCGTGATCTCGGTCGGTTCAGAGATACACGGAAACGTTTAAATAGCTCCCCACTCGGATCAGGGGCTATGGCTGGAACGACGTTTCCACTTGATCGTGAGAAAGTGGCCCAGGAACTAGGATTTGATGGAGTGACCTTAAATAGCTTAGATGGGGTGAGTGACCGGGATTTCGCCTTGGAATTTCTAGCAGCCGCATCCATCCTGATGATGCATCTTAGCCGCATTTGTGAGGAACTAGTTATTTGGTCTAGCGGAGAATTTCGCTTTATCTCTATGGATGATGGATATTCCACGGGGTCAAGTATCATGCCTCAAAAGAAAAATCCAGATGTGGCAGAATTGGTGAGAGGAAAAACCGGGCGTGTATATGGTGACTTAGTTGCCCTCTTAACCGTTATGAAAGGACTTCCGCTCGCTTATAACAAAGATATGCAAGAGGATAAAGAACAGGTTTTTGATGCGGTTGATACGATTCAAAAGTGCTTATTGGTGGTAGAACCAATGCTAAGAACCATGGAGGTACATCGGGATACTATGGCTTATGGAGCAAAAGGCGGATTTACAAATGCAACGGATCTTGCTGACTATATGGCTAAAAAAGGAGTACCTTTCCGTGAAGCGCATGAGTTAGTTGGACGGATTGTTTTACACTGTAGCAAAAAAGGAATTGGGTTGGAAGAGTTAGACCTCAGCGAATATCAAGCGCTCTCCCCAATCTTTGCGGCGGATTTGTATAACTCCATTGGGATTGAGCATTGCGTTCGCGCTCGCAAGATTACAGGGGGCCCATCGCCGGAAACCGTTGCTGAGGGAATTCGAATTAGCCGTGAAGAGTTAAGAGGACTTGTGTGACGGACTTGTGTGACACAGCGCTCGGTGCTTACGACGCAGAGCAAACTAACCGTTCAAGCTCCCAGCTTTGGGGCGCGGGGTTCATCCTACGCCGGAAAGTATTCCTTTTGGGATCGCGGCTTCGGCGATACTCTCCACTGGAGACTATCGTGCCAAAAGCGCCATCCGCTGGCCATGAATGGCCGAGTGTCACCGGAGCCCGAAGACACTGTCTTCGCACGTATTAACCTTCATGTAGGATGGCGGGAGGGGGCCATGGCGCATTGGCGGCAGCGCACATCGTGTGCGCTGCCCCGAGTCTGGAGTCGGGTCGCTTGAACGGAAGTTTGCTAGTCTGCTTACGTAAAGACGTCGCGCTCGTGTCACACTGCATCCTGGGCTGAGGTCGGAGAACGAAAGGTTGGGAGGACGGCACATTTCATGTGCACCGTCTAGTGCGGGCAGGGTGCCTTGGTGCAAGTTGGGGACGGTTCGTGCGACTTGTATTCGGGCGGCAGCGTACAGGAAGAACTCTGAAAATATCAAAAACCTGTGCATAAGGTGGATAACTCTGTGGACAATATCAAAATAAGTCGGTTTTTCACGTGGATAAGCTTGGTATAGACGGGGATAAACAGACCTTGCCTGTGGATAACCCTTCGGAGGATTTCTGTAAATACGACATTTTAGGCCTTTTTAACCTTGCGGGATTTCCTTTTTAAGTTTTACTTTGTACTAAAAGAAGGAAATACCGGCAGAGAGGTCGAAATTCTCACGCATGATTTCATCAAGATATTGCATGCTAGAGATTAAGAGCTATTTAACGATCTACGGTGTGAGTGTGAAGCGAGGCTATTGTCAATGGAAAATCTAACAATGTTAACAGATCTTTATCAATTAACGATGATGCAGGGTTATTTAGTCAACGGATGTCGGTCTAAGGAAGCCGTATTTGATGTCTTCTTTCGCACACTCCCGTTTAAAGGAGGGTATGTTCTAGCTGCAGGGCTCGAACAAATCGTGGAATATCTTGAAAATCTGACCTTTAGTGAAGAAGATCTGGCCTATTTAAGAAGTCTTAAGCTTTTTAACGAGGAGTTTATCGAGGAACTGCGTAACTTCCATTTTACGGGGGACATTGACGCGGTTCCAGAAGGGACGCCGGTTTTCCCGTATGAACCACTGATTCGAGTGAAAGGGCGCATTTTTGAAACACAGCTGCTCGAGACTGCTATTCTGAATCTGATTAACTTTGAGAGCTTGATCGCTACTAAAGCCTCACGGGTTGTGACAGCTGCAGACGGGGGGCCAGTCATGGAATTTGGTTTGCGGAGAGCGCAGGGACCGGATGCTGGAATTCTGGGAGCCCGGGCGGCTTTTATTGGGGGATGTCAGTCGACGTCAAATGTCCTGGCAGGAGAACGGTACGGTATTCCCGTTTCAGGAACCCAGGCGCACAGCTGGATTCAGTGTTTCCCATCAGAATTGGAGGCATTTCGAGCCTTTGCACGTACATTTCCAGATAGCTGTTTGTTGCTGGTGGATACGTACAGCGTCCTAGAATCTGGAGTCCCCAATGCTATTAAGGTAGGGCTTGAACTGGAAGCAGAAGGGCATCATTTCCAAGGAATACGTTTAGATAGCGGAGATTTAGCGTATTTGTCGAGAGAAGCTCGGCGCATGCTTGATGAGGCGGGACTTAAGAGTGCGATCATCGTAGGGTCCAATGATTTAGACGAGGAAACCATTTTCGCAATTCGTGCCCAAGGGGCAAAAATCGATGCCTGGGGCGTAGGGACAAATCTTATAACCTCCAAAGATAGCCCTTCTTTAGGCGGGGTTTATAAACTGGCCGCGGAGGGAGAGCAGGGTATATTCAAACCACGCTTAAAGGTCTCTGAAAATATTGCCAAGATCACAAACCCAGGAATTAAAAAAATTGTACGTTTTTACGACCAGGCAGGAAAAGCATTGGCAGATGTCATTGCGCTGGATGATGAAGTTTTTGCAACGGAGAAATCTCTGACAATTTTTGATCCTATTCAGACTTGGAAACGAAAAACATTAACTAATTTCCGAACTAGAGAACTTCTAATTCCTGTGTTCAGAGGCGGAAAGCGGGTTTGTGAATTACCAAAGCTCAAAGATATTCAAACTTATGCTCGAAAGGAATTGGATACCTTTTGGGATGAAGTAAAACGATTAACGAATCCGCACCGCTACATTGTTGATTTGTCAGCCAATCTTTTCGATTTAAAACAACAGCTGCTCTTAACGATCCATAAAGATCTTAAAGCCAATAATCATAATTAGGGGGTAGAGTAATATGTGGACAGATGAAGAATTAACAGCTCGCATCAATCAAGCGGTGGACTGGTTGCGTGAAAAGGTCACGGAGGCAAAAGCGGAGGGCGTAGTGGTGGGAATATCCGGGGGGGTTGACTCCGCCGTGGTTGCAGGGCTTTGTCAACAAGCATTTCCGGATAATTGTATCGCAGTGGTTATGCCCAGTCATTCTAATCCAGATGATAAAGAAGACGCCTTTTGGGTGGCGGAAGGCTTTGATTTAAGACCTTTAGAAGTGGATCTCAGCGAGGTGCATACTCAGATAGCTCAACTTGTTAAGAGAGGTCTGGAAAATCAAGGTCTCAAGTTAGTGGGGGAAAAATTAAGCCAAGGAAATTTGAAAGCCCGTTTACGAATGTCCACCCTGTATGCCGTGGCCAATGCCCTGAATTACCTTGTGGTAGGGACAGACAATGCTCCTGAGAGTTATACCGGGTATTTTACGAAATATGGTGACGGCGGTGTGGATATTTTGCCGATTAGCTCGCTCACAAAAACGGAGGTACGCGCTTGGGCGAGGATGTTGGGCCTCCCCGTAAATATTGCTACCCGAGTACCTACGGCAGGACTTTGGCCCGGACAAACGGACGAATCAGAAATGGGGTTAACCTATGATTTGATTGATCGTTACTTACTGGGGGAAGAAGTCGCTCCTGAGGTACAAGAACGCATCGAAACCTTACATCTTCGGAGTGAACATAAACGCCAACTTCCTCCTAGTCTTGAGCTCCCTAAACTAGAGAGGTTGGACTAACGTGCGTATTGGTGTAGATATTGACGGTGTCATTTCCGATAGTTATCCGGTTTGGTTACAGGAATTGAATCGGCACTATGGAAAAAACATTTCAGTTATAAGTAATTATGATATGCATCTAGTTTTTGATGTTCCTAGAGATGATATGAACAACTTCTTTGTGGGTAATGTGGAACGTTTGTTCATGATGCCCAAACCTGTGGTTGGAGCTAAAGAAGGGATTGAAACCCTTCTCAGGGAAGGACATGAAGTGATCTATGTTACAGCACGAACTCCTGAAGAGAAAGAACTCACAGTGCGGTGGCTTACGATGTACAAAATTCCTCACGAACACGTTCTTTTCTCGGGGTTTAAAAGTAAAGTGCATTTAATTAAACAATGGGGCATCGAAGTCTTTATCGAGGATTATCAAGTAAATGCTAAAGCAATTGCAGAAAGCGGAGTACCAGTATTATTGCTGAATACCAGTTATAACCAAGAGAAGCAGCTCCCTAAGGGCATAATACGCTGTCAAAGCTGGAAGGAGATCCTCGAAGGAATGCGACAGTTCATACCAAAGGAAAAAGGGTTAGCCACTATAGATGGCTAACCCTTTTTCCTTTAGATATAAAGAAGAATTAACTGACAATTCCTAACCCGACTTTATAGATATCCCCTGCTCCTAAAGTAAGGACGAGATCATCGGGTGCGATTGTTTGGGCAAGATAAACTTTAATTTCATCCAACGTTCCAATGTAGCTGGCTTGAATTCCCTGCTGCTGGATTAACTTAGCTAAAGTTACGGCAGAGACGGTGTGATGCCCCTGTTCACGGGCGGAGGAAAAAATGTCAGCGACAACAACTTCATCAGCGCCTTGAAAAGCTTGGGAGAATTCTAGTAAGAGTTTTTCTGTTCGGCTAAAGGTATGGGGCTGGAAGATAGCGCGGATGCGACGATCTGGGAAGGAGAGTCGGGCTCCTTCCAAAGTAGTACGGATTTCCGTCGGATGGTGTGCATAGTCATCGACGATCAAGGCACCATTTTTGTTACTGCCTATATGTTCAAAGCGACGTTTCGTTCCACTGAATAGGCTCAGACTAGCTAAGATTTGTTCAATGGGGATACCGATCTCATGGCATAAAGCAATCGTGGCCAAAGCATTGATAATGTTATGTCTTCCCGGGATGTACAGATCTAGATCCCCGACATATTGCCCTTTAAGCATTATTTTCATAGAACTTCTTTCGTCTTTGAAGAGGATCTCTGTTGCCCGAACATCTGCAGACTCTGAGAGGCCAAAGGTCGTAATTGGCGCGCATCCGATAATGGATTCCCGGTTCGGGTCTTCAGCCCAAATGTAAATATGCCCGTGCTCAGGTACCTTCTTTGCTAGCTCAGCAAATGCTGAAATAACATCTTCAAGGTCATTAAAATAATCGGGGTGGTCAAATTCGATGTTAGCAAT
Organism: Desulfosporosinus sp.; assembly: GCA_031292075.1. Classification (GTDB taxonomy): domain Bacteria; phylum Bacillota; class Desulfitobacteriia; order Desulfitobacteriales; family Desulfitobacteriaceae; genus Desulfosporosinus. Next base: position 19,991 of record JARLHW010000269.1, read on the forward strand.
AATCAGATGCTCCGGAGAGTAATTAAGAAAATGACGCCGATATTCACAGGACTCGGCTAAAAAAAACTCCCCTTTTCCAGAATGAGCGTTGCCACCAATGCTAGGGACGTCGCTGCCAACAACGATGGTTGGATCAAATTTAGCTTGGAGCATGACGAGACCGATCATGGCGGTCGTCGTGGTTTTGCCATGAGTCCCGGTAACGGAAATACCGCGTTTTTTGGATAATAAACGCCCGAGATATTGGGGGTAAGTCAATACCGGGATATTTAGCTCCAGCGCTCGAGAAATCTCTGGATGTTGATTTGTATAGGCTGCAGAGGTGACTACTAAGTCTGCGTTTTCGACGTTGCTAGGTGAGAAACTCAAAACGGGAATTTGGGCACGTTTCAGGACACTGTCTGTATAAAAACTTTCTTCGACATCAGACCCTGAAATGGTCGCACCTTCAATTTGAGCGCTGATTTGAGCTAAAGCACTCATCCCGGTACCCTTTATTCCGACAAAATGAATATGTAATGCCAAAACATATCGTCCCTTCCGTGTATAAACTCTACCCTCCATTATACCCAATCTTAAACTAAAAGGTATCATATTATGAGAGGAAAATTTAACTAACTGTTATTGGGCGGGGGCTTCCGTTCGTACCCAGTGATCATAGCCTGAAGTCGACTGATATCTTCAGTAAGACTTAGATAAATGTGGAGCGGGATCGTGGCCAGAAAATAAATGCTAATGGTAAATTTTATCCAACGAAGGACTTGAAAACCGCCTACCAAACGCCAAACCCAAATTAGATGCTGCCCTTGCCAATAAGAAGCTAAACCGAGGAGACTGGCACACAGAAAGAGCAGGATCCACGAGGAATAGATCAAAAGTTGTCCACAATTATATTTTCTGCTTGGCGGGGGATCAGAACGAAGAAAGAAATAATAAGCCATGAGTTTAGGGAAATGCTTAAAGTCCTGAATTTTTGGGATTAAAGAATGATCCCGTCGGATGAGTGCATCCGCAATACGTATCGCTACAAATCCGAGTGCAAACCAGGCAAATACTAGATGAGCGATGAATACCTTACTATAATTTAAGGCCATAAAGCTTATCGGTTCATGTAACTCTAGGCCGGATAGAAGTACAACTGTTAGACTAAGAGCGAATCCCCAATGGAAGACTCTAACCCCAAGGGGTTGAAATAATACTATCTTTCCCTGGATAGATGCTCGTTTGAGTTGCTTCAGGACAGGTTCTCTCATTTTGATAGGTTGCTTCATAAAAATGTACCTTGCCCTCATAAAAATATACGATTAATCCTAAAAGTATCAGGGGGTGATCCCCTTCGTAATCCAGGTCAGACTTGAATTTTTAGAGGATACAAATTTTCGCCGTCAATGATATGGACACTGCAAGAAAAGCAGGGATCAAAGGAGCGAATAACCCTACCCGCCTCCTTAAGGTCTTCAGAGCGGATTTTTAGTCCAAGTAACGACGTTTCCCCGACACTACGGGTGCCAGTTTCATCACGTGAACCGAAGTTTAGGGCAGAGGGTGTTATGATTTGATAGTGATCGATTCGTCCCTCTTTGACAGATAGCCAATGCCCTAAGGAGCCACGCATGGCTTCATGAAGGCCTATCCCAACTCCGGAAGCTTGCTCGGTTCTGCCATCAAACGTTTCCGATCCAGGTTCGAGTCGATTGAGCCATTCCAGAGTGGTTTTAGTAATCTTTTTAGTTTCTAGTGCACGAGCCCATATCCGGGCAAGGGCCCCTTGGCCGATGACCTCTTCTTTGGCAATTACAGCCCGCGCTAAAGGGCCTACTTCTACAGGCTGACCGCGGTAACGGGGAGATTTGACCCAGGTATAGCCTTTAGGTTGACTGTGGTCGGGAACAGTATCCTCTTCCATGGGATGGAGAGGACCATGGGGTTTGTACCAAGCACAAGTAACATCTTCCGTTACATGTTTTTCAGCAAAATTTTCCCGTTCTCCTTGCAGGATCACCCCTTGAGGAAAAAGTGTACTTCCTTCAGGGCTTGGAAAACCTCCAACCGACATATAATTCCCGATTCCTTTTCCCAGATCAATGTACTCTGGATAGCGGTCCTTAATCAGGGTAACATCCGGAAGCAGGACATTGTCAATAAAGCTGATGATTTCCATTATGTACCCGCGATAACGGTTCACTCTATCGGCATCAACTTCCATACTGGCCCCACCCGGGACAATTCCATGACCATGAGGGGCCTTGCCTCCAAAAACTGCAAAAGCAGCATGAGCAACTCGAGAGATATCTATGGCCTTGAAATAGTGTTCAGTCATCGTGGTATTTTCTTGATCGGATAAACGTAAGTCTGATTCTGAATGGGGGATAAATGGGGCAATATCAGGACCACGGAAATAATCCGGCAGGGCATACAGGTACAGGTGACGAATATGGTTCTGAATAAAATCACTCGCCAAAATCATATTGCGTATCAACTGCCCATTGGGAGGGACATGCATTCCTAAAGCCTGCTCTACTGCGAGTGCTGCTGTAATAGCATGGGCAGATGAGCAGATGCCACAGATGCGTTGCGTGTAGTAAGGCATATCCATGGCGGAACGTCCGATTAAAATTTGTTCGAACCCGCGATAAAGTGTATCAGAAATAAAGGCGTCTTTTATTTCCCCGGCTTCAAGCCAAGCCTCCAATAACATGGGATTGTGGATTCTGGAGATAGGGAATATGGTTTTCTTTTCCAGAATGGTCACTCCTCAATTTTTGTTTTCTTTAGCCTATACTGATGGCAGGTTTTCACTTTTTTAACGGAAGTGCGGTGCTGACCTTTGACAGAAGACTTAAGCAAATTCCTTTGGATTCGGCCCTTAGATAGAGAAGTGACAAGATGTCCTGCAATAGCTACGGAGGTTACTCCTAAAACACCAAGCCCAATTTTGTCAGTGGTAATTTTTGTCCCTCCAGGGAAGGGGATGTCGGGTGAATGAGCGGTAAACGGAGACATTAAATCTGGGAAACCGGGTTCAGTACAGCCAATACAGGGCGTGTTACAGCCGATCGGCCAATTGAAGCGGTCGTTCCAACGACGAATTGGGCAGTCAGCATAGGTGACAGGGCCTTTACACCCAACCCGAAAAAGACACTCTTTCTGTCCGATTTCAGTGGCGAAAATTCCTTGATCATAATCATGTCTGCGAGGACAGCGGTTATGGACGGTTTCACCATAGAAAAGTTTAGGTCGTCCATACTTTTCAAGTTCAGGTTCACCATATAAGGCTAAATGAAGTAAGGTCCCCATAATCCAATCCGGATGGGCAGGACAGCCGGAGATGTTAATGACTCTTCGTTCGGGAAGAATGTTCTGTACACCAGTTGCCCGACTCGGGTTAGGGTAACCGGCAACCACGCCGCCGAACGTGGCGCAGCTCCCAATGGCCACGACGTATTTTGCCTTTAGTCCCAGGAGACGAACAAGTTCCAGCCCCGTAATTAGTTTGCCGTTTTCATAGGCAACATGATTATAATGACCATCGTCACGTTGGATCATGGATCCCTGGACAAGGAGAATATATTCATTGGGTATCTTTTCATACGTTTCCTTAAGAACTTGGTAGGCAGCATCTCCGTGAGCCTGCATCATGCTCCAATCGTAGCGCCAATCCACAATGTTGGAGAGGATATCTGAAAAAGTGGGTGTCCAAATATTATCAAGGGATATGCTGTCTCCGGTACAAGTTCCTGTTTCAATCATCACCACGGGGAGTTTCTTAACCTCGCCTGCTGTTACCGCTTGGCTTAGAGAAGGGGTAATGAGCTGATAAAAGTTACCGAAGATAGCCCCTTTAACAACTAGTTTCAAAAAGTCCCGTCGGCTTAGCATGTTACCTCCCCCTTAAGAGGGTATTATTTCCAGAAAACGAAAGATTATCACTGATTTCAGAAAGTAAAATAGAAATGGGACAAAGAAAAGATAGGGACATCTGACGAGAGGCACCTAGCTCTTGTAGGTTGATGAAAAAGTAAAAAGAGCCAAGGATGGATGACCCCCTAGCTCTTTTTATGTTTGAGACCAGAACTTGAATCTGTGGCGATATTAGTATGTCTCTAACCTCCATAAATATACGTGCTTTTCAGTTGCTGCGTTCTATAATCATTCCTAATTACAAAAATCAAAAAGGAATTAAATAAAAAAGCTTGCAAGGATAAAGAGATCTGAACATAATGTTAATAAAATTAAAATTCAGAGTATTAAATAAGGAGGAGCAAAGAATGAAAGTACCCATCACAGAATTACAAGAGCGGGTCACGAACCTTCAAGATAGTTTGCAGAAAAAAGGTATTGAAGGGGCACTGCTGGTTCAGCGGGCGGATACGCTGTATTATACAGGTACAGCCCAAAATGTTCATATCTATATTCCCAAGGAAGGTAAGCCCATTGTCCTTGCTTATCGAAATTTTGAGAGAGCCCAACAAGAAAGCTCATGGGAGGTCATTTCACTGCAAGGCATATCTAAGATTCCAAATTATATACAGGAGGCAGGACTCCCTTTGCCGAGAATATTGGGGCTGGAACTTGATGTTCTTCCGGTTAATCAATTTGAGCGCTATCGCAAAACATTTCCGGAGGTTTTGTTGGTAGATGTTTCTCCCGAGGTTCGTTGGCAACGGGCAGTGAAGTCTGAGTGGGAAATAGCTCGTCTTGAAAAAAGTGCCCAAATCCATGCCTTAGTTTTAGAGTATGCCAAAGAAGTCCTTCATCAGGGAATGACTGAGGTTGAGTTAGAAGGGCTAGTAGAAGGAAAAGCGCGGGCGCTCGGACACGGTGGTTATGTTCGGATGCGCGGTTTTGACTCTGAATTTCATTTCAGTGTCATCTCTTCCGGGGCTCGGGCGGCAGTAGCCAGCTGTTTTGATGGTCCAGTCACAGGACAAGGAGTTTCCATTGCTCATCCCTTTGGTGCGACCATGGCCCAAATCCAAGCAGGTGAGCCAATCGTAGTGGATATGGCGACAGTTGTGCATGGTTATCAGATTGATCAAACTCGAATCTTAACTCTCGGCCCATTATCAGAGGATTTAACAAAGGCCTACGAGGTGGCGAGGCAGGTCGAAGAGAAAATTCGCGGCGCTTTAGTTCCAGGGAGGGTGTCCGGCGAAATCTATGAGGAAATTTTGACGTGGGTCCGTGAGAATACACCTTATGAGGAAAATTTTATGGGTTATGGGACAAGCCGGGTTCGTTTTGTCGGCCACGGGATAGGGATAGAACTAGATGAACTTCCGACCATTAGCAAGGGATCTAAAGAAGTGTTAAAATCCGGAATGGTGGTAGCGATCGAACCAAAATTTGTTTTCCCGGGTGTTGGAGCTGTTGGAATCGAAGATACAGTTGTCATCGAAGGGGAAATGGGTGCAAGGTATTTATCGGTAAGCCCGCGTGAATTGACTGTGCTTTAAGTCACCACATGAGTGGCACTACTGACATAAGGGCTTGAAAGATCTTATTACTTAGTCAAAGTGGTCGGATGGTATCCTCAAAGAAATTTTCCAAGAATAAATTTATTTTTTAATATATTTTTAGCTTTTTTTCTTAACAATCTAATCGACTTATGTTATACTGTCTAAGTCGAATGAACTGCTTTATTTTGCAGAACAATAAACTATTATCAACGAAATTAGTTTTAAATCGACATCTTACATGCCGATGTGGCTCAGAGGTAGAGCAGCTCACTCGTAATGAGCAGGTCGTCGGTTCGATTCCGACCATCGGCTCCACTGGAACACTACTCCCGCAAGCGATTGCGGGATTTTGTTTTTTATGGAAATAGGCTAATTTATATGAATCGTCGCCAAATCGTCGCCCAAATGTATACTACCATGCTATTCCAGACAAAAATACATCCTCCATAGTATATTGGAGGATGTATTTTTGTTCTCGGTAATGCATATTTAGAGGCGAATTATAAGGGTGCGTCGTCATACATTTCCTATAATTAATTTAGCTTAAGCAAGATTTCTCTTTGGAAAAGTAATGACCTTCGCGCTTTGAACAGGTTCAGGATCAGGTTTTTTTGCTATAGGTTGTAACGCATTTTCAATAGCATTCGCTGCTTCATCCTTCATACTAGCGTAAACATGTCCATATAATCGGTGAGGGGTGGCTGGATCCGCGTGGCCGGCCCTTCGAGCAATCTCGATATCAGGGACTTTGTTAGCGATCATGATCGTTATATTTGTGTGTCTCAGATCATGAAAACGAATTTTTGGAAGTTTATTGTCCGAGAGAAATTTTGAAAACCAGCTTGTAATTGTATCCGGGAATATTGGTTTTCCATCATCCTGGCAAAACACCAAGTCGTTGTCGATATAATCGTCGCCTAAAACATCCCTGAATTGTTGCTGGTTTGATAAGTGGATACGTAGCGCATCTATGACAATATCGGGTACCTTAATGTCGCGCTTGCCATTCTTACTCTTTGGCTGCTTAAAGAACACCCCTTTATCCTTTGTGTATTGAACGGTCTGCCGGACTTTAAGTGTGCTAGTTTCCCAATCAATGTCTTGCCAGCGGAGCCCGATTATCTCAGCGCGGCGAGCCCCAGAGTATACAGCAACTGCCAAGATAGCATATTTCCCAGTCGATTTCTTTGCGCACTCTAACATTGCTATGGCTTGTTCTGGTTCATAGAATGAAGCGACATCAGAATCCGGTCTCTTTGGTCGCTCAACGAAGTCCGCGGGATTTTCCCTGATAAGTCGCCACTTCACGGCTGTCATTAATGCTTTATGAATTATGCAATGCTGTTTAAAAATGCTCGATTCTGCAAGTCCACCGGGTTTACCATCTTTTCGACCTTCAGATCTCAAGTCGTTGTAATACCTTTGCAGATCCAAGGGCATTAGCTTATCTAGGGGTATTGCTCCAAGACGCGGCTTTGTATGGATCCGGAACATTTCCTTATAAAAGGAATATGACCTATCACTTAATTTTGGCAATCCATAGTCCTTTAGCCACATATCTAGGTAGTCGCTAAAGGTTAGGGTTGATGGTGGAATGTAGTTTCCGTTCCGATATTCTACGAGTATCCGATCTGCTTCTTCCTCAGCCTTACGCTTATTCGTGATTTCTGTTGGAATATAATCTCTATCCCTCTCTCCATCGATATTACGCCCCTTATCAATGACAATAGTGTACCTGTCCTTTGAGCGCTTTTCGACATGTGCCCTCATTTCGATTTCTCCCATGTTGTAGGGGCTCTGAAAAGCAAAAACCCCACATTTCTCTCATAGGAAATGTGGGGCTCTGAAGGCCCTCTGAAAATTATTGGCGCTCTGGGTCTCTTACCGATCGCGGTTCGGCACTGGTCCTCTGGCGCTCTTAAGATGAGTTTAGCATTAAAGCAATTAAGATGTCAATAACTTCAGCCTACCGTTAACGATTAATGATTATTTTGATTGTTGGTTTCTTTAAGTACTTATTTACCTCTTTATCAAAATCCGATTCGTAAATTTTGTCTTGATCACTCCAGTATGTCGCATACTCAGTCTCTGCAAGTCTCTTTGCCACATCGGCAGATATTTTACCAGCGTTTGTTAATATGTCATATTCATTGAATTCAAGGAAAGCATCAAGCCTTTCCGCCCAAGCTTTCATGGTCATGGTCTTTTGCCTTGATGCTTGGTTCTCAGCGTAGTCAAGATACATGTTTACAATCCTGTTTAACGCCGATATTTCATCTTCGGTCAAATAGTTTTTGGCGACCGAGACATCGCTCTTAATTATTCTTCCTTCAGGTGCGTGTTTCCATGTAGTTAACCCCATGTTTGGCTTATCAGAATCCACCCTATCGACAATGATCTCGGCGGCTGTACGACCAGTTATTGCCCAGTGGAGTTTATTTTGCACAGTAGAGTAAAATCTATTTGCGATATCAGAATTTTTATCATAGTCGATACTGCATTGCGCGAAAATATCGGTTATCTTTTTATAAAATCTACGTTCGGAAGCGCGGATCTCACGGATTCGTTCGAGCAGTTCTTCAAAGTAATCTTTCCCAAAGTGCGTGCCGTTCTTTAGGCGTTGGTCATCTAAGACGAATCCTTTGATAATAAGTTCGTGTAAATTTTTGGTGGCCCATATTCTAAATTGTGTGCCTGTAGGAGATTTGACACGGTAACCAACGGAAATAATAACATCCAAGTTATAAAACTTTGTATTGCGTTTAACGTCTCTTTTTCCCTCTTGTTGAACTTGTAAGAATTCCTTACAAGTTGAATCCTCGGATAATTCACCCTCGGCATAGACATTCTTGATATGAATGGTAATGTTTTGGGATGTTGTCTGAAACAAATCTGCCATTTGAGCTTGCGTTAACCAAACAGTTTCCCCAGAAAACAATACCCCTAAATTAATTTTTCCATCATTTGTGGTGTAAAAAAGTATTTCCCCATTCTTAGGTTCTGCTGGTTCGGTCAATTTATTCTCCCTCTTTTCAAATACGATCATCTCTCTATTATCTCGTTCTGGACCATATTGCGCAAGTACGCATAATGGTCTTCGGGTTTCCCATCTCCCATACCCAGCAACCGTCTCCCTTTGCGCTCAACTGTATTGAGTTATATTTAAGCTTTTTTCTTCAGCGCAATATGAACATTTTTACCGTGTTCTTTGAACATATGAACCAAATTAGCCCCGTTAATCAACTGGAGAGGTTTGTCTTTTGCGAATTCCCTAGAGTCTCTGCCGTAGTCGCTGGTTGTAACAAGGATGCCTTTAGTGGCACCTTCATTGATGACTGTCCCGTAGAGATCACGGACAGCAGAAACAGGAACAACATTGTTATACCGCTTTGCCTGGATAACAAACTTACCTCCACGTATGGGATCAGGGTCAAAAGCGATAGCGTCAACCCCACCGTCCCTGCTAGCTTGTGTTACCTTCACCTCAGCACCGTCTATCGCAAAAATTCTCTCAAATAGTTCTCGCACAAGATGCTCAAAGTCTTCCCAGTTCATGGTTGCGAGATTATCAGATGAATTAATTTGAGCCAATACCTCTTTAGATTCAACAAATCGTCGATCTTCTCGATTGATATTCATTATAGGGATTACTGGGGCTAGTAATGACAATGCTCCAGCCGATATCCCTTTAAGATTTCTGAAACAGTCTTTAGGATCTACTCTTGATAAATTAATATCTCTAAACTCTTCTTTGCTTACTTGTAAAGAAACAATACAGGATGTAAAGTCTTTACCGGTTTTTGTATCAACACCTTCGATCCAACCATTAAAAACTACACACTCTACATGCTTGGTATATTCAGACCGAAATATTTCATGGACAGTTCTTAAAGTTATTTGATACAAAACCGATTCATAAAATAAGTCAAATTCTTTTTGTTTCATCTTAACAGGGGTGATTTCTTTGCGACTAACCACGAACTTGTACTGAACAGTGTCCGGAAGATCAATAGGAGAAGGGAGTTGGTAATTTACCACAATTGTTTTGCTAATTGATTCAAATTGTACTTCAAATTCTTTTTCTATGGCATCAGGGTATTTGGCATGTTCTAAGATAAGTCGTGTATAGTTTCCGATTGCTTCAGGATCCCCATTTTCATATTTCTGTTTGAGGTCGTCAATAGATTTGTTATGTTCTTGCTGTCTTGCAAGATATTTTTCTTTCTCTTCTTCATACTCTGCTTGTGCTTGGACTTTGCGCTCTTCGAGCGCCTTGTTTTGCTCGTCAAACTGGCGTTGAGCCTCTGCCTGAGCGTCAAGTCGCTTCCGCTTGCGAGAGGAAAAAATTGCCTCCATAAAAGGACTTTCATTAGGTACCCCTATTTTTGCGGCAATTGAATTGTAGTCAGGCGTATATACTTCTGTGAATTCGAAAGGTCTGAATGGTCTCTTATTATACAACTTGTTCCAGTCTAATCTAGCGTTCGTCTGCAAGGAATAGGATAAAATTTCTTTGTAGGATTTTATTTTAGCTAAAGCTTCTTCGGTGTCATATTCTGCTCGAGATTTCATATCCTCAATTTTTTCTCGTATTCGTTTTTTTCCTTCTTGAGCATCCCATTTAGCAAATTGGTCTTTCTTTTTCATTTCTAATTCCGATAAGCTATTTGCCTTAATTTCTTTTTGGACTCCAAGGTATTTATTAAAGATCCGTTCAGAGTAAAAATATCTTGATGCCATCTATAGTTCACCTCAAACAATCTATATAGAACTTTATTTTCTGAGATCTTTTAAATTGGCGAGCTCTTTGGGAATTCCGCAGCTAGCCGCAATCTGGTAGATTGAGCGAGATGTATTTTCGTAACCATGGATAATATAATCCGGTATAAGCAACTCTACTGCAAATGTATTTGCCTCCCGTTCAATCCTGTCAACAGAGAAGAACGTATTTGCCCTTAAGAAGGGCGTATTAACCTTCGGATGCATGATGGCATGTCCCAGCTCATGCGCGCAGACAAACCGCTGCCAAGTACTTCCTAAATCGTAGTTTATGTGTATGAAATGTATACGTTTATAAGTGCTATGATAGCCTAATGTACTTCCCAATGGTTCATGTATGATAATAATGTTCTTGGCCTCTGCAATTTCGTAGGGGTCATTTGTTTTATAGCGACTAATTAGCTTGTCCACTGCCAACTTAGTTCTATTTATGGTAATCCCCTCTCCCAATGAATCTCTATTTATACTTCTTCGGGGTAAATTTATTTTTAGCAATCTGCTTGGCTAAGCGCATTGAATTTTCTAACGATACCTTCATCAGCGCCTTGGTTTCCTCATCAAGGGGTTCCCCATCAAATGCTAAGGCTTCGTCGCTTTCGAGATCCGAGAGTATTCGATTCAAGTCTTTGCCAAGGTCTCGTTCTTCTTTTGGGGATAGGGAAGTTGAATGAGTAGTTTTGTCGGTTCGACCTAGGAGATAGTCAGTGGTGACACCATAGAATTCTGCAAGTTTCCCTAGCGTTTCTACATCTGGGGTGCGCTCATCATTCTCATATCTATTTAAGACTACATTACTAATGCCAAACGATTCAGCTGCCTCTTTTTGATTCAAACCCTTTCGGTTACGTATTTTCTTTAATCGGTCTCCAATCCCCATATTATCGCCTCTCTTTACCAATTTGGTAATTATAGTTTATCATGACTAGATTAGTACTGAAAATATATTTACCGAAAAGGTAATATTTTATTGACTATTACCACTACGGTAATATATAATTACCTCATAAGTTACCGCAACGGAAATGAAAAGGTGGTGAGAGTTTTGAATAAAATTAACCTAAAGACTCTTAAAAGTCTTAGGAAAAAAGCTGGTTTAACGCAAGTAGAGGTAGCAACATATCTTGGATATCAAACATCATTGGGCTATCATTATATTGAATCCGGGCGTTGCAATCTTAGTGCTGAACACGCCGTAATACTATCGAAGTTGTACAATGTCCAAATTGAAAATTTTTTTGTCTCGGAAATTACCATGAAGGTAACTGCGGAAAATAATCCAAAACCAAAACTGATCGAAGCGAAGGGTGGTTAACAATCACAGATACCTGCTAGTTTGTCCCGGTAGAATTTAATGATGTGAGGGAGGTGAGAGAAATGGATTTGCTAGCAGAGCTTAACCTACCCCTTACGGATTCCATGAAAAACAGGATTAAGGAGTTGAAAGAAAAGCACTCAGAAAAAGAAATAGCCTCATCATAAACGCTTTTCCACCTAAGAGACAGGTCTTCGATATTCAAATCCCATAGATATTTAGCCATATGATTTCTCCTTCTTTTCGGATTTCGGTTAGCCTGAACAACTTACCAATTCGACAAGAAAGAGGAAAAACCTGTAAACATTATGGATGATAAAAGGAGATGAGGCCCAATGAACCAGATCCGCTGCCCGCATTGCGGTAGAAAGCTTGCCGAGTTTAGTTTACGCGGATTTTTGGTCTACAAGACGAAATGTCCAAAGTGCAATCGAATAGTTGAAATTCAAGTGAAAGGAGATTGAGTTATGGAAGAAGAGAGAGCAGTTACTCCAGTTATGCTCTACCCCTATGAAGTGGCAGAAATGATGAAAGTTAGTCGATGGACCGTCTATGAACTTGTAAAGCGGAAGAAGCTGCCGGCAACGAAGATTGGACGGGGGATAAGGATACCAATAAAAGCGGTCATGGATTTTATCAACACAGGCGGAACTGGCGTTTTGACCGGAAAAGGAGCTTAAAGTTTTCTGTCAAGTTATTTTTTTCTCATTGTTGTTTACCGACGTACGAAAAGTTTGCCCCAGGGGGACCTATATCGCCATTAAAGGGTAAGAAATATGCGTCTCATAGTGCGGTGAGGTTAGATTATGGGAAAACAATCTTTGGATGGAGTAGAGGAAAATTGATACACAACTTTAACATTGAACTCAATGGCTATAAGTTGGGCGTTACAGTCGATAAATCAAGTTACTGGGGAATGTACAAAATGGCACAAAAGCCGTTTAAGGTCGAAACAATTAATCCGGTAGTCGACCTGTCATACGCATATTATTCCTTAGTTCACGACCGGCGAATTCAAGATCAACTTCTAAGGGGTAAAACAGTGAGATTGTGAGAGGAAGGAGGTCGACTACAATGTCGAAAGATATTAAGGACGTAGTGGCGCAATTGGAAAATCTGTTCGCCGAACTTAACACTTTTGGGATGGAAAGAAGATCTGTGTGGCCGGTGATCATTAAAAGTTATTTCCATAACCAAGTTACGAGCTATGAATACGAATATCCAAAGGATTTTTTCATTAATCTTCAACTTCAACAAAAAATTCTTATCCCCTATGAACTGATTAAGTCGAAATCAAATCGACTTACATTCGTGAAGCTGATCATCGACAAACATATGAGTGGTGAAATTGATGTCTTTATGTACCATTTTGGAATGTACCTAATTTATCTCGATTATCGTCATAGAGAGAAAGAGGATTTCTCTGAAACGTCCATTGGTAAAAAGAGGGCTCAGCTTGTTCAAACTCTGCCGGTTTCCCGTTTTGTAAACACGGATGATTTTATTACAGATATATGGTCTCAACAGATCCAATATCGAGAGACAAATGATAAAGATTACCAACGAAATCCTTATATGAAAAATGTCCGGATTCTATTTACTAATGAACAGTTTGCTTCTTGGACAGGAAGACATTACTCAGATGATACCACCTGGGTAGAACCCATCTCGGGGAAATTAGATCTTGAATGTCGTAAATGGTCTGAGGAAAAAGATCCTATGACTCCTAATGCTATTCCAGAGGGCTGGGTTCAAGGTTCGATTATCCTTGGTCATGAAAGGTCAAATGGTTTGCGTCATTATGTTGATGGTGTCCCTGTTCATGCTGGAAGCGCTATGCATGTGAAATTCGGAAACGGGTGGATCAACGGGCGATATGAATGGAGCTTTGATGGTAAAAGTAAAATCCAAATCCATTGTAACGATGATGTATTTTATATTTCTGAGGGCCACCAAGTTCGTGTTAGGAGTTGAAATAATGAATGATGTCTTGAAAAAGGAAAAGCCCACGACGGCTGCAACCGAAGTGGGCAAACTGAAACGAAAAATTACTTATTTCACTTCTCATTTTAAACGAAATTACAAGTCAAGACAAGTGCTTTGTATAGTTTGTGGATTTCATCCAAGCACCGAGTATAACGATCGTTTTAAGGTTTGGCGTGCAAGGTCCTTAAGACCGCATTGTACCGATTCAGCATCTTGATAATCATATTCCGATCAACCAGTTCCACTCGGTTTGCTCGGGCAGCTTCTTGGGCACCAGGCGTGTAGAGGTTATTCGAGAAAACCATCATCAAGGTAAGTCCATACAATGCTTTCGATGTGACGATGTTTTGAACTGCCTTATTATCCACCTTACTAGCGTAGCGTTTGCACTGTATACCTAGTCGGGCACCATCCCGATAGTGAATGATAAGATCACAGCCCTGATCGCCGGTCGCAGGCGTAAACTCAGTTTTGAGGATCTTATCTTTTTCTAAGACCCTAAACAATTTCTCGACGAATAGCTCAAACTCTTGGCCGGTCATTTTATCAACCTTGGCAATGTTGTAGGTGCCGTATACCTTATCTAGCTTCTTTAATTGCTTCTCGTGGGTTTTCTGAGATTCCTTTCTGGATTTTTTCCTTTGCTTGATTAAATCTCTAAAGAATTTTTTGATAAAGCCAAGTATTAAACTTACAGCAACTGCTCCAAAAATTAGAAAGTACACTTCTTTCGGTGTTCGAGTAATTAAGTCTGTGAAACTCACGGCATCAGTCCTTTATTTTAGTCAAGGAGGTTGTCTCAATGGCAGTTTTAGCACCGTTAGCACCTATAAAAACCGTAATTACCTTGCCAAGTTGGGCAAAAAATGATGTTTATTGGCACAGTTCTCTAACTATCCTGTGCTCAATGGTTGATAGGGACCAAAAATTTCGCCATTTGCTTTATTACATAAACTTGGATGAATCCACCATTGACTTTTTCGCTATAAAACACGCTGTTTCCTCCTGTTCTCACAGCGAAAAGATCATGGTTAACTTGGCTGCTCATCTATTCAACGAAACTCATGAATTTAAATTATCCGATCTTGATTATTTAGACGGTAGAAGTAAGAAAACGGCTTTAAAAGCTATTGAATTTAGGTTTGTGAAGTAAGGGGGGGATTTGCATGGTTATTATAAATCTAGCATGCGTCGTTTACAGCGTTTATGTTGCATGTGACGCCGATCTACGTAAAAAGAATTATCAGGTAGAAGAGTTAAGTAAGGAATGGACCTTAGAGGATGCTGTTAATAAATATTCCGAATGGGAGTATCTTCGCGGGTTAGTCTTAGGCAGGGACGCTGTGTTATGACACCTTGGGAGTTTATGCAAAAGCAATCTTTGCCTTACGAGGCAAAGATTGCACATGCGCAAATTAAGGCCCAAGAGTTTTATGATTATGTTGATGGAAATTTGTTTTGCTCTGTTGGAGGCTTGGACAGCTTAACACTTTTACGCTTTCTCCGTAAATATGTCAGCAAGGACATACCCAGTGTTTCAGTTTCAAGTTTGGAAGACAAAAGTATCCAAGCTGCTCATAGGAAGATCGACAATATGGTGCTTTTAAAACCATATAAAACCAAAGTCCAAGTAATAAAGGATCACGGTTACCCGGTCATTTCCAAAGAAATTGCCTCAAAAATCCAGCAACTGCAAAATCCAAATGAGAAAAATGCAACTATAAGAAATGCCATTATGACCGGTAACACAGGAGAACAAGGGGGATGGAAGTACTCAAGATTTATGAACCTTCCCCAAAAGTGGAAAGATCTTTTGGCTGGAAAGGAAGATTCTAGATATAAAGATGCTCCCTTTAAAATTTCGGCTGATTGTTGTTACTACATGAAAGAAAAACCATGTAACGATTATGCAAGAACATCAGGTAGATTTGTTTATATGGGCCTAATGGCTAGTGAAGGTGGTCAACGGGAAAAAGCGCTTATCAAGCATGGTTGTAATTACTACGGAAAAACGGTGACTAGAAGCGCTCCATTTGCGATCTTTAACCGATCAGATTTACTGCAGCTTGCGGTAGATCTTGATGTGCCGGTGCCTGAGATATACGGAGAGATTATCCGGCAATATGACGGAACTTTGGAGACTACTCGTGCTAAACGAACTGGATGCTCAATGTGCGGTTTCGGTATTCACATGGAGCATCGTCCTCATAGATTTGATCGTCTCAGAGAGGATAATCCAAAAGAATGGCACTTTTGGATGTATGACCAAGAGTGGGGTAAGGTCCTCGACTACATCGGAGTGGGCTGGGAAGATGAGCAGCTTTGTTTAGATTTTTCAAGTTAAGTTTTTGTGAGGCGGTGGAATATTGAACGAAAAGCCGATCCTATTTTCAATCGAAATGGTCAAGGAAATTTTGGCGGGAAGAAAGATGAAGACGAGGAGAGTTGTAAAGCATCAACCACCTCTCAACAATTCATTTGTCCATGGAAGGGTAATAAGCTCTACAGAACCTAAAAACGAGGGATGCGTTGGATGGGGTTCCAACGAGGGTTGCATAACTCATTACTGCAAGATGCCTTATGATGTCGGTGACGTTCTTTGGGTGAGGGAAACGTGGAGGCCCAAAGGAGCATGGTCAGGATCGTGTAGAGGGTGCGAAATAGAGTACAGAGCCGGAGGAGAAAACGAAATAATTCACGGAGAAGTGATGGCTGTACCAAGCCGAAAAACTCCATGGAAACCCTCAATCCTCATGCCTCGCGCATTCGCGAGGTTATTCCTCAAGGTGAAAGGCATCCGAGTTGAGAGATTGCAGGATATAACCGAAGAGGATGCGAGAAACGAAGGGTGTTTCTTGCCATCGCATAGCGTAGAAGACGGTACCCTTATTGGTGATTCGGTAACAATGTTTAAAATTATTTGGAATAACCTTAACGCTAAACGTGGCTTTGGTTGGGATGTGAATCCCTGGGTATGGGTTGTTGAGTTTGAGAAGATGGAGGCAGAAAAAGATGTCCAAAGCAATATGCAATCAGTTTGAAATTCAGGATTCATCTAAAATTTGCCTTTTCCACAATGTGAAGATGTGGCTTTAAAGTTGCTGTTTAGAGAGAGGTTTCATTCGTAGATGCTAGGTTGGATCACTCTGGTTACTTGGATGGACCCACAGCAAAGTTTACAGCCGGCGCAAATAAGGAGGAAAACATGATAGGAGTATTGTTTGTAATTAGTCTTTTCGTCTCATTGATTTTAATCGTCGATATGACTAATGAATCTGAATCATCTAGTCAGTGGCCGCGTCCTTGGGACAAGTCAATTAAGTCTATGAATAGGTACCGTTTATGAACTGTCCAGAATGCGGAAACCATGTAGTGCCGGAGGGCGGTTGTGTATACTGCCCTTCCTGTGGATGGAGTCCATGTAGAGGGTAACACGGTTCGACTCAATTGGTTTTTACGTAGGGAGGTATTAAAATGCTTTTGCTTATCGATGCCAATAACCTGCTGGCCAGATCCTTTTATGGTAGGCAGCCAATTTATGATACGAAGGGCCAACCCATTCATGCCGTTTCCGGCTTATTAAACTGGATACTTCATTTTAACCATGCATATAAACCCAAAATGATCATAGTCTGCTGGGATTCTCCCGGTCCTACCTTTCGGCATCAACTTTATTCAGACTATAAAGCTACTCGAAAGCAGACACCATCTGAACTTTTAGACCAAATCCCGCGGTCTAAAAAAGCACTGGAAAACCTGAGCGTTGCTCAAGTGGAAATTAGTGGGTATGAAGCCGACGACATCATCGGCACACTAGCGGCTAAATCCAACGATTACGTCATAATTGTTTCCGGAGATAAAGACCTGTTTCAGCTAATTAGCCGTAATGTCATGGTTGATTATTTTAGAGCCAGGAAAGCCCCATTACAATTAACCCTTTTTAATCATGAAGAAGCTTACGGTATTGATCCAAGGCAGTGGGTGGATTATAAGGCGCTTGTGGGAGATCCATCAGACAATATTCCGGGTGTTCCAAGTATCGGGGATAAAACCGTGTTGCCGTTGTTGAAACAAGGACTTACTTTAAAGGATTTACTTGTGTGTCCGGACATTTTGCCGGCTAAAGCGTCACAAAGGTTGACTGAATTTAAAGACCAAGCGTTATTAAGCTATAAACTAGCTACAATTGATTGCAATGTAAAGATTGATATGCCTTTAGGGTCTACGATTGATGTTCAGTCCCAGTTGTCTCGAAAAACCTTACGTGCACTGGGACTAGATTGCAAAATCGCATAAGGCTTAACAGGGTGCTTGGTGGTAGAAACGCCCTATTAATTATTCAAAAGAAATGAGGAGCATTCATGAAAGTTAAGGTAATAGATCCTCAAAGTCCTTATTGTGGGCAAGAGTTCGAAGGTGGGTGCCTTTATTATGATATTCACCACACAGGGAGTGGTCCTGATTTATTTCAGATAAAGACACCGGAAGGAGAAAGGCGAATCCTTTCAACCTTGATTGATGTTGAGCATTATTGGAATCAAAGACGGAATGAGCATATAAAGAAACTTGGTGCCGATGTAGGCGATACAGTTCTAATTACAAGGTCAGGCGGAGGATCCTTCAAGCAAGGATTTGATTTATCAAAACCGCACAAAATTACGGGCATAGATTCAAGTGGATATGTTGAATTTGACAATGGAGAGGCAACTACTTTTAGACCTGATGTGAAATTTATTTAGCAATTCATGGAAATGAGACCAAAATATTGATCATTAGCATTTGGAAGTGATTATTTATGTTGAGCTTGCAAAAGGAAGTAGAAAGGATTCTTGGACATACCGGCGACTACGATTGCTTTATAACGGATGAGCAATTTTCAAGGACCTATCAACTAGCGAATGACAACTTGTCTCTGACTAAGGTCAAAGACTCTATAATGGTAGTCTGTTCAGACGTTCAATTCGAATTTAAACGCCTTAAATACAATCCCAGCTGGTACCCAATCCAGGTAGCAAAAAGCAATGAAGTCATATCTATTATTATTGATTATGAGAATGGCCGTGCCTATAGTGCCCGAAACTGGAATCGATTTTGCGATTTAGCCGAAGAGACGGCCAAGTTAATCGCGGGTATAGATGTTCAGATTTTGGGTCAGGGAAATGAACGGATGAATCAAAGGGCCTTATTTGAGCAAATGAGTTTCTGGTAATGTGCCCATGGAAGGGCGTAATTTAAAGCTTTATTTTAAGGTAGACAATCGGGTCTGAAAAATTTTTTCGCGGAAAAATTAGGAGTTGATGTAATGAGTCGGAGGCGGTATATAAGCACGGATATTAGTATCGATACTGCAGAACTAGCTCAGTTTGGCCCTTTACCCTTGCTTCTCTATACTTGGGCTATTCCTCATTTGGATGATTGGGGAAGAATGAGCGGTGAGTCTAGGAAATTTAAGCTTCTTGTATGTCCAGCGTTGGATGTCACTGTTTCCGAAGTAGAAAAAGCAATACAACAGATTACAGATATGGGATTTTGGCAGAGGTACCAAGATAACGGTAAATGGTTTATAGCCATTCCTAAAGATAGCTGGTTTAAAGACCAATCTTACATTAACACAAAAAAACGATTCCAGGACGAAAGCAAATTTCCAGCGCCGCCCAGCGCCGAAAATGACCGCATAACTCCGCAGAAAGCCGTTTCACCTTCACCCTCACCCTCACCTTCACTTAAGGAGGATGATGATAACGCGCGGGCGCGCGAGGAAATCACGAACCAATCGCTTGAATCTAATCATGAAGAGTCAGAAAGCCCAATCCTGGAAGTATGGACGACTAAAATTGAGGATGAGGCTGTGTTGGAAGCGGATACCAAGCAGGTAGCTGATGCCTTTGATCTGCCAATAGCGCTTAAATCAAAGTTAAATGAGCCTAAAAGGCCAGTTCATGACCTTGGATCGCAGGCGATTACCTTTGCTGAATTAAACTTCAGCCGATCTCTTTTGCCTATTGAGCGCAGCAATATCTCTGACTTTTGCCATCGATTTAAAAACAGAGCAAGCCCTGACCCGGACGCCATCGTCATCGAAGGAATTAAGCGCTGCGTTGAGTACCATCACTGTGACATGGTTTATCTCAAGCGCATTATAATCAACTGGCTTGACTTTGGAGTTGTTGATTTAAGCCATATTGCCAAAGCAGACTTGGAACGGTCCAGGCAAAAAGGGCATAATCAAAGTTCTCGAAAGAACCTGAAAAATAAAGTGCGAGGAGGAAATGACAATGCAAAAAATCTCAGAAATACTGGGCACCGGATCAACGACTCAGCCGCCTATGACCCTAGTGAATGGGTTAAAGCCGGATTCGCAGTCTCAACATGAATTGGCATATATCTGCACTGAATGCGGTACCGTCGTAGAACCCCTTCTCGTTGAATTCCCCCCAAGGTTTGGCGGATCAAGATATGTCCAACGTCGATGTCAATGCACGCTGCAAAAAAACATAGACGCAATTGAACGAGCTAAAAATTTTGAGCGAAATCAAAGGTATGAACGTTATTTCAGCTTCTCGACGCTGGGAAAACGCTTTAACAGCAAGTCATTTGAGAATTTTAATGCTAGCGCAAAAACGTCAGCTGCCGTAAAAAAGGCAAAGCAATTCGTCAATAAGACTCTCAATGCAACTACTGACGAAGAACGAGCCCAAGGGCTGATACTGATCGGACCCGTCGGCACGGGAAAGAGTCATTTAGCTGCGGCGACCTTCAACGCCCTCAAAGAATCAAAAGCTTGCATTTTTGTCAATGTCCCCGAGTTGCTTGAACGAATAAGAGCTTCGTATAGCTCTAAATCAAACGAAAGTGAGGAGGATATTATCAATGCTGTTAAACGATGTGACGTCCTTATCCTTGACGACTTCGGTGCCGAACGGCATAAAGGTGATGATGACTGGGCAACGGAAAAGCTATTTACCATTATTGATTTTAGGTACCGTAATATGCGTCCAATTTTTGGCACTACAAACTGCACACCGGACAGTTTGGAAGATAAGATAGGCCCAAGAATCATGTCAAGGTTACGTGAAATTTGCGATTTAACACCTTGCTTGGGAGAAGATTATCGTAGTCGCCAAGCGTTTGAAAGGAGGGCCTAGTATGTCAGCAGTGGAGCGAGCAGTTGAACTTTGTCGGCCTATTGTTCAATATCATGTCTCCCCCTTCAGGTGCTATTATTACAATCCAAGTAAATACACACCTGTAAGAATTATGAAATGGATGCAAAAATATGTTGCTAATCGCCAATACATGACTCTAATTAAAGCCTCTCAAGTCATGGGCATGGAGCCAGTACCAGGAGAATTAGTTATGCATCATGCAGCTAGAGACGGTTTCGATCATCGAAGGGTAAAGATAGGAAGACTCTCATTTTACTTACTGAAAACTGAGGAAATGAGCGCTGGTCTTAAAAAAAGGTATCATGAATTTAAGGAATTAATGGCGCAAGATTTTAGTAAGAGTCTTACTCAGTAATATAAGGGATGGGGTGAAGGGGAGGAAATAGAATGTCAGAACTTAGTGAGCCTATAGAACTTGAGTTTTATCCTTTTTTGGATGAGCGATGCCGAGCCACGGTTGACCAATTTTTAGAAAAACTAGATCCCCGTTTCAGAACTTTTGCTTTTAAGCGCTATGGTGAAGGTAAAACTATCCAACAGATCGCAGAGGAAATGGGTTACAGCGAACGTAATCTTTTCAAGTTCAGGAAGAGAATCTTACTTTGCTGGTATTTTCAGAGTCGGAACGTCTCGTAAGTTGATAGGGGGTGTTCACCATAACAGATCAATTATCCACTCAATTTATAGAGTTAACCATTTCCCAAATGATGCCATTGTTTTCAACATTATTCAGTGTTGCTGGAACCATTTTAGTAATATCAATATTGCTTTCTAGCTTTTTAAAAGTCCTTAATGGCGATGGTGATCCCAGGGAGATGGTTAATGGTCTAATTGGCTCGTTAGTAATTGGAGTTTTAACTTTTGGTTTACCGTCGCTTTTTGAAGGGTCCATAAAAGGAACTGAAGGAAACACGACGTCTTCATCTCCTTTTAATTCACTCCCATTGAAGGCTATAGGCATTGGATTAAGTGTAACTATTGTCGCCATTACAGCTAGCTTCATTGCTTGGCACTTTTCAAAGTCATGGCGAGATAAACGATCAAGCGAAAAGGGCCATCAAAAAGTAATGCGTGAAATTTGGCACTTGCGTTCACGTATTGCGGAAGGAGCTTTCGACGAACAAGGTCTTGATATCCTGAATGCCCTTGCTTATGTTGAAGATTCACTTATCACGTTCAAAATTTATAGAGCAGAAGCTACCCAAGTGGAACAGTTAAGTCTTTTAAAAGAGATTAAACCCAAACTCAATGACATTATTACCCGTTTTGGCAGCTCATGGAAGGGTACGGTCATAGAAAATGCGTTAAAGAACATTTCAATTTTAAGCAAATAAAAGGAGGATTTACTCTATGAGTATTTTTGTTAAAGTTAAGGACCTGTTTCAGGCAAATGTCAATGACATGGTAAATAAGGCTGAGGACCCGGAGAAAATGCTTAATCTGTATGTAGAACGGGCTACCGAAGAGGTTCGATCGTTTCAGATCCAAGTCAACCGTGCGGTAGCTGACAAAATTCAGTTGGAGGGGTATATTAAGCAGGCTCAGGAAGACATTGTAACTCGTATGGCACAGGCTACTGAGGCGGTAAAGGCCGGAAAGGATGATTTGGCCCGAACAGCGCTCAATTTTAAAAAGCAAGCCGAGGTTAGCCTTAAAGATTATCAGAATCAACTAAGTGAACAATCTCAAGCCTTGCAAGGATTACAGGAAAACTTAAATATATTAACGGACAAGCTATCCAAAGCTAAATCTGAACGTGACAATCTTATTATGCGTCAACGCCGTGCAGCGACCATGAAAAAAGCGAATGAGGTTATCTCGGGCCTTACAGGCAATGATCCTCTCTCAGATATTGATCGGTTTAAAGATAAGGTGGAACGCACGGAAGCAGAGGCCAAGGCGACCTCGACCATGGTCACACAGTCTGAGGATGCGTTCGCTGAGTTGGAACATGCCAAGACTGAGCAAGACATTGAGACGGAGTTGGCCAAGCTAAAGAAGGGCAGTAATGGAGGTAAGTGACATTTAAAACCTTAGCATTAGTCGATCAACATTAATGAAACGCAAAAAGAGAGCGTAATTTTACGGAGTCCTCTTTTATATACCCATATTCATCGTCGTTGAGGAGAGTCGAGGAACATCAGAAAAGACAATCCAGGGCTTTATGCGGAGTCTACTGAAATCGGTTAGATTCAAATGGTACCCTAACTAAAAGAAATTCTGAAACAGGGAACAACCAGTCCTCGGGATATTTTGCGAGAAATTGCTGAAGAATTTCCTGCCTTATGAAGCTTTATTTTGCTCTTTGAGTCCTAAAGTAAGGGTTACGTAAAGCACCAGCATTCAATCAATAAGACGCTGGTGCTATTGTTTATTCGTAAATCTAGAAGTTAAGTGATGCAGTGCGCCCCAGAGTAATACCCGATCAACTCAGCCCTCAGTTCAGCTGATCTTACATAAATATAAAATCTTGATTACGCCTGTTTTTCTTCGGCATAATTCAATAATCTTTTAGCGTACTACTTCTTTTGTAATCCAAAGAATGTATTCAAAGTAGCATTGTCTGATTTTAAGTTATCTGCTAAATCTTTGTATTTGATCTCAAATTCAGCATGGTCTCCACAAGCATAGATAGTTTGCACACTGATGCCAAGTGCGTCTTTGGTTAGATAGCTGAAAGTACCAGACTCATTCTCATCTGTTGACGGTACGCCGTCTGACTGGTTAAAGTATTTAACTAAATCATTAGCGTCTATCTTGCCAACATAACCACCAATTGCCGAATTCATCTCTTTATTGTCTATGCCAATAAGATCAGCTTTTTTAAACAGTACTGTAAGATTCTTGTTTATATTAAC
Organism: Desulfosporosinus sp.; assembly: GCA_031292075.1. Lineage (GTDB taxonomy): Bacteria > Bacillota > Desulfitobacteriia > Desulfitobacteriales > Desulfitobacteriaceae > Desulfosporosinus. The sequence continues at coordinate 43,551 of JARLHW010000269.1, forward strand.
GATATCTGACAACGTCAACTTAATCCCTTTACTAACATCGATGTTTGTAGTGTAATACATTCTTGTTGGGTGAGGTGTACCCTTGTTATTCCTTATACCTGAGTACACTATACTTAACAGGTTTGCATCTTGCAGTTTAACCTTATAATCTACTTCCCAAGTCAAACCATTCTCTTCTCCACCATAGAACGATTTAAGAATATCATTCTTAATTAGTTGATTGATTACCTCTTGCTTTTTTTCATTACTCAAATTACTGACTTGTGGATAACTGATTTTGGCGTTCTTGTCTGTATACACTACTTTTTTTATATCATATAATGTGTTGTTTTCAGGCGTTGTTGTTGGAGTAGTAGGGGATTTTTCTTCCGGTGGAGAAGTTTGAGAAACAGTGCTTTGGTTATTTGTTGTTGTTGTGTTTTGTGCAGGCTCCGATTTAGTGGCTTTGCTACATCCTGAGAGAATAGCCGACGTAATAAGTATTGTCGCCACTAATTTTTTTTTTCATTCTAACACCTCCAAATCTGCTGTGATTTAGGTTTTTACACCTCTCAAGTAAACTGGGTCCTATAAATCAGAATATGACAAGTTCACTAATACCTAATTCTTCATTTTCGTCCAAATTCCTCCCTGACAGCCAATTTCTCTGTTTTCTTTTCCTTCACATTTGGCCTATCTATGGGCGCTTTTGTTCGAAGGGGCAAAGTCCGTTTTTCTCTCGCTCACGTCGATTTGCTATGGTGTTTGTTTTGAGGTTTTCCTATATGGGTTACATCTTATCCTTGGAGGCATAGATAGTGCCGCCCCCTTGAGAAAAGGTCATTTCGATTCAGTCCCAAAAAACTTTACCACAGGATTTGGACAAGTCTAATTTTGGATAATCATTTCGGGTAGACTTGACTACATTCGCTAAACTCACGGCTTATACGCCAATTAGCGCCTAATACACATTAGGCGCTTCACTTTTTGTACAGTTTTTGTTCATTGTATAAGTAGAGAAGTCGAATCTATAATTAAGCAAGGTGATTAACATGAATTACCAAGTACAAACGCCCCATGGTTTTTTTGAAGTGGTTCAGAGCCTAAGCTATGGCGACATGATCATAGCTGGTATCCTGGTGGTTATCGCGGTACTGTTGGGAGTCAAAATTATCTACGATATTGCCGACCGGGAGGGATATATCTGATGTGGCCGGTAATAGATAGTCATAGCTTAGTCGCAGTTTATGGCTTCGTGATTCTTGCACCAGTGATAACATCTTTATTTATTTCAAAGTTTATATCCTGGTGGGGAAATAGGTGATCTTATGGATTATAACTTCAACTACTGCGTTCTGTGGTTTTTATCTAATCCATTTTTGGTAAGTGTCGTTGGTTATGTTTCGTTAGGCTTAGGCATTATTGTTGCTATTCTAAAGTTTGGTAGGTGACGAAACAATGAGTTTATCATTATCCACTTCTGATTTCATTCAACAAATTGGAAGCATCTTTTCTCAATTTTGGCCTATCATAGCGCTAGTTTCTGGCTTAATTCTTCTGCCGGCGATTATCGAAACTGCTAAATATGCATTTGATAAACCATACCAAATGAAAAAAAGGCCAAATCATTATTACCGGGAGAATGCTTATGGACGGCTTGAACTTCATTTAAGGAGAAGAAAACAGTCAGTTATGTGGTACGCTCGCCGATTATAAAGGGGGAGGCTAACTTATGAGTTTCACTGTAGATATGACATCGGTATACCAACAATTCGCCAATATTTTCGGGAGTTTAACTCCACTTCTTTGGCCGTTCATTGGCGCTTTGCTAGCCCTGTTTGTCTTTGGTGGAATTATTAACATACTAAAGACTTACCAGAATAGGTAGGTGAAGGAAATGTCCCTATTTCTCAATTATGACATTAACCTTTTTTATCAAGCTTTTGGGTCAACTATGACAAGTTTATGGCCTATCATAGCTCCCGCCTTCGCAATTATGTTGGTTGGGCTCTTGTTAGGTGGCATAATAGTTATTTTCCGGAAATGGCAAGATGGATAAGATTTTTATGATTATCGAGTCGAGAAAGGAGGGGATCCTATGAGCTTAGCAATTGTACCTGCTGACGTTCTTGGTTATATTGGCAGCGTTTTCAATTCCATCTGGCCAATTCTTGCCGTTGGGCTTGGAATCATGGCAGTGCCAATGGTTATCCGGGCCGCCAAGAGCGCTTTTAGTCGCTAGGGCTTAGGATGCTCAAGTCCAATTCTACTTAATAACACCTAATTTCAAGAAGGAGGAGATCTAAAATGAGTTTAGCAATTGTTCCCGGTGATGTACTTACCCAAATTGGTAGCGTATTCAATTCCATCTGGCCTATTCTCGCGGTTGGGCTTGGAATCATGGCTGTACCGATGGTTATTCGAGCAGCCAAGAGCGCTTTTAGTCGCTAATCAAAATTTAACCGGTGCCTCCCGGGCCGCCGGAGCCCGGAAAATATGCTAAGCGGCCTACAAAGGCCGCTTTAGTTATTTTAAGGGAAATGAGGTACGCTATGAAAATAATGCTATCTGTTATTGCGGTGTATTACTTGTATCACATGGTATTTCTACTTGCAAGCTTAGTCATAAAACGGGATAAAATCGGAACGCCATTAGGTTCCGGTGAGAGTCGATTCGCAGTATTCATTCCTGCACACAATGAACAAAACGTCATCCAAGATTCTGTAAAATCAATCTTGGGAGCTCATTACCCATCGGATAAGTTTATAATCTATGTCGTGGCTGATAACTGCACCGATGATACCACCCAATGCGCTCGAAACGCAGGGGCTCAGGTCTTAGAAAGGCATAACCCCTTACAACGTGGAAAACAATTTGCCCTTGAATGGGCTTTTAAACAAATAGATTTAGATAAGTTTGATGCTGTCGTAATCCTGGACGCTGACAATCATGTTGATCCAAAGTTTTTTTCAGTCTTAGATCATTATTTACAAGCTGGACATAAAGTCCTGCAAGCGTATGAAGAGACAAAAAATCCAAATGATTCATGGGTGTCCATGAACAATGCGTATATTTACTGGTACATGTTTAGGATGCAAATGATAAGAACCGCTTTAGGCATGTCGGCATGGTTGGCTGGCACTGGGGTGTGTATTAGCACTGAAGTATTAAAAAGGATAGGATGGCATGTCACGACGATTGTTGACGATGTGGAATTCACTTGCCGATTACTATTGAATGGTGAAAAAGTAACCTTAGCTGATGGAGCTGTTATCTATGATCAAAAACCTATTAAACTGATGGATTCCATGAAGCAACGACTTCGGTGGATCAGGGGACAGACTCAGGTTGGAATTAAGTATCTCCCGAAGTTAGCTTTCTATGTGTTACAAAGCTTGTTTAAAGGTAAATATGGTCAAGCGTTTCGGGCCTTTGATGCTATTATGTGGTTGCCAATGCAATTTATAATTCTAGCCTCGTTTGCATACTCTTCTGCTTCAGGTGGCCTAACTTATCTGTTAACAGTGCTAATAACGACGCCTGTCTTTTATATTTTGCCGTTGTTGGCTGAGAAAGTGAAGATTAGAAAGGCCTGGAAATATCTAGCAACTTCCGGAGCATTCTTTTTAACTTGGATACCAATTACGGTATACGGGGTGGTGACTTATGGAAAACAAGGGTGGTGGAGGACACCGCATTAAACGAAGTTATAAAGCTAAAATATCAATTATATTTGTAGCTTTATTGCTTCTATTCCTTAATACAATGCCAGTTTACGCAGATTCTACTTGTACATGGAATCCAAATGATAAAGGAAATAATGTCACTCTAGTAAATAATAATCTAACGGCAATTTTGAGTAGTACCAGCGGTTTCGTACGTGCTAATCAAGGAGTTTCTTCTGGAAAGTGGTATTGGGAAGTTACCGTAAACGAATATGATTCAATTATGATTGGCGTTGTACCAAGTTCAGTATCTAATTCTACAACTTTATATACCGCAGGAACTGAAAGACTCTATTATGATACTGGAAAGAAAATATCTGGAAATAACGGCCAAGCCTTTTATGGTTCTTCAATTAGAAATGGGAGCGTTATAGGTGTAGCTTTAGACATGGATACAGGTACTATAACATTCTATAATAACGGTGTTTCCCAAGGTGTTGCCTTTACAGATTTAAACACTTTAGGGGTAGTCTATCCAGTAGTAGGCAATGGGAATACTACTTCTGAGGTGAGTTCGACTTCTAATTTTGGTCCAACATCTTTTAAGCATTCAATTCCCTCTGGGTATCAACCTTTAACTAGTACTTTGTTGCTTCCATCGCCAAAAGGATTACAAGACTCAAATATTACAACAAATTCCCTTGATTTATCGTGGCAAGTAAGTAGTGGAGCCACAAGTTATGTTATCTTCCAAAACGGTAATCAGATAGAAACGACAACGGGTACCACTTATCATATTAGCAACTTAAATCCAAACACAACTTACAGTTTTCAGATAGCAGCAGTAAACAATGCCGGTCAAAGCCCACTATCGAATACAGTCAACGCAACAACTCTAGGAGTACCGCCGATAGGTCCCACAGGCCTGAGTGTAGGCAATATTACTAATACATCCTTCACCCTCTATTGGATAAAACAGTCTGACGCTGTTAGCTATAATGTCTATATGGACGGTACCCTAGCGGGTAACGTATTGCAACCACCAATTTACAATCCATCCTTCGATGTTAGTAATTTAACTAACGGATCAACTCACTCCATGACAGTGACAGCAGTCAACCAATGGGGGGAAAGTACTGCATCTCAGCCGCTTACAGTAACCTTAGTTCCGGGGCCACCCACATTACAAGCATCGAATATCACAACAAGTTCCCTTGATTTATCATGGTCAGTTAGTAGTGGGGCAACAAGTTATGTTATCTTCCAAAACGGTAATCAGATAGAAACGACAACGGGTACTAGCTATCCTGTAATTAACTTAACGCCTAATACAACTTACGGGTTTCAGATAGCAGCAATAAACAATGCCGGGCAAAGCCCACTATCGAATACAGTCAACGCTACAACCCAAGGAGTACCGCCAATAGGACCGACTGGTCTAAGTGCAGGTAATATAACTAGTACATCTTTTACCCTTTATTGGATAAAGCAATCTGACGCTTCCAGCTATAACGTCTACTTAGACGGTACACTAGTGGGGAATGTCTCACAGCCTTTACTTTATAATCCATCATTTGATATCAGTAATTTACCGAACGGATCTACCCACACCATGACTATTACAGCCGTGAACCAATGGGGCGAAAGTACTGCTTCTCAGCCGCTTTCCGTGACTTTATTTCCATCACCAACGGGATTACAAGACTCAAATATTACAACAAATTCCCTTGACTTATCATGGTCAACCGCTAGTGGAGCAACAAGTTATGTTATTTTCCAGAATAGCAATCAGATATCAACGACAACGGGTACCGCTTATCATGTCAACAACTTAAATCCAAGCACTGCTTACAGTTTTCAGATAGTTGCAGTTAACGGTGCTGGTCAAAGTCCGCTATCGAATACCGTCAATGCAACAACCCTAGGCATACCGCCTATAGCCCCCACTGGTTTAAGCGCAGGCAATATCACCCAGACGTCTTTTGCTCTCTATTGGATAAAACAGCCTGACGCAACCAGTTATAACGTCTACCTCGACGGTACCATAGCAGGAAATGTATTACAACCACTACTCTTCAATCCATCCTTTAATGTAAGTAATTTAGCTAACGGATCTACCCACACCATGACTGTTACAGCAGTAAACCAATGGGGCACGAGTGCTACTTCTCAGCCCCTTATCGTGACCGCAACAATTCCTGATCCCGTACTTAAAGCAATCGTTGATAATAGTAATATTAATCTAACTTGGAACGGTTTAGGAAACAGTTTCAATATTATGGTCAATGGAACTCAAATTGACCAAATATCTAGTAGTCCTTATTCCTTGACCGAAAAGCCAGGAACCTATCAGATTCAGATCATCCAAAATTACAATGGCCAACAGTATCCGTCTAATGCCTTGCCAGTGACGATCTCAGCGCTACAGAATGTTGGATCCGTGCAGATGACTAGTGATCTATTATCTAACACTGGTATCGTTATTGCTCCCGTAGGAGGTCTACTGGCACTAGCCTTAGCACTAAAAGGCAGTCCATTGCTTATAGCAGCAGCTAAAGCATTTTTCCTGAAACGATAAAAAGGGGGCGGAATAATGAAAAAGATCTTTTGCGTATTAGTAATGTCAATATTTATTTTGATGGGGATATTACCCGCGTACGCGACGACAACTGATGTAAATATTGTTCCACCCCCACCGCCGGCTGCGCCTATCAATGTCACGGTTTTGGCAGTGACAGATACTACAGCACAAGTTTCATGGCCTGGTGTAACGTCTGCGCTGCAATATACCGTGTATTTAAACGGACAAGTTTATTCTGGGTCCAACAGTCCTCAGGCGTCAATAACAGGCCTTACAGCACATACGAATTATACTCTTTACGTGATAGCGAATAATACTGGTGGAGATTCCCCCCAATCAACGGTCGTTAATTTTACAACGTTATCGCCGATTCCGATAGCACTCTCAGTTCCTACAGTGACGACGACTAGCACCACGGCCAAGCTTCTATGGCAGCCTTTGGCCGCGAATTATAACATTACTCAATACACTGTTTATGTCGACGGACAAGCAAGTACAACCGTAACGCCACAACCTGGTATGCAAACGGCAACACTAAATAATTTGTCCGTTGGAAGTCATACCTTAGCTATCACGGCAACAAACGACAACCGGGAAGGTGCTTTATCTCAGTCGGTGACGTTTACGATCAGCACGGTACCAGCACCCTGCGGAGTGCAGTTTTACAATAAATCGGCTGATTCCATTTGGCTGAATTGGCAATCGGTTCCGGGAGCAGCAAGTTACAATATCTCAATTAATGGACAGGCATTAGGCCATACCTATCAGCTGTCATATATTGTCCAAAGTCTGAGTGCGGATACGGCTTATCAGATTTCCGTTGTTACGGTGATGCCGGACGGTGAGCAGAGCCAAAACGCTAATATAACAGCTCAAACAGAACCATTAGCGCCAGCTATGACCATAACTAATTTACAAAATAGTATTTTTTCCTATGTTCCCGATTTACAAATTTATATTGAACTGCTATTTGCGGTATTAGCAACTTTGGCGATTTCAAAAAATCTAAAATCAATCTTTATTAGATAATAACAAAAGAGAATGGGGGCGTGAAGAATATGAAAAAGAAGTTAATCCTTATTACGCTTACATCGTTAATGTCACTTATGGCGTGGGTTATGCCAGTATTAGCAAATACAGTAACCTCGCCAACTCCTGTTGGGGTCGAACTAACTACACCAAATAGCACAGCTGATAGTCCTATGGTTTACGGCGATAATATTAATTACAATCAAGCACTTACAGGAATTTATTTCCACGCCAATTTAGCAAAAGGGGATACTATTCGAGTGAAATGGTATTGGCAGGGTTCTATATCTGATCCGCAAAACGGAAATTTCTTGACTCAGAATGATTTCTCACCGACTAATGGTGATTCGAATTTTATGAGTGGATTATTTACTGCTCCCTCTGGTGCATATAGCGTTCAATTGGAATTAATTACTGGTAGTGGCGCAACGGATAGTTATGCCTATTTTACTGAAGTTGATAATGCATTAGGCAATATAGCCTTATTTCCAGCATTAACTCCAACAGGTGGAGGGAGTACTAGGGGAGCTCCTTCACCTGTTTCAGCTACTGATAATGGATCAGGTACTATATCATGGCCCGCAAATCCTACCTCTGATAATGTCACTGGTTATAATGTTTATTCTGACGGATCTCTTGTTGCTACGGTTACAAGTCCAAGTTTTAATTATTCCTCTCTCCCTGCTGGAACACATTCTATTACTGTTACCGCCTTAAATTCTTTAGGCGAATCTACTCCATCTACTCCTGTTTCAGTGACTTCTGGAACAGGCAGCACAGGAGGTATTGGAGGTACAGGGAACGATACTGGTTGCTCGGACGTAGTAAACGCAGTCAATGCCTTAGGTAGCCAACTAGCTACCATCATAACGAATCAAGGGACACTAGCTACAGACATATCAAATCTAGGAAATCAGCTCACAACGGTAACCGATAGTCAAA
>JARLHW010000030.1 GCA_031292075.1 Desulfosporosinus sp.
GGTTATACGGGAGAAATACGACTTTTGCAGCGTTCCCGCTTGCGATGGCAGGATGTAATGATCTCGATAATGGTGGTTTTAGCGGGTCTGATCATGATCGCAGCGAACAAAGCCTTGGGCGGATGAAAGGAGAGGTCAGTTTGAACTTAATTTTTGACATTCAAGATGTATCCTACTCTTATCTGCCCGGTTATCCCGTGCTTACGGGTATAAACTTAAGTATTCATCAAGGTGAAGGTTTGGCAATTTTAGGGGCTAACGGAAGCGGTAAATCCACGTTACTCAAAATGTTATGTGGTCTTATTCATCCGGACGCCGGTCATATTTATGCTTTCGGGCAGGAATTAACGGAAGATGCTTTGCGTGACCTCGTGTTTCAGCAAGACTATAGGCAGCGGGTGGGTTTCGTATTTCAGAACTCGGATGCCCAGCTTTTCTCCGCTACAGTACGGGATGAGTTGGCTTTTGCGCCCTTGCAGGCCGGGCTGACAAAAAAAGAAGTGAAACAGAGGGTAGAGGATACCGCTGAATTGGTGGGAATTCGAAATTTATTAGACCGTGCTCCGTACAAGCTGAGTGGTGGAGAAAAGAAAAAGGTTGCGTTAGCTTGTGTACTTTCGGTGAACCCAGAGGTGCTATTTCTGGATGAGCCAACAAATGGGCTGGATCCGCGTACTCAGTTTTGGCTCGTTGAATTTCTCAAGGCCTTGCAAAAAGCAGGCAAGACCGTAATTATGGCTACGCATGACCTATCGATTGTTGAAGAGTTAGCCAAGCGAGTGATCATTTTCCGTGAGGATCATACTATAGCTACGGATGGTACAACCCTACAAGTACTCGCCAATCGTAACTTGTTATTAGAAGTCAACCTAATCCATGAACGATCCCATTTCCATGTGGGTGATAATAGGCAGCACCGACAACGGTGTATTGGTTAACTGCCCAAAAAATACTTACGAAAAATTTGAAAGATGTTGGAATTAAGTAAGGAGGAATCTATCAATGCATATTCCAGACGGATATTTGAGTCCACAAACCGATGCGGTGATGGGGATTGTCACGGCATCGATCTTAGCAATTGCAACTAAGAAGACTTCTAAAACGCTTAGCGCTAAGTACATCCCCCTCTTGTCTATTGGTGCGGCCTTTTCTTTCACGCTTATGATGTTTAATGTCCCTATTCCTGATGGAACAACGGCCCATGCAGTAGGTGGATCTTTATTAGCTATTCTCTTTGGTCCTTGGACAGCCGCGATAGGGGTTGCTATCGCCTTAGTGATTCAAGCACTCTTTTTCGGTGATGGCGGTATTTTGGCTTTAGGTGCCAATCTATTCAACATGGGTATTGTGCTGCCCTTTGTAAGCTATGCTATCTATAGTTTAATTGCTGGGAACAGTGTGATTTTATCAAAACGTCGTTTAGTTGGGGCAGCTATAGGTGGATACATCGGCCTTTGCGCCGCTGCTGTTTGTGCAGGAATAGAGTTTGGCTTGCAACCGCTTCTTTTCCATACAGCCAACGGGACACCGCTTTATAGTCCCTATGGACTGAGTGTAGCTATACCGGCAATGCTTTTTGCTCATGTGACTGTAGCGGGGCCAGTAGAGGCTGTGGTAACTACAATGGTCATTGCTTATTTACAACGTACTAATCCAGCCTTGTTGGAACTAAGGAATCCTTCAGAAAGTAAAAGTACTGCGTTTCGTTTTGGAAAGTATGTCATTGGGTTATTGGTCATTGCTATATTTACTCCATTAGGGCTTTTGGCATCTGGCGGCGCTTGGGGCGAAGGGGGCGCTGAAGATGTAAAAGCTCAGATCGGGTACATCCCTAGTGGCCTAGAGAAATTCGCAGATTTTTGGAAACATGCCATATTCCGAGACTATGGCATTGCCGGATACGACCAGACATTCTGGCAACAGGCGCTTGGTTACCTTGTATCGGCCTTTGTAGGAGTGTTACTAATCGGTTTAATAACTTATGTGATAGGCCGTTTTGTTGGCAAGAAAAGCCAATCTCAAAGTTGATTACCACTTAGCTTAGGAAACTATTTGCAGATCTTTAAAAGAATATTGCAAAGCAAAAATAAGAAGGTGTAAATAAATATTTAATGCGTTGGTTGAGAGAAATTCTTACACCAACGTATTTTGTTATTGAGTTGAAGACTCACCGTTAAACTATCACCTTCTGACACACTCGACAAATGCAGGAATGTATTATATACTAAAATGTCATATTCGTTGACTCAGAGTGAACCTAATCAATTGTTGTTTCTGGTCATAATAGAAACCGTAGACGAGGACTAATACGTATGTTTTTTATTGGACAGATATTAATAGGTTAAAGATGAGATTAGAAAAAACAACTAGATAAAGTAACGAATCATAATGAAGTTAAGACCAACCTAGTTAGGTAGGAGGAAAATAGCTTGAATCAGTCAGCATTGGTCGTATTCAGTGGCGGACAGGATAGTACAACATGCTTATTCTGGGCAATGAAAAACTTTGATCGAGTCGAAGCAATCACCTTCAACTATAACCAAAGGCATAAGGCAGAGATTGATTGTGCGATCAAAATTGCCAAGGAGTTCGATATACCTCATTCGATTATAGATTTGAGTCTGCTCAACCAATTGGCTCCTAATGCATTAACGAGAAATGATATTGAAATAAAAGCCGGTGAAAGTGGACAATTGCCCACCACATTCGTTGATGGTCGCAACTTATTATTCTTGTCCTTTGCAGCTGTTGTGGCGAAACAAAAAGGAATGAATCATATTGTTACCGGTGTTTGTGAGACTGACTTTAGCGGCTATCCGGATTGCCGCGATGTGTTCATAAAATCGCTGAATGTTACTTTAGATTTAGCCATGGATTATACATTTGTCATTGATACTCCGTTGATGTGGATCGATAAAGCTCAGACTTGGGAATTGGCTGATCATTTAGGCCGACTGGAGTACGTACAGGAAAATACCTTAACGTGTTATAACGGCATTATGGGTATTGGGTGTGGCGAATGTCCGGCCTGTAAGCTCCGAAATGCCGGGCTTAAAAGGTACTTAGAAAAGAAAGAGGCAACTCAATGACAAATCTAATAATAAAAACTACGAAAAGTTTTACCTTTGATGCCGCTCACTTTTTACCGAACCATAAAGGGAAGTGCGCAAATATGCACGGGCATACCTATAGGTTGGATGTAACCGTTGTTCGTGATAATGGTAAAGTTTGCAATGACGGATCAGATGAGGGTATGGTCATTGACTTTGCCGATCTGAAAGCTATTGTCAAGGCTGAAGTGATCGATAAGATGGATCATCAGGTTTTGAATGACGTATTGCCATTTAGGACGACAGCGGAAAATATGGTGGCACATATTTTTGGAGTATTGACGGATAAATTGCAATCAACTGGTGTTACTGTTGATCGAATCAAATTGTGGGAGACACCAGACTCCTGTGCGGAAGCCTCTTATGAATAAGGTGCTATATCCGATCATTGAGATCTTCAATAGTATTCAAGGAGAAGGATTTCATATGGGAAAAGGTACTACCTTTATCCGGGTCGCTGGATGCAACTTGCGTTGTAGTTGGTGTGATACCCAGAATTCCTTTGATTTGTCAAAAGCACAATGGTTGAGTGCTGAGGAGATCGTGGATCAGACCCAAATTTTACATCATCATGTCGTTATCACCGGTGGAGAACCAACACTTTACGATCTTGGACCACTAGTACGAGAATTGCATAAGTTATGTAAATATGTTGCGATAGAAACAAATGGGACAAACCCAATACCGGTTGAGTGGGGTATTGATTGGATCACTGCATCCCCCAAACCTGGTAGTCGGTTTGCCTTATGTTGTCAGGCAGATGAACTGAAATATGTGGTGGATGATGAATTTTCGATTGATTGTATAACTGAACAGGATATGCCTGAAGGAAGAGTCTTCCTTCAGGTAGAAAGTGGTCGGCTTGAGTCTGCTCAGAAGGGATATGATTTGCTTCAACGATTTCCAGAACGTGGATTAAGACTGGGAATACAACTACATAAGGTCCTCGATGTGAGGTAGAGAGTATGGTTTTACGTTTGAAAATAGATGGTTTCCAATTCTAATTTTAAATGATAGTAATTGTGGACCGCTCTTAAGTTATTATAATTTTTAGCCCCAACCTTGAAGACGAGGTTGGGGTCTTTTTTACAATCCCTTTTAGTTAAGCGTTTTATGATTTCTAGATCAAATGTTTTGTCGTAGAACTATTCAAAGAATCATAAAAATTTGCAATACTCATCGCCATATAGGGTATTAACCAGATGTAGCCGATACTTATCCGAGAACTTAGATAAGTCGAACCTGAGGCGATACTACCAGCAATTCCACGAAACAGCAGTAAAAAAGAGATTCCGGGTTCTGCACGTGCCTAAGAATAAATGTAAATTCGCCCTAATTTTTAATAAAATGAAAATTGGGGCGAATTTTCTGTCACGCGCCATTTGTTCCACTGCTTACAAATAATACAAATTTTATATGTAAAATGTAAATATTTAATTTTATAAATTGTTAAAATGTGTTAGTATAGCAATTGAAATAATTTGTATATTTAATAAATTTATGTAAACAAACACTAAACAAGGAGGGGCATTATGTTATTAGTCAGCAAGCAATCAGCAGTGAACAAAGAATTTCCATTTGAATTAGTGAAACTATGCAAGGATAGTAAAAGCTCGATTGTGAGGGCATCTCAGACACAACAGCACAACAATTCTATGAGTTGTGATGTTGTTAAGCCATTAACACTCTTTGAAGTAGAGAATCCAGTGTCTGGGACACTGTATGATACTTTTGATATTCGTAATTTCGCAGTAGATCAAACAGAAAGTTATGGTACGATCAATTCATATGTATCTCTGATAAATTCTGCTACTAATATTACAATGAGTGCTGACATCATACAAATGCAGGATGAAGAAATTCTTGCGGTATTAGACCCTGTTCAAGTAGCAAACAGGAATTATTTAGAATTAAATGAAGGATTTAAATTAGACCCTAATCTTATTAAGTCAGAAATTGCTGCATTAGTATATGCAAATTGGACAAACCCAGATGGAAGCAGTGAACAGCTATCAATGTTATGTGAATTGAATCTGACTGACGAAAGACTAAAATATGAACATCAAAGACCTTCAACAGCAGATCAAGGTGTAGTTATTGGAAGTCCTTTAGATATGATCAAGTATAAAAAACTTCCAGCGGATGTCAATCAAGATCATATTGTCATAGCCTTATATAGAATGCCTGACGATATGACAGGCGTAAATTATGTATGTGGATTTGGAAATGATGGATATCATCCTTATATTGGAATTCCTGCAAAGGGTATCTTTACTATGCCTTCAAATTATGTGCCTTGTATGAGCGGTAGTTACGCACCAACTGCATATTGCGTTGTTGGACCGAGAAAAGGCGGCGGGAAGTCGGTTGCCGGTATCATACCGGAATATACGTCAAGTTGTGGTGGAATGGTATTCACTGCCCTAGGCAATAAATTGCTTTATGATATGGCGTGTAATTGGGGAGAAGTTTATAACGAAGGCGCAGGATGGTTAAGGTCTGAATTTGACTACGAGCTTAAACTCAAAGTTACTTTCCAAAATACTCAGGATGGCAGTTACAAAACATATAATCCGCGGATCAGTTCAGTTGTAGACGATAAAGGTGCAACTGAAACAATCAAACCACTCTATATTATGTATGGCTGTTTGGCAGCAGAGACTAACATTAAAATGGCAAGTGGCGATTTAATGCAAATCTCTAAAATAAAAATTGGCGACAAGGTTCTTGGCATAGATAACGACAATTGGACTGTTAAAAATGTTTGGAGAGGGAAAGAAGATAGCAAGATGACAAAGATAGTTGCTAACTATAAAACGGTTCTCCTTACTGGAAATCATCCAATTGCTACAGCTGACGGAATTAAGAGAGCAGATGAGATTAAGATGGGTATGATGGTACTGTCTGAGAATGGAGAACGCCGAGAAGTAACGCAAGTCGAGCAAATTGAATACAGTGGTGAAGTGTTCAATCTTGATTTAGAACGAAAAGAGAAAGAAAAACCAGAAAAGCATTTAATGCTGGCAGATGGATTTGTAGTTGGTGACAATATTATCCAAAATAGCCTGGAGGGACGCCGATGACTACAATAAACAGAATTACCGTAACAGGAGCAGAGGTATCAAAAGCCAGCACAACAGCATTTTCTATTGATGCAAATTGGGATATAGCAAAAAGCGGTGGTTCATACGTCAATTCTTATTTCATGCAGATTGTAATGAATGGCAATGTGGTCAAGGAGCAGGAAATTCCAAACAGTGGCGGAGATACGGATCAATACGGAACGATTCAAATTGACTCAATCATGCAAAGCAATATGTATTATCTTCAAGTAACGGACAATACAAAAACTGTAAAGAGCATTCCCGTTTTACTGCTTTTTTCAACCTATGACGGTGTCAAAGGCAGCTATGACGGAAAGAATCTTCATATTAATTGGAACAAGCCTCAAGGCCTTGTAAACAGTGGAAGATGTACGTTGACATCATTAGAAGATAATAGTGTTACCCAATCCATTACGGCTAATTCAAGGCATCTCGTTTTTGAAGAATCCTTAGAGGATTATGATCCTAATAATATTTGGAGTGTTTTTTTAGTGCCTACACTCAGCGATTCAGTGGATGGTCCTTGTAGCAATACAATGAATTTCTATACACAAACAGTTACGCTTCAGAACATTACATCGACTCAGAATGTCCAGCAGGCTGACATGGTTGATTTAATGATTACATTTCAACAGCCGTATGGAAATCCAGATGGTTTAAAGGTACAGACTATTCTTTGGAAGAACGGCACAGAGTTTATAACAAATACTCCCGTTGTAATGCCACAGCCAATAAATAATTCCTATACATTGCCTATGACAGTGTCAAAAGAAGTGGTAGATCCATATAAAATGGGGCTTTATCAGGTCGGTCTTTATTTATGTACTGACAGTACTATAACAAAAATCAATAGAGACGAAAATTATTGGAAATTAACAGATACAAAGATTTTCCAAAGAGGTTATTATCCAGTCATTGTTAACAATGTAGTTACTGGAATCGTTTATCGCGAAAATTCAGATCATGAGACTGAAAGTCATTTTGTATTCCAGGAAGAGTTGTTCAAAAGTTCATTGCAGCAGACAATTACAAGCGGGTCATTGTCGTTGGCAACTCAAACAAGCGGTGGTTATTTATTAACAATAGGAACTCAGTCTGCGCTTACACAGACCGATTACAATACTTTCTTCACAAGTCTTTCTCAAAATAATGTAAAAATAAGCGGTCTTTATAAGATTCAGGACGCTATTGTCAGAGGTGGTAATTTAGCATTAATAGACATTCTTTATTTCCACTGTGGACTAGATAAAAATAAGCGATGTGCAGATCTGCGCCCTGGATTTACATTAGAGGTTGAAACTGCAACTTATATGCCAATTTATGAAATTAAACAAGAAGATGCTGCACCTGGTTTTGTAAGCACACATACGGCTCAGTATACAGTTGCGACTAGAGACAGCGGCACAGATATTCTCTTAGAATTCAATAGTTTTATTGACAATTTTGCCGAGAATATAGACGTTGCAGCAGATGAGAATGGCGTTAAAGCAGGCGGCGTGTTGGATTTATTTGTAAGCGGGTATCGTCAGCCGCTCTACAAAATCGTTTATCCATCCAACATCAAAGATAGTAGCGAAGAACAGAAGACTTATCAATCGGATAATGTGCTTTTGATTGGCGCGTCTACCTATAATCAAATGCAGGACATCAGCAACAATATATCTACGATGGTTTCATATGAAGACTCAGCCAACGCACCAATGCTGATGTTCCGAGGCCGAAGTGCTGTTTCGTTAATGATCACGGTTTGGATCAATGGTACTCAGATGCTGGTTGGTGTTGGAACAACACTTGGAAAAATATTGGAAAGACAAGCGATTTATAATTCTAGTACTGCTACGGTAGCCATGAAACGTGTGTCGCCAATGGGATATTCTGATGTTCAGCTGCTGATTAATAACAATAGTGTTCAGACGGATCTATACTGGAGAGCTCTGACTCTTGTACATGGAGATAGAATTGAGGTGCGTTAATCAATGGGGGACAGTTTGATATTGCAGAAGGATTATCAAAAGGAGTACACGATATATAAAGGCTGCAACTTCTATTATGTTGTAAGACATGAATGTGAAATGTCGCAGCTGTCCCTGGCGCAAAGTTTTGAATTGGGCGGAACATATGTATTCGGTAAATTTGATGATATTACTGTAAGTGACTTCTATGCAAGACTGCTCGGTTTTTTACATAATAAAAATAATCAACTTGCCTTTATCTGGATAGAAAATCCAAGTGTTGTGGCGAGTCGATGGAAGTATCATTCTATATACTGCCTAACAAAGAATGCGAATACTTGGCAGCTTGGAAATTATGCGGAGTTTAAGTTTGGAGCATATCATTTGGCTTTAAATGGCGCAATGAGCATATCCTGTCAGGAAGGGAATATGGTATTTTCTACGACGGAGACTAATGACAAAAGCTATCGGTTCAGACTCTCTCAAATCAATGGAATGCCGACAACAGATAATTTTTCTCTGGACTTCACAGAAGGAAGAGCAGGAATATTTAGTTTTAGTGTTTTGCTCAAGGGTGATGGTCAATCAGACGTATTCGATAGGATGGATGCTTGTTTAAAGTACGCTGCTCCGCTTGGTGCAGACGTTGAAAATTCGTGGAAACAAGGTCATGTTGGCATAATCTCAAGTCCGGTTCTGCATAGCACTAAAGATTTGAAGTTGTTAGTGCAGATGAATCCTGCTTCAATATACGATCAAGCAAGTACATTCATGGTGCTTTATAACAGCACAGCTGATAATATGTTTGATTCTGCATTTATCAATGTGTATGGGCATTTTCAAAGAGTACAGGCGAGCGCGAATGCTCGCCTTGTATTTGAAAAAATTCCCAGATACCTTTACTTTGATACGAAAAAAGAAATTTATTGCGGTGATCAAACATATTATTTAGGATTTTCAGGCTCTTTCTATTTGGAAAATGCCGAAAAACACATTTTGTGCGGGCTTTCAGGCACTGAATTTATGGATTTGAGTAATGTTGACCTACGAGAAATCAAATTTGTGCCTAAACAGAACAGTTTTTTTGGAGAGCAAAAGCAGCAGAACCTTTCCACGGCAGCATGGATCAGTTTTCCTAAGAACACAAAGTATTTTAGTCAACCGGAAGTTGCGCCAATGTATTCAGTAAATAATCAAAAAATGCTTCGATTTTTAGAAATACCGACAATTCAATTAGACGAATCAGCAGTAGCTGTTCCAATGGCTTTCTATAAGGAAAGTGATGTTTCCTTTTTAGAAAGTCATAGTGTTGAAGCGATTGAATGGCGCATTTATGGTGAGCGTTATCAGTTAATTACCGGAAGAGTTGTTGAAAAAGAAGAAGAGACAAAGTTTTTGCGGGATAGTGTATGTAAGAAGACAGTAACACCTCAAGGCTTGATGGCTGGGGTGGTTCCAAACACTGGAAGTTATGATTGGTTTGGTATAGCGCAGACAGATGAAACTGCTCAATTGCCAAATATTCGATTTTGTAATGTCAGTGAATCCCTTCGAATGGAGCTGCAAAACAGCCAGTTATGTTTATATAAAGATGATAGAGACGCATTTTTATGCGAGGCGCAGCCTTCTGGTGATTTTAAGGTATGGGTGGATGACTGGTGCTTTTTGTTGTCCCCTGAAGATTGGAAGATCAATGCAAAAGAGAAAAATACAGCTTTCATTGTAAAATACGTTAAAGGTAAAAGCTTAAAAGAGCTGCTGCAAAATTCGCCAATATTTCAAGCTTCATTAAGGGCTACATATGATCAGCAAAATATTGTCTTTCCAGAGTATAAGAATTTTGTGAATCGAGTAGAAGATCCTGATTTTCAAGGGATTGTTTTTCTAAATGCTATGGTGTCTGTTTCACAGATTCCTAAGGAAGTGGCATTTCTCTTAAAGGGTGTAAAACAAGAAGATTTTTATGCCCATCATGTCATTTTAGAAGGCAATAAGGTTGTTCAAGGTGCAGACGGTGATTTGCAAATGAAGCAATCCTCTGTTGAAGCATTGATTGATTATAAAAAAGATAATCAGATCGTCTATGACGAAAACCTGCCGGATTATGCCTTTACAACTGTTGAAATGACATTGAGTATTGAAAATTCTGTGATTACTCATTTTTCAAGTGTCTCTGAAATATTTTTAAATAAATTATATGGTGCGGTTTGCACAAAAACTAATACAACCAGCGGGAATTGTATGATTTTGGACGGAATAAGCCAAAAGAAACAAGATGAAGTAGAATATGTATTTTCACTACGGGAACCGGGCGTTTACAGTTTAAAAAGCAGCGCGATGGAAGTTGTCAATCTTCAATCGGTGCAGCTAGCTGTTGACGATGGTACTGGCAGGAATGGGCGACTTACTCTTAGCGGACAAATTCAGTTTTCAGAAATTAAGGAATGTGATCTATTAAGCTATCAAACACTGATATTCAGCAATCTTCAGCTTATAGTACCTGATACAGGAACTTTACACATGGAATATGACAAACTTATTGTCAATTATTCGGCTTCAGAACTTAGGGCGCAATCCTTTGGCAAAAGATTTGCCTGTGACCTTGATCGCATTGTTTATTCTGAAAAACAAATGCCGCAGGATATGAACTATCAAACTATTACGTCGCCTGTTAAGCAGAGCAAGCTGAAAATGCCTTGGGCAGGACAAATTTGGAACTTATCTCTAGGTTCATTGGGGAATTTATCGAATTCAGGAGAGGCTAATATAAAACTTCTAATTGCCTGGAGTATGGGGGAAAGTGCGCCTGAATACTATGTTGGGGTAACTTTACCGAGCATAATGAACGGTTTTGATATACAAGGCATTATTAGAATGGGATTTCAATCGGTGGAACTGATGGCTTCCAAACAAGGAGATATACAGAATTTCACACTACGACTCCATAACTATACCCTTTCTCTGCTTTGGTTTGCAATACCGCCTGGCAGTAATGATTTATTCATTTTCTCAGATGGAAAAAAATTGAGTTGGTATGCTGCCTATGTAGGGGAGGAATCGTAATGGTTGGAGGAAGAGCAACAGTTCTCGGAATTGGACAGGGATGTGCTACTTTGATTGAAATATGGGATACTGCTACCCCTAATGTAAATCAATTTGTAGGATTAATGGACTGTGGATCAGACGACAATAAAGAAAAAGTAAATGTTAAAGAGTCTATAAGGCTTATTAAAGAGGCTATGGAAAAGCATGTTACTTATCAGCATATGTCTCCACCATATTTGGATTTGCTTGTAATCTCACATCAAGATAAAGATCATTGGGACAAGTTGGATATGCTTTTTACGTCTGTAAAAGGAAAACGGACACTAGCAACGGTAAACGCACCTGTTGAAATGTGTATACCAGATGTAATTAGAATAAGTCCAGCAATATTTAATCCATTAGTTATTCAAAATAGTGCTGAAGAGTATTATTCAAAATTGAAAACTGAATCAGATAATACGTTGTATAACGCTTATCAAAATATAGTCATTAATGGATTGGCGTATTCTAATGAACTAGAATTATTTTATGAGATAAATAAAGCAGGCAATTATATTCCTAAACAAATTATAAATATAACGTTAAATGATTTAGACTTTTCAGTAACTCTGAACTATCAAGAGAACGATTCATTTGGTGAATGGGAAATCAATCAAGATGAATATTCTTGGACATGCTCTTTTTCCATTTATAAACCTAATGAATATTGGCTGAAAATTGATGACGATTTTATATCTTCTACAAATACATTTAATTTGGAGGATGAATTCAAAAATTCGCTGCTTTATATAGGTGGAATGTTAGACTCCAACGTTGATGTTGATACTATTTGGCACATTGTAAAAACATACATCAACTATTTAGCAGCTATAAAACATTTAGACATTATAGCTACTGTTGATAACTGTTATCAAATCACTCAATGTATTGGACAAGTATATATTGGTGGACAGTCAGATTTAGACTCAGCTTCATTTAAGCGAATGAGGACACGGTTAAAAGCGCTGAGTGTAACAGGGGTATTTGATTTAACTGATAAGTATGATCAGCTTAATATTTATGGCTGGGATCTTCCCTTTTGGGTTATGTGCTGTAAAAATTATAAAGATCTTGGTTATGGTGGCTCCGCTGCAATAGGCATAAAGCGCAATGCAACAGGAGCCGTAGTTTTGTGGGATGGAGCCAATAAAATTTTATTTTCTGGAGACGCCACAGTGCATACTATGTTCTATATGAGAACAAATGATTTGCTGAAACATACAACAGGATCTGTTTTAATCGCACCGCATCATGGCTCAGGAACCACCAGCAAAGACTGCTCAAAGCCAGATAAATGGACTGAATTGGATAGTTTTTTAGCTGGTATTAAACCAAATTCAATAGTTATTAGTTCCGGCTATGAAAATCATCATGGGCACCCCAATATGAGCTTTATTGATAGCAGTAAAAAAGCACTAAACGTTGATGTTGATGAGCATCACCTATATTACAATACGGTAGCAAGTGGTAAAACTAATAAGAATTATCAAAATGATGGAGTCACAAAGCGTAAACTCTTCACAACTATCATCAATAAACAGATTCCTGCTTCTACTGTTATGGGATATTCAAATGTTGAATTTGACATATATACTCCCAATACGATGAAAGTAAATTACATTAACGATTTAGAAAATATTGTAATTCCGATGGTTGTAAAAGCTTCTTTATGCAATATTTTACAAAATCACACAATAGCTATTGAAGATATAGATTTTTTAGATTACAAAGCAGGGAGGGACTAGTGTATGGAGCTGAGTACGCTGTATCAGGGACTAAGTGCAGAATATAGACAGGGTCAGCTTCTTATTTCTTCTGAGCAATATGAATTGACGTTTAGGAAAGTTTTCAGGCAGCTTTATGAGAGTGAACTTGTTATAACAATGTGCACTCTCAATTACTATGATAATTACATTGAAATAAAAGGTAAAAGCGCTATTAGCTTGTTGTATAAGGGTAATCCGGTAGATATTCAGATCCTATGCTATCAAAAAAATGAAGATATATGGTGTCAGCTTAAACTTTCTATAACAGATCATTGCAAGATAGAAGATTTTTTTTCAAACATTTCCGGAAGCAGAGTTGCTCAGAGCGC
Organism: Desulfosporosinus sp.; assembly: GCA_031292075.1. GTDB lineage: Bacteria > Bacillota > Desulfitobacteriia > Desulfitobacteriales > Desulfitobacteriaceae > Desulfosporosinus. Next base: position 13,346 of record JARLHW010000030.1, read on the forward strand.
CCAATACATATATACCGATAGTATTCTGAAGGGGATTGTTTTTAAATATCCAGAAATAACAACAGATTCTGATCATATATATAATGATTATCCATTTTCAATTAAAGCTGGTATTTCATTTCCTTCTGACACATGGAATAATTATGTAATATTTACATTAGGTGCGGTGATCGTCAGTGGCAAAGTTGCTTTAAAAGATAACTTTTCATATTATAGCACTACGAAGTTTGAATTAGATGTACCGCTTAAATCGAAAATTAATGATGATGATTTAAAAGACGATATTTTAAAAGACGCTACTTTATTAATAAAGCTATACTCTGGATTAGCAAATCAGTACGATTCCGATTTTATGCAAAGCTTATCGGGTGCAGACCTAGTATTTCACATAGAAATGCAGAAAATTGTTACACCAATAGACTTTAGCATGGCGTTGTTTGATGTAAGTAATATTTGGCAAATGAATGCAGGTTTTGAAAAAGGATTTGCTTTATCAGATGCAGTTAACACGATTCTTCATTTATTAAATGTAAATAATTTGTATCTACCATCAAATACACCACTCGATTTTCTTAAACTATATTATTTAGGTATGAGGTTTGTAGTTGAGGAAAACAATAATAGGTATATGGATGGCATGAAGTTGATTGTAGCATCATCAGAACCTTGGGTGCTACCAATTCCTTTTATACGTTTGCAAAACTTTGCTATGGCCTTTGAAACAAGTTATAGCAATACTCAAGAGTCAATCTATTCTGGAGAAATATCAGGAACCGTTGCTCTGGACTTTGGAGAAACAATGCTATCTTTGTCGGTAAAGGCAACTGTACCAGATATGGAGTTATCGGGTAGCCTGGTGTGGGCAGACAACGACTGGGGTAAACCAGCAGAGTCGGTTACGCTTACAAATTTACTAACGCCATTTAAAGCGTCAGCACCAAATCAAACGACGGGAGCTTCAACACTTGCAAGACTGGATGTATGTGCATCCTTTGAACAGCGAACATTTTCTGTTAGTGCTGATATTAAAGACATTTTCAAGTTCACAATTGGAAGATTCGAAGTAAATTTAGCTGAAATACTTGTAGAAGGCACGTTATCCGCTGCAATTCTCAATGCTTCTATTTATGGCGTCATGGCTTTTGGTGATAGAACTTCATCCAATTATTTTGAGTTGGATGCAAAAGCAGCTTATCTTACTGGAGAATGGAAATTTGAAGGTGGACTTAAGACCGGAGTAGTCAGTATTTCTAGTGTGCTAGAACAAATTTTCAGCATTGATGAAGGTCAAATTGCTGATAATTTTTTGGATATCAAACTCACACAACTTCAACTCAGTTTTGACAGCAAAGGTAATCAGTATTCAATTTTAGCAGCTTTCCAAATGGACTGGAATATTTTCAAGCAGGATTTTAGCGTGAAAGCAAAACTTCAACTGCGTCGCACAAGCAATAATGGAGATTTGTATGCTGCTGCAATGTTTGCACTTTCCATCGGAATGTTTCAGGTAATTGTTCAAGCCAATGATTTTTACAGCACAAATTATAACTATCTATTCCGTATTCAATACGACAAGCTGTATTTGCAAGCGATATATGCTAATGAAAAGCATGAGGAAGAATATAAAGAAATATTGACAATCAGCATGGGCGGTATGACGCTTGGAGGTCTTGTAGAAATATTCGTTGACATGTGGAATCCCAATGCACACTTCAAACTCAGCTCACCATGGAATCTGCTCAATAAAATTGATCTTTCAAAATTCCAGTTAGTCCTCAATGTCACTGATGAAACTGCGGCGTTTTATTATCAAGTGAACTTGAATATTCTTGGGTTAATGGAAGTTGAAAAGGTTGGTATTCAGTATCGTACAGACGGTATTAGCACTGAAAAGAAAATTTTCTTTGTCGTTACGGGCAAACTATTAGATCAGAATTATACTGAAGATGATCCGCTGTCTTGGGATGCAGTAGATGAAAAACCGCCAGAGGCAAGCGCTTTGAATCAGAAGGCCTTTTCGCTTTACTACTTAGGCGTTGGGCAGCATCTTAAGAATGAGGATGCGAGAGGTGCAAAAGATTTAAAGGCTGCCCTGAAAGCACTGAAAGGCCATTTGATACCTCCAAAAAACGGAGAAGTAATTCCAGCGCAGGTTCAGTATGATGCTGATATGAACTGGCTGTTTGGTGCAGAGTTCAAGATAGATGCACTTCGAATGGGCATTGTTCTCAATGATCCAATCATGTATGGATTAATGATTACTGTAGAACAGAATACAGGAGCGCTTGCTGCGTTCAGCGGTCTATATTTGGAACTCTTATACAAAAAGATTACTGAAGACATCAGCATGTTCAAAGCTGTGCTCATGCTTCCAGACAAATTTAGAACAATTCAGCTGGGCGTGGTGACTATAAAACTTGGCTTGGTAAGTTTTGAGATTTATACAAACGGTAATTTCTATATTGATTTAGGATTTCCGTATAATGCTGATTTCACAAATTCCTTTGTGCTGGAAGTATATATCTTCACTGGCCATGGCGGTATTTATTTTGGCGTGTTGACAGGTGTTCCGAGCAAGAGTGTTCCACAGGTTACCAACGGTGCATTTTCAACAGTCATATTGCTAGGTGTGGGTCTTGCATTTGGCCTGGGTCGTTCCTTTGATCTAGGTATTGCAAAGGGTGGCCTGTCCCTTGAGGTATTTGGAATCTTTGAAGGTGTTCTTGCCTTCTTTGAATGCAAAGATGATAACAAGCAGTATTTGTACTATTATGCAAGTGCTACTGTTGGTATTGTTGGCAGACTTTACTTGTCCGTGGATTTCAAGGTAATAAAAATTTCTGCTTCAGCAGAAATCAAAGCATATGCTTCACTTACATTGGAATCTTACAAAGCACTGATCATAGCCCTCGATTTACTGATGGAACTCAAAGCAAGTGTTAAGGTGTTATTTATAAAGGTAAAGTTCTCCTACACATTCAAAAAGCACATCGAGTTCAAAATGGGCAGTGACAGCACTCCACCTTGGAAACTAACACAACCAACTGCTTGTAATAAATTAAGTCGCGAGGTTATGTTTGAACTTGCAGATACCACTCCAATATTCTTAGAGGACTTACTATCCACAGGTGAAAGAAAAACAATTTCAGTCAAATTGTTGCCATTCTTCTCGGTTGAAAATCCTATAGTTCAAATTGCGCCGCCAACTCAGGGTGCTAAAGCATGGAATAGCATACCAATGAAAAATAGGGCATCGGCAGCCAAAATGACGGCAAATGAAACAGGCTTCTGCGTCGCGTTTCTTCCACTCCTAGACGTAGACAATCAAAAAACACTGATAGGTCTTTTATCAGAATGGTTGTTGTCGCGGTGGAATGGCGATCAGATTACTTTTGATCCTCAATTTGTGCCAAATGTAGCAAATCAACTGACTTACGATTTATTATTCACCTTCTTACAAAATAGTGCATTTTTCAAATTTGACTTAAGTACTTCGATTGAGCAAGAAGGCGCTGCATTTCCAATGCTTCCGCCATTAACACTTGGCTGGAATCCTCAAAACACGCCGGACGGTGCCAAGACCATGATTCATTATTGGCAAGAGAGCCTTGTATCGGTAGATTACGCTAATATGCTGACGGAATATTTCAAAAACTTAAATCCAGATCCAACGTATCAGCCAATGGTAGGCGGTGTAGAGGATGGAAATGATATTCCATTAGCACAACTCATATTCTTGGACTATTTCCAAATGGCGTTGCGTGAATTAATTGGTCAAATTGTTAGCTTCTTTGATCAGTTCGACTGTATTATAGGCAACAAGAAGTATCCTCAGGAGGCATGGGAGCAGATTATCAATGATAACCCTAACCTTGCTTTCACATCTGGAGAACTTGTGTTCCCCCAATATGCTTATGTTGTTAAACAAGGCGAAACACTGGATCGGATTGCTGAAAAACTGGGAATTACTTATTCTGAAATTCTTACGGGTTGCGGTGGACAGACAATGCTCTTGCGTCAAGGCGCAGAAGTTAATTTGTCGGCATATCAATTCAATAATCAGGTTAGTCAGCTTCCACTTAAGTTAGTTGCAGCTTTATTCTATGTTCGTTATTTTGAATTCGACTTAGAAAACGAATATCAAGATTATTCTGCACAGATTACAAAAATTAATCCTAACTTCCCAATAATTGAAGAAATCATTGATCTTAATCATCCTGCAATCTCACTTCCAATGGGTGGTTCAAGTGCTGGAATCCAGTGGAGACCGTTAATGGGAGACACGCTTACTAGACTTGGAAAAATGTGTGCATTCTATGAAATGGAAACAGGCACAAACTCTAACTGGGATCAATTTTTAAGCACAGTTGCAGACGCTAGCGGAATAATAACAATTCCACTAACAAAAACATCCGTGAATGGCGACTTAACACTTGAAATGTTACTTCGCAGAGTTTTCCCGGAACAAATGCATTCAGCATGGGTGAAAAGCTTGATTGGAAGCATATTCACAAGCGATATGCTCGTTACATTTGCAAACGTTGCATTAATCAATGTACCTTATACGGTAAAACAAAAACCAGATTCAAGCGAGGAAACCGCAAAGGATATTCTTAACAATATGAGCGCAACTTTTAAGGAATTGGCTGCGGCTCTTGCAGCTGACAATTCAAGAGTTGACCAGTCACAGCAGATTCTGCTGACGAATCAGGACGTACTTCCAAAACAGGATGTTTTAGACCAACTTATAGCAGTCGAAACGAATTCACTTCCGGCAATGCTTTCAAGATTCTTATTGCAGGGCCTTAGAATTCCAAATCCATGGCCTAAAGAAGTAGCTGGTAAGTTGTTACTAAAAGATTATGTTGACAGTGTAGAAACTTTGCCGCTTTTTGAAACTATGAAGCAGCAGGTGCCTTACGTTTTTGATACGAACAATTGGGAACTGACATGCTATGGCGGTCAGGACGGTTGTAATTGGGTCGATACAACAGCCCAAACAAGAACGTTTACTGGCGATGAAATCCGTAATGAACTTCCTGCTCAACAAATCACAATGGGCATCAATGCACCTCAAAAGCTGCCAGATTTCTTGAAAACAATGCCGTGTTATCCAATTGGAAGTCAGTTGCCATGGCAAAACGCAAACAGGGCAGATAATTCCGTGCTGAATATTCTACCGGCAACGCTCAGCGCTAATCTCGAACAGATTGCCCTCGAACTTCAAGGAAAAACTGCAAAGGGCATTTCGATTACTTCTCAATGGGGAACCTATATGCCAATTCAGATACAAAAAAGTGAATTGGGCTCAAATATTTATCCTTTATTTGGTGCCAACGCACAGGACAGATTGCTGCTCAGAGAGCTGTTAAACGGCACTCCGGACAGTGTTCATCTTCTTTACAAACCATCGCTTGTTTCTGGTATTCCTGAAGGCTTAGTTGAGGATAGTTGGAGTTTGAAAAAGAGCGGTATAATAAAGAGCAACCTTTCTGTTGAAACCCAGATGAGAAGGGAACTAACCGTTATAGCTCCGGATCAGATTGAGCCAAAATACTTATATAGCGCCAATCTGGAAAAAATTAACATCGATACGTTCCTGCAACTTTTATGGGAGTGCAGTGTTGTCGGTGGCGGCGGTTACCATATAGTTCTTGAGAATAGCAATGGTGAGTCACTACCAGACAATCTCTTTGATGAAGAAGGAAATGGCTATCTGTATTTATTAGCTCTTTATTCGGGATACCCTCAAAACAGGAAACCTGTCAACTGTACAGTGACTTCAAATGCTCAGACACAAGGAGAGTCACTAACATACTATGAACAGTTTGATGAAACAAGACAAGAGTATCAAGTTGCATTCCCGGTAGGCTGTGTGGGCGTAAGATTGGAAACAGACATACCACCAGGCAATACTGACCCTGAGGAAAATTTGACAACCTCTGACAACGCGATGATTACGGATGGCGTGACAACTCCTGAAGACAGAACAAAACAAATCTTCCACATAATTGGGTATCAAATTCAAGAAAATGATAACTATGATGCCAGCCATGATTCAGTACCGTTAGTACCACAGCCGGGATCTAATGAGCATTTATGGAGCTATACGCCTGTCCTTCCTCTATACAGGTATGTTAAAGGCAGCGAGCAGTTTATATACGGAGCCAACGGAAAAATAGCTGACATCGACTTTGAACTCAGAGATATTTTAGGCAATAAAGCGCAAATTGATGGCTTCTCTGTCAGCGTCACTCCAAATTATAACGACTTCCTCATTGCGCTTCATGAATGGCCATATCAGGCTGTGTATTACGAAATCATTGGAGATGCTCAAACGCCAACGCTGAGTATTACATGTGAACCGTCAGCGGATGTTGAACTTAAGGATTCTCTGACTAAACTACTGAGTAATGCGTATTGCCAGTTTATGCAACCGGGTATTGCAGTAACTGTTAATTCTTGTTTCTTTGCTAATGGCGAAAAGAGTATGGATATATCTGCGCTGCGCGGCTATCTTGGCCAACTGCTTTTGTTTGCTCAGTCGAAGGGCCAAAAGCCAGATCAGTTGAAAATGGAGTTCCCGCTGACTACAAATGCTAGTCAAGATGTTCAACTGCCGAAAGTAATATTCCAGCTTTCTACAAAGATTGCCATTGTAAGAAGCGGTTTCCAAACGAATGCTGTAAAAGCAAGAATAGTAGAATCCAACATTCCACCATATAAAGATGACTCGGATACTTTTGTTGACAAGCTTGAAATAGCTTTACCAAAGCTGAGAATAGCACAAGGCGATGGCAGCAATAACAGTCTCTATGGACTTTTATTTGGCGAAAATGGAGCCGTAGAGAGTATTCAAATCAAACCATTTCAGTATCCTAATTCTGACAATGTTTCAATTACCGCACCTGAATTCTTTGCTTTACGCCCCCTGAAGAATCAGTGGATGTCTAGAAATTGCCAAGTGTTCAGTCTTGATCAATATGGTAATCCAGTCACAGAATACGTCGATAAGGTATATAGCAATATCGACATGGAAATCTGGGCAATCAGATTCCTCGAAGATGTTGAACAGATGCTAAAACAGGCTTCAAATTGGATTCAGAATGACACTTGCAAGAAAACTTATGATGATTTTGTAGAAGGAAAACGACAGCTGGCAGAAGCAATAACAAAACAGCTTGAACCATTACGACAAGAAGCGGTTTATGATACAACGGAACTGAAGAAACAGTTTAAGAGCAAATTGCTACGTTCATTGTCTGACGGTTATCAGATTGATTTGGCAGCACTGTATCGGCTAAGTGTTACTAGTTCTCAAAATTGTCGAATGACGGTCAGCGGAGAAACTGAAGGTACAGATGCGGTATTGCAGCCGGGCAAGATTGATGTCAACAACAGCGCAAACAGCTATTGTATGTTCATCAACGCTAAATCAGATTGGCAGGCAGGTTTATCACCAGTTGTTAAGGCATCTATTCAAGAAATTGAATACGATATCGAAGACGTGGAAGGCAACTATCAAAGTTCTAAATGGCTTAAGTTGTTCCATCCAATCAAGGATGGGGACTTAAATGCCGTTAAACTTTCATTGTCGTCGGGCATTCCATTCCCAAACTTATTAAAACGATGTCCTCTGCCACCTACAATTCCAACGCACAGTTGTACTGTCGAGGATCCAAAGACCATTCACGATATGCTTCGCTGGAATTATGCAGTGGAATGCAAATATGAATCCTTTGAGCAGGATGTACTTTTCCTCAATGTGCAATTTGGATGCAGAACAAAAAATACAGTAAAAGCCACTTCAAAAGATTTATTTGACTGGCTTGCTCAGTATGACTCGATCCGTGATGATCTGGTTGATAAATTGAGCAGTAATAATCCAGATATCTTTAATAATGCATTCAAAACATTACTCAGAATTTTACAAGCTGTTGGAACAGTGTGGGAGGAATGGCTTAGCAATAATGCTTTGCAAATTGCATTACAATTAGAAGAACGTGTTTACGAATGCAAGATCACAATGCCAATACAAGGTGAACCACTGCAAATAACTCCGCTTAATGGTACTGAGAAAGTATTGAAAGACCTTGGCGCTGATGATCCAAAGGTAGAGTGTCTCAACATGACAGGCAGTGAACTGAGAATTTTATTTAGCATTGGAAATCTTCCAATTTATAATTGCCATACTGCGACTCCGTTTGTAAAGGTTGTGCGAAATGCAGATCTGCTGAAGCAGTGGCAGGTCAATGAAACTTTTGTTTACCGAACTGAAATCGTATCAAAATATCAAGTGGAAGCGGCCTACATGAATACCGATGAAATTATTGTTGGAAGGACATCGCTAAAACAATTGTCGGATTATCAGATGATGATACAAAACCTTTGGAATGCGCTTGAACTAAATGGCATAGGCTTAACAATGAACCTAGGCGTTTCCTATGTCTACGGTCTCATTCAAGGACAGAAGAACCCTGCTGTCAGATTGCCAGTCACAATGTTTTTAGGCATTGCTGCGGATGGAAGTCTTGTGAATTCAATTGCTGAAAATCTGCACCAATGGTATTCTGTAGGCAATTCAGAGACAAATCAGGCGTACTATTTGTTTGACGTTACAGTATATGCGGAAGACAATAGGCGTATCTTGCTTCATTTGCCGCAACTGGTATATTTTACGACAGCTTGATAAAACATTATACTTACACTCCCGCTATAAGTCTAACGACTTATAGTGACTGCTGAAGGAGGCCGCTCGGCTCGTGCAAAAGGGGGGCTATCCATGAGAAGGAGGATATCTACTATCTATCTTTTGAGGAACTCCGGGAGGTCGTTCGTACAAACCGGCTGGATTACAGTATCATAACGAAGCGAAAAGAGGAACACGAGGTCTATGAGAAGCTGACGCCGCCACGGATAATGACGTCCGAAGGTGAGGTTATATCCGGTGAATACGATACAGGCAACATCCCGAAAGGTGCTTTGGCGGGCATACCTGCTTCATCCGGAACCATTGAAGGCCGGGCACGGGTCATTTTAAAAATGGAGGATGCCGACATAGAGGAAGGCGATATTTTGGTCACCACTTTCACAGACCTCAGTTGGACACCGGTTTTTGTATCCATTAAAGGCTTAGTAACGGAAGTGGGTGGAATGATGACCCACGGTTCTGTAGTTGCCAGAGAATACGGTCTGTCTGCAGTTGTGGGCGTGGAGAACGCTACCAGGCTGATTAAAGATGGGCAAAGAATTCGTGTAAACGGAACGGAAGGGTATGTAGAAATCCTGTAGCATCTGACGACAGTCATCTGTTGAACGTGCAGATTATAGAGAAATAGCAACGGGGGCATTTGTACTAAAAGGTACAGATGCCCCTGTTGCTCTACTCATGTTCTCTACAGCTTATGAGGTCGTTAGTGTGAAGTATACCGCATACATTAAAATTCCTAAGGGAAATCGTGCTGACCGTGCCAGGCAATTGCCGTAGTGCGAATTTTTGCGTGTTCTTCTTGCAATAGTGGAGTATTCATGTTATCTTTCATATGAATACATTGTCATATGAACATATGTATATTTTGGAGGAGAAGAGATGACGCAACAAATATCTAAAGAAGAACGAGTGAAGTATCGTATTGAAGGGGAATTTTGTGCCAATTGTTCGGCAAAAATGGAGAGAATGCTGAGTGCAACAGAAGGAATAGGAGAGACAACGATCAACTATGCGGCCAAGACGGTTTTTTTGCCTCTTTCGCGGGTCGTGCAGGCTCAGGATATTATGGAGAGGATTGAGGCGGGTGTTAAACTCGTTCCGATCCAAACGAAGCAAAAAGTGGCTACTTCGGACATTACTGTTGCTGTGGCTAAGGAGAATAAGCAGAGAATTACAAGGATAATTATTGCGGGTGCGTTATTTGCAGTGGGTTTGGTTTTCGAGCCTCGTTGGAAAAACAGCTCTTGGGAAATTCTTGAGTATTTGTTTAACTTAACGGCTTATTTTATAGTAGGTTACAAAGTCCTAGCCAAGGCTGTTCGCAATCTATTCAGAGGACAACTCTTTGACGAGAACTTTCTGATGTCTTTGGCTACCGTCGGGGCTATTACAATTCATGCTTTGCCTGAAGCTGTTGCGGTCATGTTGTTCTACTCTGTTGGTCAATACTTAGAGGAGCGGGCTGTAAACCGTTCCCGTCATTCTATTCAGGCCTTACTAAATTTCCGTCCGGAGTATGCCAATCTAGTTCATCAGTTGGAAGTGATCAAAGTTGATCCCGAAGAAGTACAGGTCGGTCAGCAGATTTTGGTTCGCCCGGGAGAAAAGGTTCCTTTAGACGGCGAAATTGTGAATGGAAGTTCGTTTGTCGATACATCCGCTCTGACCGGGGAGTCGGTTCCGAGAAAAGTCCAAGTGGGGAACACCATTTTAGCCGGCATGATCAACACGACTGGGGTCTTGTCGGTGCGTGTTACGAAGGTGTTTGCCGAGTCATCCGTACAAAAGATTTTAGATTTGGTCGAGAGCGCCAGTACCCACAAAGCAAGCACGGAAAAGTTTATTACGACCTTTGCTCGCTATTATACGCCTGCCGTTGTTGTGGCGGCCTTAGGAATTGCCTTAGTGCCACCGCTGTTGATCGGCGGCAATTTTCAGGATTGGCTGTATAGAGCACTGACAATATTGGTCATTTCTTGTCCGTGTGCTCTGGTGATTTCTGTTCCACTGGGTTATTTCGGCGGGATAGGGGGCGCTTCACGCCACGGGATCTTGATCAAAGGAGCCAACTATTTAGAAGCGTTGACCGATATTCGCACCGTGGTGTTTGATAAGACGGGAACTCTGACGGAAGGAGTTTTTCAAGTTGTAGAAATCAGCCCGGCAAAAGGGTATACCGAAAGGGAACTATTAGAAATCGCAGCCCGTGCTGAAGCTCATTCTCCGCACCCTATTGCTAAATCAATTCGCGAGAAGTATGGGAAAGACCTAAAAGACAGCATTTTGATTGGCTTACTGAGTTACGAAGAAGTTAGTGGTCAAGGGATTCGAGCGTTTTTAAGCGGAAAGACTGTGTTAGTGGGTAAAGCTGAATTGTTGGAACAAGCAGGGATCTCAATGCCAAGCCTTACGGTTGACAAGGGACTGGGAACGGTCGTATACATCTCTATAGATGGAGACTACGTTGGGCAATTGACGATCTCTGACCGCGTTAAGGCAGATTCCAGAGCGGCGATTACTCGTTTAAACCAGATGGGAATGAGGACGGTCATGCTCACTGGTGATAACCAAGTCGTTGCCAAAGCAGTAGCGGAAGAACTAGCCTTGGGCGAATATCACTCTGATTTAATGCCTGAGGATAAGGTTTCTTGGCTGGATACGCTCAGTCAAGCAAAACGACAGGGTAAAGTAGCGTTTGTGGGCGATGGACTTAACGATGCTCCCGTTTTGACACGGGCGGATGTGGGGATCGCTATGGGTGGCTTGGGATCGGATGCAGCGATTGAAGCTGCAGATGTCGTGATTATGGAAGATCAACCGAGCAAGCTTGTGGATGCCATCCATATTGCTCGGTACACAAAGAAGATTATTTGGCAAAATATTGGAGTTGCGTTGGGTGTGAAACTGGTGTTTATTTTGTTAGCGATCTTCGGAAGGGCCAATATGTGGATGGCCATTTTCGCCGATGAAGGCGTCGCTTTACTCGCTATTATGAACGCCATGCGTGTCAGGTGGCATATCGACGAGGGTTAAGTCAGTAACGCTCATAATCTATCACTAGTGAATCAAGAGATCTTTTCAATACGATATCCGACTCCTACTAACTCTTATATGATATGAGACCCTCGGTTGAATTAAACCGAGTGAGGATACAGCGCCCTTGCGTATGATATCTGATCTGAAAAAGAACTTTAGATCACCGTTAGATACGTTTTCAACGATGGCAAAAAATAAAGATCGGAAAGCCATTTCAATGAAAAAATGATTATGGCGACACTTTGAAACAAAAGCTACCGAATTGGCGAATAGTACTGTCCCTTATACTATTCGCATTTCCTATAATCGACCTGTTTACTAAATGAACCGTGTCGCATTTCTGAAATGAACAGCTTCCTATTTCTAATATTTGTATAATTCCGCTAAACTTTTGATCGTGTAGGTACTTTGAATTTCAGCAGAGCATTTTTGCGATTTTCTATTGAGCCAGCAGGTATCAATTCCTGACAGAAGACCGCCTTTTATATCGGTATTTAAGGAATCCCCGATTACAAGCGCTTCACTTACATTAAAATCCTTAATATGACCCATCACATAATCAAAAAATCTTTTTGATGGCTTTTGGAATCCAATGCTTTGTGAATCGAATACGTCTTCGAAAAATTCATATAACCCCGCCTGTTTCAATCGTTTTATCTGAGTTTTTGTTATGCCATTTGTGATAACAAACAGTCTATGCGATACAGATAAGTTCTGACATACTTCCAACGCACCGTCTATTAGCTGATGTCCATTGCCCAAGAACTCTCGATACTGTTTTTCCCATTCCATACCATCCACAATTTTGTCCAATTTCAACATTGTTTCTGAAAACCTCGAGTTTAATACTTCATCTAATGTAATATTTCCATTTTCATAATCCGTCCACAGTCGTTTGTTGACGGAATCGTATAGCCGAAATAGTTCATCCGAAAAAGTATATCCATTTTGATGAAACAAATTGTTTAACGAATCAATTTCGTTAGCACCGAAATCTAACAATGTATCATCTAAATCAAATAGTAATAGTTTATAACTCATTTTTCGCTCCCCATAAAATATTAAATTCTCTGTAGTTCATTTTTTTACTAATACAAAAAAGACATGAAGATGTTTCTTGAAAAATCCTCGCAGGAAGTAGTTCGTATCTATTTGACTTTATAAGTGTTCGTTGTAGTTGCGTAAATTCCTCCTAAGTTGATATCGTCGCTTGACAAGTAGCAGATCATTTCTCTATTTTCAGTGGCCTGAGCAGGAGAACATCCGAACATGAAAAAACTCTCCAGCAAGTCGTTTAAACGACAATCGTGGAGAGTGGATGTATCCATGTTAGCCAAACAGTCTCTGTTAGGCTTATATATTTACTGCAATATTGCTGCTGGTTTGAGTTTCAGTTCTAGCAGCAATGTGATTCATTACTTTGACCATGGTAGCCGGGGAATTGCCTCATTAATAATGAGGCTGGTAGATAAATACACTCAAAATCTTGTAGAGTTGTTCTAGGAGGATTGACTCCCGGTCAGCCGGCTGTTTCCTATCCAGCCCCTCCCGGAGTTGTAATCCCTGAAGATTTGGCTGTAGCAGTAGATTAGGGTTTTGACATGCAACTTTTGTCACAATTGCACTTTGAAATTAAATACCATTGCCATTCGTTTGTATGTTAAAATAGGATGATTCAAATTGATGTCAAGGCCACGCTCGAAGGCTTTGAGTTGGTAACTGAAAAATTTAATGTGAAAGAAGTACCTTGATTCAGTAGATCGCTAGTGGTAAAATATGTAATACGAGATAATATATGTTACAATAACCAATATATAGATATCAATTGCTTGCCGATCGTAGGGGGACTCATACAATAAACTTCCCAGAATATACTGAGTTTTTGAAAGAGGCATTATTCAGTGAAACAGCCTGATAAGAATAGTTTACTGACGCCTTGCCCGGCTAAATTATAGCCAGGGCTTTTCTATGGGAGGCTTCATTGCTTTCCAATGAGGGCTCGGAAAAAGGGCCACATTTAAGTTTGTCTTACTTTAAATAGTCTTTGAGATTAATAACAATCGTCTGGTGATAGTATTTCTCTATTGCTTATCGTTAAGCCGGTCGTTTGGCTCAAACTAGAAATAAGAAAAGAGGGTGTTTTCCACTGTTAGAAATTGAGATGCCTAGAATTGAGTGTATCGAGCGTTTTGAAGATGATTCCTACGCAAAGTTCGTCGTTGAGCCGCTTGAAAGGGGATATGGGATTACCCTGGGGAATTCACTAAAGCGTATCTTGTTATCTTCTCTTCCGGGATCAGCAGTGACATTGATTAAAATCGAAGGAGTTCAAAATATCACGGACATTATTCTCAACATAAAGTCCCTCGCCCTGAAAGGCTATACGGATGAACCTCGGGTTATTCGTCTAGAGGCTCAGGGTGAAGGGGTAGTAACAGCAGGAGACATCATAACTGACCCAGACATTGAGATTTTGAACCCAGACTTGAAGATAGCTACTTTAGATAAAGATGGCCGATTATTCATGGAGATGACGGTAGAACGCGGCAAAGGGTATGTTTCTAAAACGTCAGAGGATACTATTGGGATGATCTCTGTTGACTCCATTTTTGCCCCGATTTATAAGGTAAACTATGAGGTAGAGCCTACTCGCGTTGGTCAAATTACGGACTATGACAAGTTAACTTTGGAAGCTTGGTCTAATGGCAGTATTTCACCTGAGGAAGCGATTAGTACGGCTGCCAGAATATTGAATGATCATCTGCGCCTTTTCATAGGGGCGAGCGAAGATGTTGAAACTGAGATAGAAAAAGTGGAGAAACCCAAGGATAGAATGATTAAAATGTTAGTGGAGGATCTTAATCTGTCTGTTCGTTCATATAACTGTCTGAGGCGGATGGGGATTGATACCGTTGATCAGTTAACCCAAAAGACTGAAAAAGAACTGATTAAAATGCGTAACCTCGGTGCTAAGTCGTTAGAAGAAGTGAAAGACAAACTTGAAGAGTTAGGTTTATCGTTCCTGCCAGAAGAAGAATAAACGCATTTTTCAGGTCACATTTTTTGGGGGTCTTGTTTTCCGCCATGCATCAGAGATACGCCAAAATAACAGGATATCGCCAAGGGTGAACATTGCTCCACCTACTCCGGCCATACCTGATTCCAGATAGAGCCACTTTTCCACTTGGGAACGAGTTGCCAGACCAGAAACAAGAAAAAATGTGGATGTACATAATAATCGAAAGGGGGAAAGAATTTATGATTCAGGCAGTTATTCCAGGTCGGGAAACTTTGAACTTAGAAGTATTAGTTCTTGATTTTAACGGGACATTGGGCTTGGATGGGCAAATGTTTGAATCTGTCAAGGATAGTCTCATCCGCTTAGCGCCATTTTTGGAAATCCATATTCTCACTTCGGATACTTACGGTACCGTGGTCTTACAGTGTATGGGATTGCCTGTTCAAGTAAAAGTGTTGGAAAGCAGAGAACATACTTCGGAGAAAGCTGATTATTTAGCTCAATTTGGTTCCCGGGAAATAGTTGCTATGGGGAATGGAGCAAATGACCAATTGATGCTTGAAAAAGCACAATTAGGTATTGCCGTGCTTGGGTTTGAAGGAGCTTCCCCCCGTACACTCTTTGCGGCAGATGTGGTGGTCAATAAAATAGAGGATGCCTTCGGGTTGCTTTTAGAAACTAAACGTCTTAAGGCAACACTCAGGTGTTAAACGTAGAGGGAAAATATAAAATCAAAGTTTAACTCTTTGTGCCTGTGTGCGAAGGGTTAAACCTTTAAGTTAGAAATCCTCGGCATCCTGAAAGATATTTGCAATGGAACACACTATCCCCGTTTGCGATGCAAGCGGGATTTTTGGCTCCGACGTTATGAATGATGTATAATAAATTCCAGTTGTAGACTTTGAGTGATAGAATGCTGATTTTCGCAGATAATATGCAGCAAAGAGCAGAGGTAAAATAAAGGGGAATTAAATACATATGGTACATTCTTTTTTAATGGTTGGACAATCCAATATGGCCGGGCGCGGATTTCTGAAAGATGTCCCGCCGATTTGCAATGAACGAATAAAGATGCTGCGAAACGGGCGCTGGCAAATTATGACGGAACCTATAAACTATGATCGGCCTTTTTCTGGTGTTGGCCTTGCAGCCTCCTTTGCGGCGGCATGGTGTAAAAAAAACAAAAATGAAGAAATTGGCCTGATTCCTTGCGCTGATGGTGGCACCAGCCTTGATGATTGGGCTGTGGGGGGAGTGCTGTTTGAACATGCGGTGTTCCAGGCAAAGATTGCCCAACGAACCAGCATGCTGGATGGAATACTTTGGCATCAAGGCGAAAATGAATGCTCTTCGGAACGCTCTAGCCGTTACAATGAAAAGTTTTTACCCATTGTCGAGGCATTTCGCCTTGAACTCTGTGTGCCGGACATACCTCTTATTATAGGGGGGCTTGGGGACTATTTAGGTAATGGCATGTTTGGTGAATATTTTCAAGAGTACCCATTGGTTAATCAAGAACTAAAAACATTTTCTGATACGCAGATAAATTGCTATTTTGTTACAGCTTCAGGTCTTCAAGCCAATCCGGACGGTGTTCATATGAATGCAGTTTCACAAAGAATATTTGGTCTTCGATATTTTGAAGCCTTTGACAAGCTTCAGCATATATTGGAACCTCTTGAAGGTGAACATAGTGCGGTTAATATTGATAGCGAAAGACCATTATCCAAAGCAGAAAGGATTACCCTGTTGGAAAATAAGTTTGTCAAAGGCGATGTATCATTAGAAGCCTACAAAGCACAATTAGCAAAGATAAATAGCCAGATGTAAAGACAGAATCGCAACAAATGGTTATAGAGTAGATGACAGTAGTCGGACTTCGCCCTAGTATCTTAACATACGCATCAAAAAAGACGAGTATTAAAAAATGCTCGTCTTTTTTGGATAAAATCTGATGTCGCAATTTTATACTTCATAAATTTTATCGCGATTTAGTATTATTGAACCATTCAATCGTTGCTTTTCCATGCTCTTCAGGAATTTTGTTACTGACTTGTTCATGAAGCCATCCTAAAGTCTTGTTGTTCAAATACTGTCTCATCTGGTCTTCTGCTTCTACCATTACAACTTTTATCAAGCAAGGACATTTGGTATAGGTATCAGGTAAGTTATTTTTATCTAACAATATTTCATTTTGTCTAATCTCTGCACATTGAAATAATGGAGTCGTTCCTTCTACTGCTTCAACTATATTCCAAAAGGTTATGCTTTCTGGAATACGTGCTAACTCATATCCCCCATTAACACCTGGAATTGACTTCACAATCCCGGCTTTCCTTAATTTTGTATATACTTTTGATAAATAAGTTTCTGAAACTCCCTGAAATGTCGCTAAATCTTTAATTCCAACAGCCTTTCCTGATGGAATATCTACCATATACAATAAACAATGTAATGCGTACTCTACTCCTATGGAAAATTGCAATACAATCCACCTCCCCGTATAAAGTTCCCACACAATATGTATTTATTTTTTGAAGATATAATGCGATTTAATTACAGATAATAACTATCTTTAATATATATTGACTTTCGAAGAAAGTCAATATATATTAAAGATAGACAATGCATATCGACGATATATTTTGTATCTTATTGAGATTTGCATTGTTAATTAATTTTTAGGGGGAATATACAAATGCTTACAGAAAAGTTTTATGATGTACTAAAAAAGGAAGGTGTAGTTTCGATAGTGTCATGGGGGATAGATGAACCGCATATGGTTAATACTTGGAACTCATATTTGGTGGTAACATCTGATGAAAGAATTTTAATTCCTGCCTATGCAATGCGTAGAACAGAAAAAAATGTAAATCACAATAATAAGGTAAAGATCGCTTTAGGTAGTAAAGAAGTTTTGGGTTATAAAGATTACCAGGGAACAGGTTTCGCGATTGAAGGTACTGCAAAATACCTTGAGTCAGGTTCAGAATTCGATATGATGAAAGAAAAGTTCTCGTTTTTAACTAGAGTGTTAGAGATAACAGTTACATCAGCAAAGCAAATGCTTTAAAGGTTGTTGTTTTCTGGTGTTGTATTTTCTTAAATAATTTTTAACCCAACTGACAAAAAACCTATCATATTTTATTTTCGTAGGTAATAGTAGTCAAATTTGTTCATTAATTTTTAAGAAATTTGTGGCAGAAATTGTTCTAAAATCACTGGGGGTAACTCTGAAACCAGCTTGTAGCAAGGGTTTCGGAATTACCTCTTTTATACGTTCTGTCTAGTCAAAACGCATCCAGGTCTTATTAATTTTACTCTTAGTCCATTGTCATAACGTTCTTTATAGGACTCAATGACGCTCAAACTGCTTAAGCTGATTGAGAAGGTCAACCACATAAGGGCGTCTCTGCCTACATCGGCGACCGGGATTCAAGCCGATGTGGGGCAATCACGCACGTTGGTGTTTCTTCATTGAAGGTTTATCACAGTGTATGTCCTTTCATCTGTTTCAGCAGAAAGAGACAACGACAAATGCCCCAGAATTTCTAGGGCATCATGTTTTAAAAATATAGTCTTGCTGCTGATTCAGTTACTAATAGGTATTGAATCATATTATGATCTCCCTTGTTCCCGCGCTTTCTATGGTTCTTATCCTTTTCCCGCTTTCGATTTTCCTTTTCCTTTTCGTGGTCCAGCCCCTTTACTTTGTCCTTCTCCTGGCCCATTTCCACTGTCTTGGTCATTTTTGTTACCCATAATTTAGAAAACCTCCTTTAAAATGATCTTATGGCCTCTAATAGGATAACCTAAAATGAAAAAAGGATGTTTGGATATTTATGGCGCAACTAATTTCAATAATGAATTAAATTGCCACCAGAATAAAAACCGTGTCACTATCATCTTTGGTAAATGCCCCACACCCCAAGAATGTATATTTTACCAAGAATTACGATTATTAATTATTATTAACAATTTCTTCCGAGAGTCTTTACACATCTATGGTAGGATAATCGTAACGTAAATTTAGGAGGGATTAAATTTTAATGAAAGTTAAACTTAAGAAAGCCTTTTCTGCTCTCGTAAGTACCGCCGTAATCGGCACACTAGTAGTAGCTAGCAGTGTGCCGCCCGCATTTGCAGGTGTACCCGCTTCAGCACCAGCTGATACAACGGTGATCAGCGGCGCAACAGCAAATACGCCAATCCAACACGTAGTTGTTATTTTCGAAGAAAACGAATCATTTGACCATTATTTCGGTACATACCCGGTTGCCCAAAATCCTGATAGTGAGCCACCATTCTATCCAGCTCCCGGTACTCCCACTGTTAATGGACTAACTGCTGCATTATTGACTAACAACCCAAACAGTGCGAATCCACAGCGTTTAGATCGGACTCAGGCCTGGACCAAAGATATGGATCATGGTTATACTGCGGAACAAAAATCATTTGACGGCGGATTAATGGACAAGTTTGTCGAAAATGACGGGCATGGTGATCCGATGGTTATGGATTATTATGATGGAAACACAGTAACTGCTTTTTGGAATTATGCCCAGCACTATGCTCAAAACGACAACTACTTCGGCTCAAACTTAGGTCCTTCCACTCCGGGTGCTCTTAATGTTGTTTCGGGCGACAACGGCGGAGCCACTGTGTATAGTGGAAACCAAACCCAAAGTGACACAGTATTGAAACCCGGGGACGAGGGATATCCAAAATCGGTTACCAGCAATGGAACAGTTATCGGTGATCCAGACCCATATTACGATTATGCTTCCAAACATGCAACCGTTTCCATGGCCGGCAAAAACGTCGGAGATTTGTTGAACGCCAAGGGACTCACCTGGGGATGTTTCTTTGGCGGATACGATGACCCCACAGCCCAACATCAGAACATTCACGGAGACAATGTGACGGACTATATCCCCCACCACGAGCCATTTCAATACTACGGAGCAACGTCTAATACAACACACCAAAAACCAACATCCGTGGACATGATCGGTAAAGATGATCAAGCCAATCATCAATATGATATTACTGATTTCTTGGCAGCTGCAGATGCCGGAAACCTGCCAAACTACTCTTTCCTGAAGGCGCCTGCCTATCAAGACGGGCATCCCGATTACTCGGATCCCCTTGACGAACAAACCTTCCTTGTTCAGACCGTCAATAAGTTGGAATCTTTGCCAACCTGGAAAAATACCGCTATTTTCGTCACCTATGATGACTCCGACGGCTGGTATGACCACGTTATGCCTCCCATTGTGAACCAATCAAACGATCCCGCTGTAGATGCCTTGGAAGGAACTAATGCCGGGACCAAAACGCCATTAGATGGAGTCGAAGGTCGTTTAGGATATGGACCAAGATTTCCGATGGTTGCAATTTCACCCTATGCGAAGCATAATGCAGTCATCAATACGCTTGCCGATCAATCCTCTGTGCTCCGTTTCGTTGAGGACAACTGGAATCTCGGGCAGATTGGCGGCGGATCTTTTGATGCTGAAACCGGTTCTCTAAATGATATGTTTGACTTTAGCCAAGGCTACTATAACCCACCTGTGTTCCTGGATCCGGATTCCGGCGAACCAGTGGCTCAAATTACACCATTTAAAGTACAAGGACTGCTCTTTATGTCTATTCAGGACCTTGCCCAAAGCCTGGATGTTCAAACCCATCAGAATGGTGATAACGTATGGTTCATGTATGGAAACCACCTCGTCAGTATTCCGTCCGACGGAGACACCGTAACAGTCGACAATCAACCAGTCAAGCTAGGCGCTTCAATCGGGAAAATGAGCGGCTCCGTCTGTCTGCCAATTGACAACTTGTCTAAAGCTCTTGGGGCGAAGATAGTACAGTATAAATCCAACCAAATCTTGTTCCAATCAACCGATGCAACAAGCCAGCTTAATGATTTGGTTACCAATTCAAAAGCTGACAAATTATCTAGTAATCCGGCGGTAATGAACTTGGCAATTGGAAATGACGGTACGACTGGGTCTAACACCTTGTCGATCAGTGCTCCTACAACGGTTACTTCTCCAGATTACGAAACACTCCTTAATCAGACCGTTAAAGGCGCTCAGTCTGGAAAGACTTATAACCTGATTATTACAGCTACTGATGCTAAAGGTAACCCTGTCGATGCCGGCGGAACTGTTTATGTAACATTTGCGCCTGGCGCTATTGATAAAACAGGCACGCTTACCTCGGGTGGAAATAATATCAGCAAAACGCCTGTTGCTGTAACTCTTGACTCCAGCGGCAAAGCGGTTCTTAGCTACACCGTTGGCACTGCTCCGACAGATTGGGATGCTTATGACTATGATGTAATCACAATATCCAATGCAAACCAAACGTCAACATCATCATGTATGAACGAAATTAACGTAATGAGCTAATCGCTAAAACCCCGCCCTCGCCGGGGTGGCTGTATGACTGGGCGAATGTAGGCTAAGGGCCGTGCGGCCCACGCCTCCCCGGCGAACCCGCTGGCAAAATGTTAATTTTACACTACACTTTAAACAATAACTGTTCAAGGAGGCGGGTTAATAAACCTTGTATGAGGGAACGGAAATGGAATGTGAAATTAAATAGGAACGACAAAAAGCCGACTGAAGTGTAGAATTACGCTTCAGTCGGCACTTTTTCATTTAGGGAAAAAAAGTAAGACCGAAAACTGGTCTTCTTATCAGTTCCATTGGATATTACAGCACTGGGAGGAGCATCATCAGTACCCGATCATTTAAAAATGTAGTTTATAGAAATGTGAACTTTAATAGCGCCTATGTAAAAAAAGCCATTTTTGATGGCGCTACAATGAGATGATAAAAAACATTGGTTATGAGGAAATGGCCGAGAAATATGTTAAACCTACTGGCCGGATACTTGCCTCACACGCCACCATTACCTTGGATTTGAATCGCCCGAAATGACTTGATTTATGATTTTAAGATAGTGTTTTGCCTTTTCTTCCATAAATTCAACCCTTCTCTTTGCCTCCCCCAACTGCTCTAGTGCAATCTCCTTGTGTTTCAAAATAATTTCATAACGGGAAAGAAGTGTAGAATCCCCTTCTAGGTATAGATTAACATAGTGTTTGATATCCTTTATCGACATACCGCAATCCTTAAGATACTTAACTCTTATCAACCAATTAAGAGATTCTTCGTCAAAAAGGCGAGTGTTATTTTTGTCGCGTTGTACATTCGGTACCAATCCCTTGTCAGTATAAAATCTGATGGTATGCTCTGTGAGATTAATTTTCTGAGCCACTTCTTTGACTGTGTACATTTCGTTACCTTCTTTTTTAAAAAAAGCTTGACTTCGTGTTGCTCGAATGCGGTAGAGTAAATATATCACGAGAAGGAGGTGGAAATAAAGTGTCTTCCAAGCTCGCACATACGACGTTGAGGGGGCCATTGCGTTGTTCAAACTGTTTAGTGGCCTGATATCGCAGCGGCGCCAAGCGAGGTGCAGGACCAGGGGGCTTTCCTGAAGATCAGTTCGCTAGCGTCAGCACTGCCTTTGGTGGCACTAAAGACAGTGGTTTCGGTCGTGAGCATGCTCTCGAAACGCTGCGTGAAAATCAGTTCGTATCGCGACCGGAGTCAGTACTATGCTGTCACAGTGGAGTGCTATTTCGGATGTATTAGATGACAAAAAATAGTCAACCCTACGACTGGATTCAAATAGGCCTTATTGAGCTAGAAATTTTGATTGCCGTCGTAGGCGTCAGAGAGCAATTAGTCCTAGCGTACTAGCAATGGAGATTATTTACAAAAAATAGGAGGTAATTAATGACTATGCGCATCATCACACTTGAAGAGCATTTTGCCTCTCCGAGTCTTATGGACAGATTTGGCAAGCAATCCTTTCATAACAAAGGTGAGCAACTGTGTGACCTCAACGAACGTCGGATCGCTGAGATGAACGCTGCCGGCATCGATATGCAGGTGCTCTCGTTGACCTCTCCCGGTACAGAGTTGTTAGCTGCGGAGGAGGCGGTGAAAATCGCCAGCAGCACCAATGACTTCCTGGCAGCGGCGATAGAATGTCATCCCAGCCGCTTCGCGGGCTTGGCCG
Source organism: Desulfosporosinus sp. (assembly GCA_031292075.1). Classification (GTDB taxonomy): domain Bacteria; phylum Bacillota; class Desulfitobacteriia; order Desulfitobacteriales; family Desulfitobacteriaceae; genus Desulfosporosinus. The sequence continues at coordinate 36,211 of JARLHW010000030.1, forward strand.
CCCTGCCGACAGCGGCTCCCGACCTCGCTGTCAATGAACTGGAACGCATGGTTTGCCAACATGGTTTCAGGGGTGCGGTGATTAATGGTCACATTCAGGGGCGCTACCTGGACGACAAATTCTTCTGGCCCATCCTGGAACGGGCAGAAGCGCTCCAGGTTCCCATTTACCTGCATCCGGCGCCACCACCGCAGTCGGTAATCGACGCCTATTACACCGGTAACTTCTCACCGGAGGTGACACGTATGTTGTCGACGGCAGGCTGGGGCTGGCACATCGAAACCGCTGTCCATATCCTGCGCCTCATTCTCAGCGGAGCGTTCGACCACTATCCTAAGCTGCAGATCATCATCGGCCACATGGGCGAGGCCCTGCCTTTCATGTTGCCCAGGATCGATTTAGTCCTGCAGCCGAATCTAACTAAGCTGCAGCGTCCGATGGCGGCCTACCTGAGGGAGAATATCCATTACACGTTCAGCGGCTTCAATTTTACTACTGCTTTCCTTGAGCTGTTGCTGCAGGTCGGTGTCGACCGCATCATGTTTTCGGTAGACTACCCCTACGGCTCGATGGAGAAAGGGCGAGATTTCCTCGCTCAGTTGCCTGTCAGCAGCGCCGACAGGGAAAAGATCGCTCACGGCAATGCCGAACTGCTCCTGCGTTTGTAAAGAAAACTTACCACTTGTTGCAACATCACGTTAAATAGAGAGAAGTACGGTAGAGCATTTTCTACATAGGGGAACGGTTTTTATGTATTATTTCTTTCAAAAACCGGGCGGATTTGCAAGGTCACGAATCAGCGAGTCGAACCCTTGTCCAATGGAAGATTTAACTGAGTCTCGTTTCTTAAATTCCAAATATAGTCCCATTTTAAAGTTAAAACCAGACTTTAAAATGGGACTTTTAGCAGACGTTAGTTGGATTGTTGAAGAAAAAAATAATTCATATATATGGGCTTCCATTTATGAGTAGAAACTCGAGGTATGTACGGAAAGCGTTAAATAGAGATTATAGTGATTTACCGGAAATACATAAATTTGCACAAAGGGTTGCTTTTGTGATTGGAGAGATAGACCAGGGGAAATGTATTGAAACCATGTGTAGGAGGGCTTCAAACGGAATTTCGTTCCTTAACATGGTCTTTCAAATTCTTTGGAATGTTGGTTATAAATTTGCAGATAAGAATATTAAACCTCGGTTTAAAATAGATGTGATTTTAACCATAATAAGTATTGCACACCACCTTATACTTAATAAGGCTGTCGACAATGTATGCCAACAGCCTTTAAAATATTATTTCTGACAATCACAGTGGATATTTCCAGCCAAAATCTCTTTCCAATCACCAATGACATCGTGGGTCCAGCAGTCGTCAGCACCGGCTGCCTCACGCATTACAAGGGTGAAAATATAGGATATTTCTTGTACTGTAGCCCCTGCTTCAAGTGCACCTTTAAAGTGCTTTAGTACGCAAGGTTTAGAACGTCCCTTAATCGAAAGGGCAAAGCATATGAACTGAAAAGTCTTTTCGTCAATCATTCGTTTTTCATTATACAAGGCATCAATCTCATCAATCTTTTCCGCAAACTCCGGGAAAAATTCCGCAAGCATTCTCAAAATTTTCACCTCCTTTCATCAAATTAATTAGACGAAATGGCATTCAAACAAGTACCAATCCACGGTGCTACCGCCAAAGAACTAGCAAAAGAATGTTAACCCTTATTACATTTCTTCTTGAAGGTATTTTTTTACATCATTCTTATTTAGCACTTTACCTGACATTTTAACCTTTCCGTTAATCACCAACCCTGGGGTAAGCATTACTCCATACTGTACGATTTTAGCAATATCTTCTACCTTCTCTACATTGGCATGAATACCTAGTTCAGTTATTACTTCATTAATTAAATTATAAAGAACAATGCATTTTTTACATCCAGTACCTAGCACTTTGATATCCATTTCTTTTCCTCCTTAATTTATATAGTAGTTTCATACTTTTTTAGAGCGCAACAAATGATTATGCTCTAAGCAAATATCCAATTAAATAAATACCCTACGAAAATAATCGCAACCGTCATGATTCCAATGAAAATGCCAAGCATTTTTGGTTTTAAAACTTTGCGCAAAATAATCATTTCCGGCAAACTTAAGGCGGTAACGGCCATCATGAAGGCGAGAACTGTACCTAAAGCCATTCCTTTTTCCATCAGTACATGGACAATGGGAATGATCCCAGCTGCATTAGAATAGAGAGGTACTCCGATGAGCACTGCTAAAGGAACGGCAAATAGGTTATCCTTTCCGGCATATTTGACCAGCAAATTAGCAGGTGCATAGCCATGCATTGCCCCACCGATGGCTATCCCGATAATGACGTACAGCCAGACCTTTTTCAAAATGTCCACAACATATTCCCAGGCATACTCTACCCTTTCCCTCCAAGTTAAGGCTGCCAATTCAGTTTCGCCCATTTTTAGATTGTAAACATACTCCTCTACCAAATGTTCAAGTTTGAGTTTTCCAATCACCAATCCGCCGACAATAGCGACGATAACCCCAGTAGCGATGTATATCATGGCAATCTTCCAGCCAAACATTCCCCAAAGCATAATCAATGCCACCTCGTTGACCATAGGCGAAGAGATGAGAAAAGAAAATGTAACCCCCAGGGGCACCCCAGATTCTACAAAGCCGATAAAGACCGGTACTGCGGAGCAGGAACAAAACGGAGTCACAATTCCCAACAGGGCTGCCAAAATATTACCGATGAATTCTCGTTTATGGCTTAAAATCTTCTTGGTGCGTTCTGGCGGAAAATAACTGCGAATCAGTGAGACTAAGAAGATAATAGTGGCCAACATTAGAAAAATCTTGATAGTATCGTAGATAAAGAAATCAACAGCAGCCCCTAAATGGCTGGTCGGCAAAAGACCAAACAACGTATACGATACATAGTCGGCAAACTTTTGGAGCATAATAATCAGTCCTTTCAATCCTGCTATCGTCTTATCGGCAGTCCTTCTCAACCACCAACAATTACCCATAAATAATTCTTCAGATTTCTTCTTCGCAAACGCTTGCTTTCATACCTAGGATTTCACAGAGGTTGGGGTTTTCCCTTAAAGAAGAAAGCCTAAATTGTTGATTGTCACTTTTACAAGTAAAGGATAAATCCGTAAGTATTTGTTGGGCAATATTTATCCCCGATTCATCAAGACGATAAAAAACCAGTTTTCCTTCTTTAATGCATTTCACTAAATTAGCTTGTTTTAAAATTTTCAGGTGGTGGGATATAGCCGGTTGGGAAAGTTCAATTTTGTTAAAGATTTCACAGCCACACATCTCCTGGTCTCTTAATAACCTCAAAATATTCAACCGGTGCACATCGCCTAAAGCCTTAAATAATTCTGCAAATTTTTCCATCCTTATCCCCAATCCTATATATTTAATATTTTAAATATGTTATTATTATAATATCACATTCGGTTAATTTAATCACTATATTTAAAAAGTTTTTTTATGGTGGGAAATGTTATTGGTGAGACGATGCCAGCGAGCTTATTACTCAGGCTGGCATTGACATTCTAATCTGTGGACACACCCATCTGGAACTGAGGAAGAAAAAATGGCAATGGTACGGGAACTGCGTGATAAAATAAAATTTTTGGTTAAAAGGTTTATTGATGAGGTCACGGAATAGTTATATTAGGGTTCAAAAGAGATTAAGCTAATGCTAAATTCATCCCAAACACAAAAAGAAGTCCGTGGTATAAAAGCGACCGCAGACTTCCTTTTTATTAACTTTCTAATACCTTTGATCATTCAGTTACCATTTTATAGAAACAAAACCATCTTCAGTAGCCTCATACGAACCCATAATCACTACACCGGCATCCAATAAATCTTCAATAATATCTTTAAGATATAGTGGAAAGCATATGGAATTACTACATCCAGAACGCATCGATTTTGGAGTCGGGATTAGAGCATACGGACAGTCTAGTTTTTTAAAGACTTTCTCCGCAGCCAAGTACAGATGCCCCTGTCGTTTTATGGCCACTTTTGGTTCAAATCCTTTAATTATGTTCTCCACAGCTGCATTTGATAATCCCATCCTTCATCATCTCTTCCAGTTCATCAGAAAAATATATGGCCTTAACCATGCAATAGGCTTGGCAGTCCTTACACCCCTCAATACAATTATCCTTTGACTTAACATGGGCCTTACTATCCAGTCCTTCCAGCACATTATTCTCACAAAATTCCACGCAAGCCATACATCCTGTGCACTGATTTTTAAATATGAATGGATACCATTTCGTAGACAATATACTTCCCCCTTACTTCATTTTAATTGACGAGTCTCCAGTTGCGAGCTCCAAGGACCATTTTTTTGATTTGTTCATCTGGTCGGCTACCGCCTTCTGTATTTATATCCTGTTCTTCGTATTTTTTTAAAATCCCCTACAGTGTGTCATGGGGGATTTTTAAAAAAGGTCAGTACGAAAAAGCAACTACATCCGCAAACCATGGTTTATACTTATTTTCATTTTTCGCTCTTTAAATGATTCTTCTACTAAAAACAAGTGTTGTATGGGTGGCAGGGGTTCGCCATCATCCTCTAAGACTTTTTTAATGTAATAAGCGCAGCTAGTTTTGTCCTCTTGAGAATTGCTCAGGGTTTTGTACTTGAAACAGCTGATGAGGTCGTTATTGTCAGCGATACCTAAACCACAGTTACCACATGTTTTCATGTTATACATCCTCCTTATAAGTTTTTCGCAAAGGGATAATAGAACTAACTCATTATTAATGATAAATTGGTTTGTTTTGGCCTCTGATTTATATAACAATTTTCAGAATATAATGAAATTATTATATTATAGAAACGTGGTAAAGTATACTGGTGTACATGAAAATTTCTAAGGGAAACCGTGCTGCAGAGGCTTCGTTATCGCGAACAGTTAAAGTGGCGGCACGGTAGCACTCTATGGTAGAATAAAGGTACAAAGACTATTCATTTTTAAGTTCGGAGTGAAAGTAGTGATTTTGAAAAAGCCAGAGGTTAATGCCGCTATCGATAAATATGAAAATATAGAGGATGCAGTGTGTGACATCTTATGCGTACATCATGAGGTGATTGATAAGTATGCAGACCATCTGATTACCCTTGACAGGGCGAATAGCTTGTCAGAATTATTTAAGACCTTGGGTGACCCGACGAGAATCAGAATCATGGATGCCCTGGCAAAATCGGAGTTCTGTGTTTGTGATTTGGCTGAATTATTAGGATTAAGTCAATCAGCAACATCACATCAACTCCGAGTGCTGCGGAACAGTGATCTTGTCAAATACCGTCGAGAGGGGAAGATGGTCTACTATTCTGTGCATGACTCTCATGTCTCAGAACTTTATCGTCAGGGAATGGAGCATATCGACGAGGGTTAATTCAGTAACATCGTAACATTGTTAACGAATCAAGGTCCAAGGTCATTACGACGTGGACCTTGATTTAATTCTAAGACTCCCACTTCTATAAAATATCCGACACCGGGTTCATTCAATAAGATTATTTGCAGCCACTGCGGAGAAGTTGTTTTTGAACGGTATGCTAGAACGGTTGCGGTAAACCACTTTGTATTCCCTGTTTAGATTATGAACGAACCAAAGCAAGTAAACCTATACTTTAAGATGTTACTGATGAAGAGGGGGCGAGATGCTCCTTCTTTTCTTATTTAATGGTTGTAGAGACATCTTAGCACTCAATAGATTCATTCTAAATATTCCATCCCGCTTGTTTGTGGAAATACTTGCCAACAAGATCCTGAATGCCAGACGCCCAACGATTGCCCCTCTGCCGTTGTTCGGACACCGTCCAGTTTGCGATCCAGTTGCAACAGCATGTCCCTATGCTTACCCTTAGAATCTAAGGCTATCATTGATGAGTTGATTAATGAAGGAGTGGTGTTTACAGGGATGTACGAAGTGCGGGAGGATGGTTTTTTCACATTGGGATCGTAAATTTGCTATATAGAAATTACACAGAGGGGCCGTAATAGACTTGTTTTCAAGTTTTGTTACAGCCTCTTTTAATGTCTTTCATAATAATGAGGCCAAAGTGCAAGATTTTAGCAGGCTCTCTAAAATGACTATTGAAGAATTATAAAATTGGTGTATACTATTATTAGTATATTATAAAAGTATTATTTAGCAGAAGAGGTGATGTGGAAGATATCGTAAGCTGTCAAGATTTAAACAGTATCGCAAACTACCTCAACGTTAAGGGAGACCGATGTTTTTAGGAGCGAGGGATGATTGTTGAATGACAGCAAAATTTTTGCGCCGTATGCCAAGCTTCTGGGAACGAGCAGAAGTTTGTTTACCTACATTATCGTTTTACTGGAGGGAACTTTCATTATTGGAAGTTTTTCATTCGCAGGGGTTTACATTGCCCAGACGTATGGATTCAACTATTTATATATTGGTTTGATTATGACGGCGTTCGGAATCATGTCAGTTATTTACTCATTCTACACTCCTCACAAGAGCTACGGAGTTTGCCCAGAAGGCCAGAGGTGCAGCCATGTCCTTGGTCGCCTTCTGTTTCATGGGTGGAGGCGGTGTCGGTACCGCAATTGGCGGAAGAATCATTTCAGTCGTGGGGCTCAATAAATTTTTCTTGATTTATGGTATTGCTCTCGTCATCACGTTGTTATCGAGCTTTGTCATGATAAGGGATCATGTCGTGGAACGCGATGAATCCAAGGAAATAATCGGGAATTTGTAAATATATTGATCTTAAAGGATCTGCTTAGAGAATAAATAAAGATCTGTCGGAAGAAGGTTGCAATGTCGCGGAAAAGCAACCATTCAGAGGAGAGTGATTGAGATGACCTTAACAATGACAGTGGTTGCTGCAATAATCGTGTTTGTTTTGACTACGTTATTAGCAATGGTGGGTATTGGAGCAGCATTTATTATTATTCCGGCCTATATATGGTTGGGAGTGGCTTTGCCTGAAGCTACGGCTATTGCATTATTACTTAATGGTATAAGTATGACCTTTGCTGCGGCAACGAATGCTAAACATAAACTCATTGACTTTAAGATTGCAATCCCAATCGCCATTGTTGCATCATTATTAACTCCCTTTGGAGCTTATGCCACACAATTTATTTCAAAGAATATGCTATTATGGTTTTTCTCGGCGTTTTTGGTTTTCGCCGCCAGCATGATGATCTTTTATAAAACTAAGCAAAAAGATCGAATCCCGAATATACGTAGAGACATTACACTGGGAAGTATTGTTGGAGCTGTCGCAGGATTTTTAAGTGGATTACTGGGAATCGGAGGAGGCAATTTCATTTTGCCAACTTTAGTGGGCTCTGGCATGGAGCCTAAAAAAGCTTCGGGGACCACTTCTTTTGTAGTGGCTATCCCTTCTCTTGTGGGTTTTTTGGCGAAGTTAAAAGTAGCCAATGGTCATTTAAATTGGACGCTATTAGGATTTTCAGTTTTTGCATCGATCAGTGGAGCTCTTTTAGGTGCAAGTTTGATGAATGCAAAAATGAAAAGTAGCCAACTCAAAGTAGTTATCGGGATCGTTTTATATGCCGTTGCAATTAAAATGATTTTAGGTTTAATCTAGCATATCTTGGAGCAATGGTTGTGCTCTTTCAGCCTATACTATATAGGAAGATATTTTATTGGGTTAGAACCCAATAGATATAAAAAATGTAAGGAGGTAATATTTTTTATGATTAGTGCAAAAGATTATTTCGACGTAGGAATTAAATTTCACGGGCACAAGTGCCCGGCTATGCCGTTAGGTCTCAGGGCTGGAGCAGCGGCTATGAACGCCCTTGGTGTAGAACGTTCCCAGGATAAGGAATTAGTGATGGTAGTGGAGACCGGTAACGATCACGCAGCTGGTTGCTTTGTTGATGGCCTGATGACTGTTACTGGTTGCACATATGGCAAAAGCAATATTAAGAAAACCTATGTGGGTAAAATGGCCTTTACCTTAATTGATACGAAACAGCAAAAGGCTGTGCGCGTTCAGTTAAAACCAGAATTTTTTGGCAAGATGCTACAGTCCCCCTTTGTACAGCAACGCAAACAAGGCGTACCGCCCCAAGACATACTCGCAAATATCACTGATCCGTTAGTAGAAGGGGTTATGAACCGGGTCGAAGAAGAATTTCTGGCGATTAGTCCGGTGTTTGATTATCCTTTCGTAAAGACGAAAGGAACATTTGATACCGACTTATGCGCGGCGTGTGGTGAACGGGTATTTGTGCATAAATTGCAAAATGTCAATGGCGAAAAGGTCTGTATTCCCTGTGCGGAAAAAGCAAAATAAATAGACGGGATCAGCCATAGAAGATCTATCATACAGCTCAGAAGGTTTGTTGATCATACGAAGGGCACTCATCCATGGGTAGGGCAGAGTGCCCTTGCTTAAACCTAATCTACTAGGTGTAATATTATAAACATAATTATTTTAAAACTGGCTTATGCGCTCGAATAAATGCACTGACGATTGACCCTTGAAATTCTTTAATCTCAGCCTCAGACAACCCTTCTAACATACTTCTCAAGCTAGGATCTGTCAGGTCATACTCGCGAGTGACTTGAATCTCAATATTCTCAAACCCTGCTTGTGACAGCTTTTCGCGATACTCTTCTTCCAATAATGCTCCACCTACACACCCGGCCCAAGCAAGCATATTTTCTTTGAGCTTCTCAGGAAGAGATCGTTTCAAGACAATATCTGACACAGCGAATCTTCCGTGAGGTTTGAGTACCCGAAAAGCTTCTTTCATGACTGTGTCTTTATCTCCAGAAAGGTTGATCACACAATTAGAAATGATAACATCTACTGTGTTTTCTGGTAAGGGAATCTCTTCAATGTGCCCTTTTAAGAACTCTGCATTCACTAACCCTGATTTTCTTTGATTTTCCTTGGCAACTGCAAGCATTTCATCTGTCATATCAAGCCCATACGCTTTTCCTGTCGGGCCTACTCTTTTGGCCGAGAGTAGAACATCAAGCCCTGACCCGCTCCCCAAATCCAAAACGACCTCGCCTAGATTTAAAGTGGCTAACGCAGTAGGGTTTCCACAGCCAAAGGAATTAGCTACTAATTCCGGATCTAAACCATGTAAATCCCCTTCACAGTAGAGATTGCTTGTAATTTGATCCGAAGCATCACTGAGCGGATCACCGCAGCACCCAGTACTTCCACAACACCCTTGACTTCGATTGGTAATGGCAAACGCATACTTCTGTCTGACCAGCTCTCGGACATCTTCCATAACATTTCCCTCACTTTTTATTGTATTAAGCTCGTTTTGTTAAAACATATCAAATTTAGTTGATATGTCTAGTTAAAAAAAGAGGCTATAGGCTATAGGTTATAGTCTAAGGCAACTTGTTTGAGATATTCCCTTAAAGTCTTGCGATTGAGTGAGTAAAATTTCCATTTTCCTTTCGCTTCTTCGATGACGATTTCTGCACCTACTAACTCTTTCATATGATAAGAGACCCTCGATTGAATTAAACCGAGTGAGGATACTATATCACAATTGCATACCCCTTCACTTGGAGAAGGACAACACCCTTGAGATTCACCTCTTTCATGGTTAATGATGAGTAAGAGAATACGATGACGAATAGGATCACTTAAAGCACTGGAAATTTTCACAACGTTTATGTTCATGGCATTATCATATCAAATTATTTTGATATATGCAACGAATTAGATGAAAATATTAAAATAATGCTGCTGACCCATCTTGAACTTGCTTCTCCAAAAGCGCATACTTTCCCCCCTAAGCATTTCCCTCTTCTATTCTGTGATTCGTTTGTATTCTAAGATTTTTTCCAACTGAATCCCTCCCTTAGCAAATATCCCAAAACATCATGGATGGTCTGCAAAAAATGCGAGGTGGAGCTGAACTATACCGACTGTCAAACTCAGTAAGAAGTTATAGAAGATGAGCATCTCGCTACTAATTATTGTATCTGGGTCCCGAAATATATTATAATATATATTATAATATTATGAAGAGTGATTTTTATAAGGCCTTAGCGCACCCTACCCGGGTACGTATCCTCGAACGTCTGGCGAGGAACGGCGAAGAAGTGTGTGTTTGTGAGCTAATCGAGGATTTGGGAGTCCATGGGAGGTTCGCGGATCATTAGTAGCCACCGGATCTATAATGTCCCGAGGAGATTGGACATGGAATTAAAAAATATGATTATAAAAGAGGAGGCATAATAAATGAAAATAGTTGTAATAGGAGCGGTGGCAGCAGGTACATCCGCAGCTACAAAAGCAAGAAGAAACAATGATCTTGCCGAAATTATCATTTATGAAAAAGACCGTGACATTTCGTACTCAGGGTGTGGGTTACCCTATTATATCGGTGGTGAAATCAAGGGTATTGAAGAACTGACTCCAAGAGACAGTTCTTTCTTCAAGAAAAGCTATGAAATTGATATTAAGACAGAGCACGAGGTTTTAGAAATCAATAAAGATCAAAAATCTTTGCTTGTTAAAAACCTGAAAACAGAAGAAGTTTTTAATGATTACTATGACAAGCTGATCATTGCTACAGGTGCAGCTCCGTTTGTTCCCAATGTGGAAGGGATACATAAAGAACATGTCTTCTTTTTAAGAAATGTACGAAATGCAATAGCGATTAAGGATTTCCTTTTTAAGAACCAGCCAAAAACGGCTGTCATTGCAGGGACGGGGTTTATAGGATTTGAAGTGTTAGAAAATCTGTTACATCATAAAATGGATGTTACAATCGTTGAAGTTGCCGATAAAATCACCCCTAATCTGGATTATGATATGGCAGTATACTTAGAAAACCTATTGATAAAAAAAGGTGTGAAGCTCTTAAAGTCAAAAGGGATCACGAAAATTAATGAAAAGAATGTGATCCTGAGTGATGGTCAGATGCTCCATGCGGAGCTGGTCATTATGGCTACGGGCGTTCGTCCCAATACGATACTCGCTAAAAGCATAGGTATAACACTTGGGCAAACAGGAGCCATAAAGGTCAATGGAAAAATGCAGACCAATATCTCTGATATATACGCCTGCGGAGACTGTATTGAAACCTTTTCGGCCATTACAGGTAAACCAGTCTATCGTCCGCTTGGATCTACAGCCAACAAAACTGGAAGGATTGCAGGGGATGCCTTAACGGGTGGTGGTCTGTTTTACAGAGGAAATCTTGGAACAGGGATTTTCAAACTGTTTGATCTTACCATTGCCTCTACAGGACTTTCGGAGAAAGAAGCTCTTGCTGAGGGCTTTGAAATAGAGATTTGCCACAATATTAAACCAGATAAACCGTCTTATTTCAAAGGCGAAGAAATGGTCATTAAAGCAGTTGCTGATAAAAAGAGCAAAAGACTCTTGGGCGTTCAGATCATTGGTACAACGGGTGTTGATAAGCGCATTGATGTTTTTGCGACACTCATTACTTATAAAGCCACGGTAGATGAACTTTTTCATCTAGATTTGGCCTATGCGCCACCATTTTCTACGACAAAAGATCCTGTTCACTATACAGGTATGATCCTCGATAATGCTATTAGCGGCGGCAGAAAGCTTATGACAGCGAACGAAATAAGAAATATGACGGCGGACATTCAGATTATTGATGTCAGAAGTGTGGATGACTTTAATAAAAAGGGCAGCGTAGATCGAGCAATAAACATTCCTCATGCAAACTTGAGAGAAGAGTTAGGAGAACTTGATGAAAATAAAGTGACTGTGACCTACTGCAATAAAGGCGTGACAGGTAACGCCGCGCAGAATGTTCTAATAAACCACGGTTTTAAAAATGTCTATACTCTTTCCGGTGGCCATAAATTTTATGTTGGAAGCAAAGAAAATAAGAAGGCTGATCATATCCGAGAAATCGAAGCGTACGGTGCAGAAGTTTTGCGTGAACGTTGATGCGGACAGGATGTGCAAAAAAGTATTCACAGCCTGCATCTTCACTCCCAAAAGAAAGGAGATTCGAACATTTTATAACAATGACCTAGACTACCACATTTAGTAAAATTAGGGTCAATATAAATAGGTTTGTTATTGCCCCACTTTTGTAAAGCTTGGCGGCTCTATTTATGTTTTAAGGCATTATCCGGTATTAGACAATCCACTATTAATCTTAATCTCTAAAACGCATAACTCTACGGAGCGTTTATTGAAAAAATCCAGTTCATTGATTACTATTTATACAGGGAGGCAGCGACAATGCAAACTATAAATGTTGGCAACATCATTCGTGAATTGCGTACAGAAAGAGGAATGACGCAAAAACAGCTTGCAGACAAAATGAATATCAGTGATAAAACCGTTTCTAAATGGGAACGAGGTTTAGGCTGTCCCGATGTTTCTCTGCTTTCGGAACTGTCAGACCTACTTGAAGTTGATATAGGTAAACTATTAAGCGGTGATTTAGCACCCAATGACTTTGTGGGAGGAAATATGAAAAAGACAAAATATTATGTCTGCCCAATGTGTCATAACATTTTACTTTGCACAGGTGAGGCCGAAGTATCATGCTGTGGTAGAAAAATTGATCAGCAGAAAATGCAGAAAGCCGAAGAAAATGAATTGCTTTCTGTTGAAGTAATCGAAGACGACTGGTATATCACAGCTGCTCATTCAATGAACAAAGATCATTATATTTCCTTTGTCGCCTTTGCAACCGGTGACCGTGTGCAGATTATCAAGCAATATCCCGAGTGGGATATGCAGCTTAGAATACCCAAAAGAGGTCATGGAATGCTTATTTGGTACTGTACAAACCACGGATTATTTTATCAGTTAATATAAAGGAGTTTTAGGATTTGAAATTTATTGTTTTTAATGGAAGTCCTGCTGCGGCGCGTAGCCATACCAATGTAATTGTACAAGCTTTTTTAAGCGGAGCAAAGCGAGCAGGTGCTGAATCCGAAAATATATTTTTAATAGAGAAAAATATTGGGCACTGTAAAGGCTGTTTTTCATGTTGGTTTAAAACACCGGGAAAATGCGTTTTACAAGATGATATGCAGAGATTACTTGAAAAATATAACTCTGCCGACGTTGTATGCTTTGCTTCTCCGGTCTACACATGGAATATGACTGCGGCTTTAAAAAATTTTGTTGACCGTCTTGCCCCTCTGAAGAACCCATTAATAATAAATAACAATGACAATTTTGATCTCGCTGATTCTGTTTCCAAAACACAGCAGTTTATGGTTATTTCAAATTGTGGTTTTCCGGGGAACAATAACTTTGATACGATGAAAGTTGTTTTTGCGTCTTGTAATCCTGTTTTGGAGATTTATCGAAACTGTGGCAAGTTACTGAAAAGCAAGGACGAAAAAATTAAAAGTGATGTTGATGATTATTTGAGGGCTGTTGAGCAAGCAGGTTATGAAATGGCAACACAAAATAGAATTTCAGAAGAAACAGAAGCAGGGATTCAAAAAGAGCTTATGTCTATACCTGAATATGTTAGATACATCGGCATGTAGCATTTACTCCTTAGCTCCACAGCTTCCGAATGGTTAGATTTCTAAGTTAAACGCACAAAGGAGAAAGTAAGTAAAAATGAAAATTGTCGTAATACGAATGTAATGGTTCAAGCCTTTTTGAAGGGGGCACAAGAAGCAGGAGCTGAAACATTGAACATTTTTTTATCCGAAAAAGAAATAAAACATTGTAAGGGTTGTCATATTTGTCGGACCAAAGGACCAGGTCAATGTGTAACAAATGATGATATGTTAAGAGTTCTTTCAAGTATGGGAGGGGCAAATATTATTGCTTTTGCTACTCCGGTATTGTACATAAAGCCCTGACCGGCACGATGGGAGGAATCTTTCTTATTTCTGTAATAATCAAGAAACCCTTGCTCTTACCGGTACTCAAATTTTTCAAGCAAGGCAATCTGGAACAATTAGATAATCCCACATTCCACAATCGATTAGCTATGATGTCCCTGGTCTTGGGTTTATTGCTAGTGATTGATTCTCTAGATAGATTATCAAGAAGGTTAACTAAAGAGGATTCTGATAGAAAATAAATATCTTCCTCTCGTCGTTATTATTTTTTTTGGTATTAATCCTTAATGTCTAAATAATCTTCGTCTGTTTACCAACAACTGCTTGGGCATCCACCTCCAAACTGCCAGAATATTCAACTTCCCCAATATTACAGTCGGGGCCAATCCTGACATGGTTACCCCGGACGATTTTGGCATTTGTGCTGCTGATATTGATGACAGTCCCTTCGAGTACTTCGGTGGTGAGTTTATCCAGTTCGCGTTTCGCCCCGAGGAAAGGAGTGATAATTTTATGCAGAAAGCTCCAGGGAGTTAGTGGGGTACACCTGACAATAATTTCTTCGCAGCCGATTTCCCGGGCATAGCAAAAACCGTTGATTGCCACTTCGACCTTGTTCGCATTGAGCAGACCATCGATGGCAAACGAGCCGTTGCAGTCAAAATTTTCAGTTTCCAGATTCTGAGCCACACCCAGATAGCCGGAACAAACTACTTTTTCCGCCTTAACATCAGCATCAAAACGGGCTCGTCCCTGATTGCGGATATCTTTCACTTTCGCGGAGCCGTTGACTTTAAAATTACCTGTAATTATCAGTTCTGAACCTTCTAGTTCACCTTCTACCGTTCCGTTACCATTAATTATAAAGCGCTGCATTTTGGTCCGGCCCTTAAAGGTTCCCATGCCGGACACTTCAATCCGGTCAGCTACTACGTCGCCAAGAATCTGTCCTAAACCGGAAATGCTCACTTCTCCAAACTTGCCTCCATTGATTTTACCTGTTCCGGAAATATTGATATTTTGCGATCCTTCCATAATCATTGCACTCCTAACCAACTTTTATTTTGTTCTTGACTATTGAGTTTCGGTCAATCTCTAAGGAATCTTTATACTCTACTGTTCCAATTTCACAATCAGGGCCGATGATGACCCTATTGCGTTTAACGATTCGCGCAGCAGTATTGCTGATTTCGATATAATCCGCTTCGATTGTGTCGGCCCGGAGATTTTTATTGTGGTTAAAACCGAAAAACCCTAACCGGAACTTGCTCAGCGGTCTAACTTTTACATTTTCCGCACCAATTTCACCAACATGACAGGTTTCCGCCAACTCAATAGTTACATCATTGGCATTCAAGGAGGTTAATTCTAAAATCCCTTTCGCCAGAAACCTTTCCGTGCTGACTTCCTCTTTGGCTGTAAGCGAGCCGAAAATTTTAATATCCTGCGCTTTGACGATAGCAGAGGTATCCACCGAACCGGCAATCTCCAAACTATTCACAATCAGCATGCCGGTAAAACGGGCGCTGCCCTTTACTTTCATCTCTTCTGCTTTAAGGCCGCGGAATTCGGCTGAGCCAAATATCTTTATTTTCTCGGCTTCCATATCTTCTAGCGCCCTGGCATTGCCCATAATTTTTACCTGCCCATAACTCCCGCCGCTAAGCGAGCCTTCGCCCATAATCGTCAGATCGTGATTATTCATTCCAATTCCTCCCAGCCGGTTAATTTACCATGCAGTTCATTGGCTAATTCATTAAGTTTCAGGTCGGTTAGCACCTCCGAGTCATGATCCAGAAAGACTGGCGAATCTTCCTGTAAAAGCAGGCTGAAGATGTTTTTCTCGGTCCGGCATATCAACAACCGATAATCTGTGGTTTTTACTTGAGGAAGCCAATTTTTAATTGTGATTGCCATACCAAACAGCCATGTCTCCCCTAAATTTAAACGGCGGTTGATTTCACTCAAGGTATAGACAAACAGCAGCTCGCTAAAAGAAAATTTATCTTTGTTTAGAATTTGAGCAAATATATTAAGTAGACTTTGTTCAAAAACTTCTAGTTGCCGTATAGAGGATTCCCGAAAAACTTTGTTCGTGATTACAGGAGAAAACATCTCCGCCAATTCGTCGAGAGAATGTTGATCCTTAAGCTTGAGAATTGCCTCAACCCTTTTAAGAACTTTGTCCTTAGGAAAGAAGGTTTCCTGTCCTGTAAAGGAAGATTGCTTAACAAACCAGGATTCAGGGATTAGGTTTTGCCGTTTCCAGCGGTATAATTGTCCATAAGAGATTCCTGTTAGGGCTAATAATTCTTTCTTCGACAAGAGATCATGTTCTTCCATAGTCATACCACCTTCATAAAAAAACAGTAGAACAATGTTATGTTCCAATGACATTGATATAACATAACATTGTTCTACTGTAAAGTGTGTAACTGCCGTCATCAATAAAAGAGCGGGTGGCATGGGCATGATTTCGGGCAGGAAAGCTTTTCAGAAACCGATGGCAGAAGGTATCGAATTGCTTAATGCGATACAAGATGTTTACTTAGACAGTGGTATTGACATTGCTTAATGGTGACTAGTACTAGGAGTGGTGGGGAAGGGGTTTCACGTTACACGTGAAATCCTTTCTTTGATGGCAAATTTAGTGCGTTTGTGCATTAACACAATGTACAAACGCCTTAAATTTGCCATCAAACATAAGGACAAAAAGCGCAGACAGATTATCATTGTAAACGCATACTTAAGATTGTACACACGAAAGGCAAGTAAAGTACACACGAAGTACACATCGGCGAAATATAATCAACCTGTAACAAAGAATAATTTTGGGAGGTAGTTGATTATGAAAAAAACAATTCTGGTATCGTTGGCAATTTCGGCAACCATGTTATTACCTACACCAGCAGCTTTTGCCGCACAAAATGACGATGCCAAAACATGTCCAGTAGCAACAGCAACAGCAACAGCAACAGCAACAGCAGTAGCAGTAGCAACCCAAGCGCCTTTAAACTTTAACATGCCGACGGAAATATCGGGTGTGGTAAAGGAAATTTCTCAAAATATCATGACCGTGGAAACAGAGGATGCCAAGACTTATTTGGTACCGTTAGAGCAATTTTCAAAGATTGATGGTTTTAGCGATCTTGAGCTGCAAACAGGTTCGCAAGTTTCATTAAAAAGAGAGGATTTGACAGGTGAGGGCAGCCCACAGAATATAATTATAGGGAAGTTCACAGTGGTTAAGAGTGATGTGAATTTAAAAGCGATCGGCGGTACTACAACGCCGGTTGGTAGTAATGAAGGATTAAGCGCGATGGCGACAGGTGAGAGCAGCCCACAAAATACTATTGTAGGGACGCTTACAGAGGTTAAGAGCGCTGCGAATTTAAAAGAGATCGGTAACGAAGCATTAAGTATCAATGCTGGTGAAATGATCTTCATAGCCACGGAAATATCTGCCGATGGGAAAACTGTAAACTTGCCTGAGTAATACTTACCTAAATATTAATGACATAGTCTCTGCTTAAATAATTATTAGAAGCAGAGACTATGTCTCATTAATATTTAAGCTCTTATAATTAATAGAAAAAGCGAGGTCTGACTTGATGAGTAAAAATATACTTTTGGTTGAGGATGATGCACTCATGCGAGAAATAGTAAATGACTATTTCTCAAAAGAAGATTTTCAAATCTTTGAAGCAGAAAATGGCAGAGAAGCACTGGAACTTTTTGAAGCGCAGGAAGTAAATCTGGTTCTGCTTGATATCATGATTCCTGAGGTGGACGGATGGTCGGTTTGTAAAAGACTGAGAAAAGTATCCGATGTACCAATAATAATGATAACTTCACGCGCAGATGAAGATGATAAGTTAATGGGCTATGACCTTGGTGCGGATGACTATGTGACCAAGCCTTTCAGTCCAAGAGTTTTAGTAGCCAAGGCAAAAATGCTTTTAAAAAGAGTTGAGGGTTCCATCGGAAGAGCGGATGGGTTTTTTAACTGCAATGGAATTGAAATAAACAGACTTTCCCGTACTGTAAATATTGGCAATGAGGTAATTGAACTTGCCCCAAAGGAATATGACTTGCTTCTTTATTTAACTGAAAATAAAGGAATCGTTTTGACCAGAGAAAATATTTTAAGCAAGGTTTGGGGATATGACTTTTACGGTGATTTAAGAGCAGTCGACACACATATTAAAAAGCTTCGGAACAAACTTGGAGAAA
>JARLHW010000270.1 GCA_031292075.1 Desulfosporosinus sp.
CCAAAACCCCAAAACCCCAAAACCCCGGGGAGGATGAGACACTGCACGGGGAGATTGCGAGAGAGATCGCATGCGTAAAAAGAAATGATTTGGTGTGGTGATAGGGCTTACGCGAGCGCTTAGCTTGGTGCCATGGTTACACGTAAGTGACTTTGATCTTTGATCTGAAGCCGTACCTGTTCCCAATTCCATCTGTGAGCTCGTTTCTTCCTAAACGTTTCATGATCGGACAACCAGGACGTACGAATGTATATCAATTCGAGCGCAGTCGCACCCTTCCTGGTGGCGTCAGCCAGCGCAGCGGCACCAACGTTGGTGATCTTACAATCGTCTATGTGATATATTACGAAACTGTATCGAGTACCCACGCTGAGAATTTTCAGAACTTGGTTACTCTTCAGCCCTTCAGCTATGCTCTTCGCACCTTCGTCCCCAATCGGATCTATTAGTGTGCGCAGTTATGTCGGAATCGCTGTACCTATTATCGTGTCAGTGTAAGGAAACGCATTCGTACTTCCGTCTACCGGTTTGCGTTATCGCGCCTGTTGCTTACCTACATATGCATGATGATGGCATCAGAAGCCTACCTATTCGTAGTTCGCACACCTATTTGCTTGCTGTCTATAGCAGAACACGAGTTATTGTTATTCTCATAATTATAGTCCCCAGATGTAGTCCGGAGGTGTAGTGCTAGACTTACCTATTCTGCGCGTTGGCGCAGTGTGTCAATCAAGAAATTGCTTAGTACCTAAAATGCACGATCAGCATCTGCCAGGCATAGGCGGGCTTACCTATTGTGCGAGTGCATTAGGGGGAAAAAAGACTACCTATCGCGGACGGTGGTTATCAGAAGGCGCAGTTGATGCGAACTTACCTACAGCCATCGTTGTGTGAGTTTGGAACGAGGCTTTATACCCACTATGCACGGTTATCGTCTCCTTCTGCACAATGAACGGAGCTTACCTAGTGCGTATTGTGCCATCAGTTATAGCAAGATGAATCCTTACGCCCGACTACAAAACGATTATCATCTATTGCACTGAGAGGGGAAAGAAGTAGAGCGAAACTTACCTATGCGTTTGTATGCGATGCGGAACGGTCGCTAGATGCTTACCTACACGCGGTTACTATTAGCAGCAAAGCGCAGGGCGAGCAAGAATACCTATTAGATATAATTATAATTGCCCGGTCAGCGAAAGCTTATACCGCCTAAATACACGAAGATTTATATCCTCTCGCGGTACCTATTTCACACGTTACTCGCACAGTTCCAAGCGAGGAACTAGAGAATGGAATAACAATACCTATCAGGAGCGTCTGCAGCGACGGATGCCCCTTGAGCGCCTCTCCCAAGGCCTTCGCTCCCTCCGGCCCGATCTCATTGTAGCCTACCGGTTGGTCATGCGATTATTATAGTCAGGCGGGTGCTTGCTTACGTAAACGCAGTTCTGTGATCTTGGTTGAGAGCTTCAGTCCGCACGCGAGGATCGTTGCGCCCTTGTCACCGACTAAACTGCGATCCAGGTCTATGGTATCTAAATCGCATGGGTGAGTAAAAGATCTATTATAATAAATAAGCATGACTGTGCGAGGTACTGGATCACCTGAGGAGTTCGAGACTAGATCCTCATATGCCTTCTTCACGTCCGCGTAAGCCTTGTGCTCCGTGTACTCGGCGAGCAGTCTCTCCACCAGATGCTGACTAAGAGCACACTCACCTTTCTCCACCGAAAGAGGCTTCTTCTTTTCTTCTTCCTCCTCCTCAGCAATGCGCTTGTTGACCTCCTCGCCCTTTGCGTCCACGATCCGCCTAAACTCCCTTACCTCTGCTGCCTTAGTTCCGAGCTGCACGTTGAGTTTAGCCAGGGCCAAGTCGAACTCATTCTCTACAGCATTTAGGCGATCTCCCAGCTTCGTTATAATATCCTTCTTCTTGTGGGGCTCATACTGTTTGTCCATTGCCGCTGTACTCTCCTTTAACATCCCCTTGAACTCTATTGCATCGCATGCTGCTAGACATCTTCTCAGCGACTCTTCATTATTCTGCAGAACCTCCTCCAGCCCCTTTTCGCTATTCTGCAGAACCTCCGCCAGTCTCTTCCGCTCCTTTTCGCTAGTCTGCAGACCCTTTGCCAGTATCTTCTGCTTCATTTCGCTATTCTGCAGATTCGTCGTCAGCCTTCTCAGCTCCTCCTCCGTCTTAGCAACCTTCTCGGCTAAAGTCTCGCCTGTGCCCTCAGCAATCTTGTTTCGCACCTTCTGGAGCCCCTCATAAGCTGTATCAAGCACTTTCAGGAGCCATTTGTTGAGTTCTTTCGTTGCTGCTTCATTATTCGCACCAACCACGGGCAGGCTTTTGGCATAGAAGTACAGCTCAGCGTATTTTCCCTCGCTGACTAGCCTTCGCATCTTGCTTTGCTCCTCAGTCTGCACGAGGCTTGACCGGAACTTGTCGATCTCCCGCAGAAGTTCGGCCCCTAGCTCCTTTTGTCCCTCTCTTAGCCCCTTAGCCAGTTCATTGGCCTGTCTCCCGCCCATATCTTGTATGCGCTGATTCATGAGCCACTGTCCGACCTCTTTGCAGTTCTCAGGTGCGTGCCGTGCGTCACTCACGTGTAGCCGTTTACATTCTTCACACATGTGGAGATTATTGCAGGACGGACACACGTACTCCACTGGTCTTGTGGGGTGAAGAACGCAATGTGGAGTTTCTTCCATAGTTGCTGCTGTTCCTGAGATAAGTTAATAATTTATATTTAGTCTATGGCAATATATAGTCTCCGGAGGACTCCGAGAATCATGGTGCATGCATCCACGGCTGGATCTGCCGACATCCCGTGCCCTCTGTCGGCAAGCTGTAACCATGTCGGGCCACTACCCCGCCCGGCCAGGCCGATGAGGCAGCCAAAATGGCTTTCGAGAAATTGTAGAGAATACCCCATAATGTAGTGATGTGGCTAGGTCTTACCCTTGATTACCTTTATTCATTATGCAATTGTGTGGCTATTATTCATTCACGTATCTTTCATTGCTTGCCTATCACTGTACCCA
>JARLHW010000031.1 GCA_031292075.1 Desulfosporosinus sp.
AGACGTCAATAACTTCGACCGCATGCGTATCGGCTTAGCTTCACCGGATATGATTCGTGAGTGGTCATTTGGAGAGGTAAAGAAGCCTGAAACCATAAACTATCGGACCTTAAAGCCGGAACGTGAAGGTTTGTTTTGTGAGAAAATTTTTGGTCCGACCCGGGACTGGGAATGTCACTGCGGAAAGTATAAACGCGTCCGGTACAAGGGAATCGTTTGTGACCGTTGTGGAGTTGAAGTGACCCGTTCGAAAGTTCGTCGTGAACGGATGGGGCACATTGTACTTGCTGCTCCGGTTTCTCATATTTGGTATTTTAAAGGAATTCCAAGCCGCATGGGCTTACTTCTAGACATGTCTCCTCGTGCTTTGGAAAAAGTTCTGTATTTTGTTTCCTATATTGTGACAGATTCCGGTGATACATCTTTAATGAAGAAACAACTTCTGACTGAAACGGAATACAGGGAATATCGTGACAAATATGGAGATCGGTTTCAAGCCAGCATGGGAGCGGAAGCGGTTAAACAATTGTTAGGCGAGATGGATTTAGATAAACTTAATGACGAACTTCGGGTAGAGTTAAAAGAAGTATCCGGACAGCGAAAAATACGTGCGATTCGACGCCTCGAAGTTGTTGAAGCGTTCAAAACGTCTGGAAACCGCCCCGAGTGGATGATTATGGACGTTATTCCGGTGATTCCACCTGAATTGCGACCGATGGTCCAGTTAGATGGCGGTCGGTTCGCTACATCTGACCTTAATGATCTCTATCGACGTGTCATTAATCGGAATAACCGCTTGAAGCGTCTATTGGATCTGGGTGCACCCGATATTATCGTGAGAAATGAAAAGCGGATGCTACAAGAAGCCGTTGATGCCTTAATCGACAATGGCCGCCGTGGACGTCCGGTGACAGGTCCTGGAAACCGCCCTCTTAAATCCTTGAGTGATATGTTAAAGGGAAAACAAGGACGCTTCCGGCAGAATCTCTTGGGGAAACGTGTAGATTATTCCGGACGTTCCGTTATTGTTGTTGGGCCAAATCTTAAACTTCACCAGTGCGGTCTTCCGAAGGAAATGGCCTTAGAACTTTTTAAACCCTTCGTGATGAAAAAACTTGTGCAAGATGGTCATGCCCACAATATTAAAAGTGCGAAACGAATGGTTGAGAGAGTACGCCCCGAGGTGTGGGACGTCCTCGAAGAAGTTATCTCCGATCACCCAGTACTGCTGAATCGGGCGCCAACCCTTCACCGTTTAGGGATTCAAGCGTTTGAACCAATTTTAGTTGAAGGTCGCGCTTTGCAGATCCATCCCTTAGTTTGCACTGCCTACAACGCGGACTTTGACGGAGACCAAATGGCGGTTCACGTTCCCTTGTCGGCGGAGGCTCAGTCCGAAGCGAGACTACTAATGTTGGCATCACATAATATCCTGAACCCTAAAGACGGACGACCGGTACAAACACCTACTCAAGATATGGTGTTGGGATCTTATTACCTAACTATGGATCGTCCAGGGGCCTTTGGAGAAGGCAAAATATTTAAAGATTATGATGAAGCCGTCTTGGCTTATGACTCTAAAGTAGTTCATTTGCAGGCCGCCATAAAGGTTCGTCGTAATGGGACACTCTTAGAGACAACCGTTGGTCGCTTGATTTTCAATTCCGTCATTCCTCCCGAAGTCGGCTATTTCAACGAAGTAATAGGCAAAAAGGGCCTTGGAGATATTGTAGCCAAAACTTATCGTAAGTGTGGCTATGAGGCGACATCCTCGTTGCTGGATGGACTGAAGAGCCAAGGATTTAAGTTCTCGACTCGAGCGGGAATGACCGTCGGTTTGACCGATATTACGGTTCCGCAAGAGAAGACAGAAATTCTTGCCAAGGCAGACATCGCGGTTGCCAAAACAGAGCAACAATATCGCCGTGGTTTGATTACGGACGAAGAGCGTTATAACCTAGTCATTGATACTTGGGCTAAAGCGACCAAAACTGTAACTCAGGCGTTGATGGATACTCTCGACCAGTTTAACCCAGTGTACATGATGGCAACGTCGGGTGCCCGGGGTAATATACAACAGTTGAGACAATTAGCAGGAATGCGGGGACTTATGGCAGACCCCTCCGGACGCACAATTGAGTTGCCAATCAAGGCTAATTTCCGTGAAGGGCTAACTGTTTTGGAATACTTTATTTCCTCCCACGGTGCACGGAAAGGTCTGGCAGACACCGCTTTGCGAACAGCTGACTCAGGTTATCTGACCCGCCGTTTAGTGGATGTATCTCAAGACGTGATCGTGCGTGAAGAAGACTGTGGTACCTTGACTGGTATTATGGTGGAAGATATTAAAGACGGTCCTGAAATTATTGAACCCTTTGTCGATCGCCTGGTCGGACGTTTTGTCCTGGAAGAAATTCACCATCCGGAGACGGGCGAAGTACTCGCTACACCTGAGCATGAAATAACTGAAGAGCAGGCGGACGATATTGTCAAAACCTTTGATTCGGCCATAATCCGTTCAGTACTGACGTGTAAATCTCGCTACGGAGTTTGCAAGAAATGCTACGGTCGCAATCTTGCCACCGGACGCCCGGTTGAAATGGGTGAGGCTGTGGGGATTATCGCAGCTCAATCCATCGGGGAACCTGGAACTCAGCTAACTATGCGGACCTTCCATACTGGTGGTGTTGCCGGGGATGATATAACCCAAGGTCTTCCGCGGGTAGAAGAGTTGTTTGAAGCTCGTAAGCCAAAGGGGCAAGCAATCATTTCCGAAGCTATTGGCAAGGTGTCAATTAGTGAAGTTAAAGGACGACGAGAAGTTGATCTGCTCACTGAAAGTGAAGAGCATATAATCTATTCGATTCCTTATGGATCGCGCCTTTGTGTCAAAGAAGGACAGATGGTCGAAGCGGGTGACGAGCTGACAGAAGGAAGCATTAATCCGCATGATATGTTAAAAGTCAAAGGACCACGTGGGGTTCAAGTCTATCTAGTAGGTGAAGTCCAACGCGTATATCGACTTCAAGGGGTAGATATTAATGATAAACACATTGAAGTCATGGTCCGCCAGATGCTGCGCAAGGTGAAAATCGATGATGCCGGAGACACAAGCTTGCTCCCGGGTGGTCTCATTGATGTCTTTGACTTTCAAGATGAGAATGCACGGGCTATAGTTGAAGGTGGGGAACCCGCAGTAGCTCACCCCGTTCTCTTAGGGATTACTAAAGCTTCTCTGGCGACGGATTCCTTCCTATCTGCGGCTTCTTTCCAAGAAACAACCCGGGTTCTAACAGAAGCAGCTATTAAAGGGAAAGTTGATCCGTTACTGGGGTTAAAAGAAAATGTAATCATCGGTAAATTAATCCCGGCCGGAACTGGCATGTCAAGGTATCGAACCATTAAAACTTTAGAACCAAATAAGTCCGAATTATTGACACCTTAGAGTGCAAATGCTAAACTACAATAGTGTGATTAAAGGAGGAAAGCATTTTGATGCTTGATGAAACCTTCAAACATGTCAAACAAAAAACAGTTGGGTTGAAACAAACCCAACGAGCATTGGAAAAAGGGCTCGTTCGGCGTGTGTATATAGCGAAAGATGCTGAAACGCACGTTCTTCGTCCGATCCTCGAATGGTGTCATAATCATCATGTGGAGCATATTGAGGTTCCGACTATGAAGGAATTAGGTAGGGCATGTGGGATTGAAGTAGGCACAGCGGTAGCGGCCGTGTTGGAACACTAGTGCCAGTCCCGAAATCAATAGACCCATAACGCAGGTTTTGGAATTGCTTGCTAAATGCTGCTGCAAGCAATTCCTTGTATATTGATATGATTAGAAAGGAGGTGGAGACATGCCGACAATTAACCAACTCATCCGTAAAGGACGCGCCACAATCGCACAAAAATCGACAGCTCCAGCTTTACAGTGGGGCTATAACTCTCTTAAACGTAAGCAATATCCATCAGGGGGTTCTCCTCAAAAACGGGGAGTTTGCATCAGGGTTTATACCACAACTCCTAAAAAACCTAACTCGGCACTGCGAAAAGTTGCGCGGGTGCGCTTGACTAATGGGCTTGAGATTACATCTTATATCCCGGGAATTGGACACAATTTGCAAGAACACTCCGTGGTTCTCGTCCGTGGTGGTCGTATTAAAGACTTACCAGGCGTACGTTATCACGTTGTTCGTGGCGCTTTGGACACAACAGCTGTTCAGAAACGCGCGCAAGGACGCTCAAAATACGGAGCAAAACGTCCGAAAAAGGCTTAAGTACGCCTAAAGAATTCCAAAATACGATACAAAGGAGGGAAATAAATGCCACGTAAAGGATATGTTGCGAAACGTGAAGTTCTGCCTGATCCCATTTACAAGAATCAGACCGTTACGAAGTTTATCAATCAAATTATGTTAGACGGTAAAAAGGGAACGGCAGAGGCTATTTGCTACAGTGCATTCAGTATGATTCAGGAGAAGTCAGGAAAAGATCCCATTGAAGTCTTTGGTACAGCACTGAAAAATGTTATGCCGGTATTGGAAGTAAAAGCTCGTCGTGTTGGTGGTGCGAATTATCAGGTTCCTATCGAAGTACGTGCAGAGCGTCGTTCGACACTAGGTCTGCGTTGGCTTGTCGCTCAGGCTCGAAAGCGCGGCGAGAAAACCATGCAGGAAAAGATTGCTGGAGAATTACTCGATGCCTCTAACAATACGGGCGGTTCTGTCAAGAAGAAAGAGGATATGCACAAAATGGCTGAGGCTAATAAAGCTTTTGCGCATTACAAATGGTAGTTTGATGCATACTGATTTTGACAGAAAGGGGGATTCACAGTGGCAAGAGCATTTTCACTAGAAAATACACGTAATATTGGGATCATGGCGCACATTGATGCTGGGAAAACAACGGTAACGGAACGTATTCTTTTTTACACTGGACGAGTGCATAAAATTGGAGAAGTTCATGACGGTGCAGCCACAATGGACTGGATGATCCAAGAGCAAGAGCGCGGAATTACTATTACTTCGGCAGCTACAACTTGCGAGTGGAGAAGCAATCGCGTTAACATTATTGACACACCAGGGCACGTGGACTTCACGGTAGAAGTTGAACGATCTCTTCGGGTACTTGATGGCGCAGTAGCAGTGTTCTGTTCTGTCGGCGGAGTTGAGCCTCAATCCGAAACCGTGTGGCGTCAAGCGGATAAATATAAGGTACCGCGGATCGCTTTTATTAATAAAATGGATCGGATGGGTGCTGACTTTTTCCGAGGTGTTTCGATGATTGCTGACCGTTTGGGCGCTAACCCTGTTCCAATCCAGTTGCCGATCGGTTCCGAGGATAACTTCAAAGGTATCGTAGATTTGGTGACGATGTCATCTACTGTTTATACGGATGACTTAGGCACCACTGAGGTACACAGTGCGATCCCCGAAGAATTAGTCGAATTAGCCGCCGAGTATCGTGAGAAACTGATAGAAGCTGTCGCTGAAACAAGTGAAGAACTCATGACGAAGTATCTCGAAGGGACAGAAATGTCTGAGCAAGAAATTCGTGACGGCATACGACGCGGAGTGATCGGGAACAAATTCATACCAGTTCTTTGTGGTTCAGCGTTCAAGAACAAAGGGGTACAACCACTGCTCGACTGTGTCGTAGATTACATGCCTTCGCCTTTAGATGTGCCACCCATTAAAGGGGTACATCCGGATACCGGAGCGGAAGATCAGAGAACAGCGTCAGATACCGAGCCTTTTTCTGCGTTGGCCTTTAAGATTATGTCTGACCCCTTCGTGGGTAAATTGGCGTTCTTTAGGACGTATTCGGGTGTGCTAAGTGCTGGTTCTTATGTCTATAACTCAACTAAAGGTAAGAAAGAACGCATTGGACGCATGCTTCAAATGCACGCCAATCACCGTGAAGATATCCCTGAGGTGCGCTCAGGAGACATTGCAGCCGCAATTGGTCTGAAAGACACCACGACGGGCGACACTTTATGCGATGAAAAGACACCGATTATTCTTGAACGTATGGTGTTCCCTGAACCGGTTATTCATGTGGCTATTGAGCCTAAAACGAAAGTTGACCAGGAAAAAATGGGAGGCGCACTCTCGCGGCTTGCTGAAGAGGATCCTACTTTTAAAATGCACACCGATGTAGAAACTGGGCAAACGATTATTGGAGGAATGGGCGAGCTCCATCTCGAGATTATTGTTGACCGTTTACAGCGGGAATTTAAAGTACAATGCGATGTCGGGCGTCCCCAAGTTGCTTACAAAGAAACTATTCGGAAAACTGTCAAGTCCGAAGGAAAGTTCGTTCGGCAGTCCGGTGGTCGTGGACAATATGGACACTGCTGGATCGAACTTACGCCACTTGAACCAGGCAGCGGCTTCGAATTTGTCAATAAAGTGGTTGGTGGTGTTATTCCTAGAGAATATATCAACCCGATCGGTGCAGGTATCCAAGAAGCCTTGCAAAACGGTATCCTAGCCGGTTACCCTGTACTTGACTTACGTGCTACCGTTTATGACGGTTCTTACCATGATGTTGACTCTTCAGAAATGGCCTTTAAGATTGCCGGATCGATGGCTTTTAAAGCGGGTGGCCTTAAGGCAGATCCTGCGATCATTGAACCGGTTATGAAAGTTGAAGTAACTGTTCCTGAGGAATACATGGGAGACGTCATTGGGGATATCAGTTCACGTCGAGGACGAATTGAAGGAATGGAAGCCCGCAGTAATACCCAGGTTGTGCGCGGATTTGTTCCCCTTTCTGAAATGTTTGGTTATTCGACTGATTTGCGCTCAGCAACACAAGGGCGTGGAGTCTATGTGATGCAGTTTGATCATTATGAAGAAGTGCCTAAAGGCATCGCTGAAGGCATCATTGCCAAGCGCCAAGGTGCGTAAGCGAGGTTCTAGCTTCGAGGACCGAAGTTTGATACCTTTCTGAATTATATTTTTACTATTATTTTTAAAGGAGTGAAGAAAAATGGGAAAAGCGAAATACGAACGTACTAAACCACATGTTAACGTTGGAACCATTGGTCACGTCGACCATGGTAAAACCACCACGACAGCGGCAATCACTGTTGTTCTCTCTAAAGTCGGTGGCGCAGTAGCTACAGCATTTGATCAAATTGACAAAGCTCCTGAAGAGCGCGAGCGCGGAATTACCATCTCCACTGCCCATGTTGAGTATGAGACAGAAAATCGTCACTATGCTCACGTGGACTGCCCAGGGCACGCTGACTATGTTAAAAACATGATCACAGGTGCTGCCCAAATGGACGGTGCCATTCTTGTCGTTTCTGCTGCTGATGGCCCTATGCCCCAAACTCGTGAACACATCCTCTTGGCTCGCCAAGTAGGTGTTCCTAGTATTGTTGTCTGGCTTAACAAAAGAGACATGGTTGACGATGAGGAACTCATCGAACTCGTCGAAATGGAAATTCGCGAACTTCTAACAATGTACGAGTTTGATGGCGATAATATTCCCATCGTTCCGGGTTCAGGTCTCAAAGCACTGCAATGCGGTTGTGGAAAACGCGAATGCGAATGGTGTGGAGATATTTGGAAATTGATGGATGCGGTTGATGCTTATATTCCGACTCCTGAGCGCGACACAGACAAACCTTTCTTGATGCCTGTTGAGGATGTCTTCACGATTACTGGTCGAGGTACGGTTGCAACCGGTCGTGTTGACCGCGGCAGAGTTAAAGTCGGAGATGAAGTTGAAATCGTTGGTTTAACGACCACTTCTCGCAAGACTATTGTAACCGGAGTTGAAATGTTCCGTAAGCTCCTTGATTCAGCACAGGCTGGTGATAACATCGGCGCACTGTTGCGTGGCGTTGAGCGTAAAGACATTGAGCGCGGACAAGTTTTAGCTAAGTCTGGATCCATTAAACCTCATACAAAGTTTTCGGGTGAGGTTTATATCTTGAATAAAGAAGAAGGCGGACGCCATACTCCATTTTTCCACAATTATCGTCCTCAATTCTACTTCCGTACAACGGATGTAACGGGTGTAATCACTCTTCCAGAGGGGACTGAAATGGTTATGCCGGGAGACCGCGTGACGATTGACGTTGAACTCATCACCCCAATTGCTATGGAAGAAGGTCTTCGCTTTGCTATCCGCGAGGGTGGCCGCACAGTTGGTTCAGGTATTGTTGCTAAAATTAATGCCTAATCAGAGAACCGTCTAAATAAAATTGCGGAGGGGAAGAGTTATCTTCCTCTCCACTAGTGCAGGTCGGATAACGGTGCGCGGGATCTTCCAGCCTCCGGCATCTGACCTCTGATATCTGGTAAGGCGTAAAAGGTTGCTGGACAGGTGACTCCCCTTGAACCAGGGAATTTTTACGTCTGAAACCCGTATAACGGGAATTATGAGGAGGTAGTATAACTTATGAGCCAAAAAATTAGGATTCGGCTTAAAGCCTTTGATCACAAAACTCTTGACCAATCTGCAGAACGCATTGTAGAAACTGCCAAGCGAACTGGCGCGCAGGTTAGCGGTCCGATTCCTCTGCCGACTGAGAAAAGCATCTATACAATTCTACGTTCTCCTCATGTCAATAAGGATTCACGGGAACAGTTTGAGATGCGCACTCACAAACGTTTGATTGATATCCTTGAACCTACGCCCAAAACAGTTGATGCGCTGATGCGTTTAGACTTGCCCGCTGGAGTAGACATCGAAATCAAGCTCTAACAGCTACAGATGTTATACCTAAATTTATTATGACCTGTAGTAGCTAAATATTATATTCTGTGATATACTATCGTTATGTTTGTCGTGAGAAACGCCCGGTAACGTGGA
Organism: Desulfosporosinus sp.; assembly: GCA_031292075.1. Lineage (GTDB taxonomy): Bacteria > Bacillota > Desulfitobacteriia > Desulfitobacteriales > Desulfitobacteriaceae > Desulfosporosinus. The sequence continues at coordinate 8,829 of JARLHW010000031.1, forward strand.
GTAGTTGCTGAGGGACACGACAGAAAAAATAAATTGACGCTCTCGTGCTCCAGAATGATCTGGCGCACTTCAAAGCGTTTAGGAGGTGGCATTCGTGTCAAAAGGAATTCTAGGTAAAAAAATTGGCATGACTCAGATTTTCACAGCAGAAGGCCGTGTCGTACCGGTCACAGTTGTTGAAGCGGGTCCTTGCCCAGTGGTACAGAAAAAAACTGTTGCGACTGATGGTTACAACGCTATTCAGATTGGTTTCTCGATGCTGCGCGAAAGCTTAAGCAATAAGCCGAGAAAAGGACATTTTCAAAAGGCTGCACTGAAGCCAATGCGCTATCTTCGTGAGTTCAAGGTCAGTGACATTGACTCCTACGAAATCGGCCAAGAAGTTCAGGTGAGTCTCTTTACTGTCGGTGACAAGATTGATGTCGTCGGTAAAGCAAAGGGAAAAGGTTTTGCTGGCATGATCAAACGTCATTCCGCCAGTCGTGGACCAATGGCTCATGGCTCGAAGTACCATCGCCGTACAGGTTCCCTTGGCGCGAAGGGTCCGGCTCGGGTATTCAAAGGTCGTAAGCTGCCAGGACGTATGGGCGGCCAACGTGTAACAGTACAAAACCTGGAAGTTATCCGGGTTGATGCGGATAAAAACCTGATCTTGATTAAAGGGGCTGTCCCAGGAGCGAATAAATCGTTGCTCATTCTGAAGCCTTCTGTCAAGGCGAAGTAACACTGAGAAAGGAGGAATAAGCAATGCCGAAAGTTCAAGTATTAAATATGCAAGGCTCAGCAGTAGGTGAAATCGAACTTAGCGAAGGTGTGTTTGGAATTATTCCGAATGTTCACGTTCTACACTCAGCGATTGTATCCCAACTTGCTAGTGAAAGGCGCGGGACTCAATCAGCCTTGTTACGCGGCGAGGTCCGCGGAGGTGGTCGTAAACCTTGGCGTCAAAAAGGAACGGGCCGTGCACGTTCAGGAAGCAGTCGTTCTCCGGTGTGGAGAGGCGGCGGAGTAGTTTTTGCACCTAAACCACGAAAATACGGCTTTAAATTACCTAAAAAAGTACGCCGACTGGCTTTGCACTCGGCACTTTCTTCGAAGGTTATGGAGCAACAGCTGATTGTACTTGACAATTTGAGCATGGGTGAAGCGAAAACCCGTGAAATGGTGAAAGTACTCAAAGCTCTTAATGTCGACAAGAAGGCTATGATCGTGATGGATGGTGTGGATGAGGCAGTACAACGCTCTGCTCGCAACCTTGAGGGCGTCAAAGCAACGGATGTTGCCGGAATGAATGTTAGAGACATACTTCATTACGATATTTTGGTCATGACCAAAGCGGCGGTAACAAAAACAGAGGAGGTGTTAGCGTAATGCGCGACGCACGTGATGTCCTCAAAAGTCCTGTAATCTCAGAAAAGTCTGTAGGACTTGTCGAGGAGAATAAATACTCCTTCTGGGTAAATCCTGCTGCGAATAAAATTGAAATCAAAGCAGCGGTAGAGAAGATGTTCAAAGTATCGGTTGTCGAACTCCACACTATGAGTGTCAAAGGCAAAGAAAAGCGAGTCGGCAAGTATGTTGGAAAAACATCGAACCGCAAAAAAGCGATTGCTACGCTTAAAGCTGGAGATAAAATCGAAAACTTCGCGGGCCTGTAAGCAGCTTGAAGCAAAGGAGGAAAATGAAATTCTATGGCACTAAAATCATTTAGACCCACATCTCCAAGTCGTCGTAACATGACGGTGTCAACCTTCGAAGAGATCACCAGAACAGAACCTGAGCGTTCTTTAGTGAAGCCGTTGACTAAGAAGGCTGGTCGTAATAACGACGGACGGTTAAGCGTGCGCCATAAAGGCGGCGGGCATAAACGAATGTTCCGCGTCATTGATTTCAAGCGGAATAAAGATGGAATCCCTGCTCGTGTAGCGAGCATCGAATATGATCCCAATCGCTCTGCCAATATTGCCTTATTGTACTATCAAGATGGACTTAAGACTTATATCCTGGCACCGAACGGATTACAAGTGGATCAGATGGTAGTATCAGGAGCCGATGCGGACATTAAAGTCGGCAATACGTTGCCGCTTCAGAATATTCCGGTCGGAACTTTGTTGCACAATATTGAGATGAAGCCCGGCAAAGGGGCACAAATGGTTCGCTCAGCGGGCGGGTCAGCTCAACTCATGGCCAAAGAAGGTTCCTACGCAACACTTAGACTCCCTTCGGGTGAAATGCGCATGATTCGCATTGAATGTCGTGCAACCATTGGTCAAGTCGGGAATTTAGATCACGAAAACATTAACGTCGGTAAAGCCGGAAGATCACGCTGGTTGGGTATCCGTCCAACAGTTCGTGGTTCGGTAATGAACCCTTGTGACCATCCACATGGCGGTGGTGAAGGACGTAACTCGATCGGTCGTAACCCATGTACACCTTGGGGAAAACCTGCACTGGGTGCGAAAACTCGGAAGAAGAAGAACTCGTCGAATCGCTTTATTGTGAAACGGCGGACTAAGTAGTCGAAAGGAGGCCCATGAATGAGCAGATCTCTGAAAAAAGGACCTTTCGTCGAACCTCGTTTGCTCGAACGCGTAGAAACGATGAACGAATCAGGTGAAAAACGCGTCATTAAGACGTGGTCCAGACGCTCAACAATATTCCCGCAAATGGTCGGACTCACCATTGCGGTTCACGATGGACGGAAACATGTTCCAGTCTATGTTACCGAAGATATGGTAGGACATAAGCTGGGCGAGTTTTCTCCTACTCGCACCTATAAGGGCCATGCTGGTAGTGAAAAGTCCAGCGGCTTACGTTAATTCGAGAGGAGGCTAAAGGCACATGCAAGCAAAAGCAGTGGCAAAATATGTACGTATCTCTCCTCGTAAGGTGCGCCAGGTTGTCAATCTGATCCGAGGCAAAAAAATCAGTGATGCGTTCGCCATTCTTCAGTTTACACCTAACGGCTCCACCGATGATGTGGCGAAAGTACTGAAGTCTGCAGTCGCAAATGCGGGACACAACTATGACATGAATGTTGATGATCTAATAATCACTGAAATTTGCGTTGATCAAGGACCAACTTTAAAACGCATCAAGCCTCGAGCTATGGGACGTGCTGACCAGATCCGGAAGCGGACAAGTCACATTACTGTGGTTGTGGGCGATAAGAAGGAGGGCTAAACAGTGGGTCAAAAGGTTAATCCCAAAGGCCTCCGCATCGGAATTATCCGGGACTGGGAAAGCCGATGGTTTGCAGACAGAAACTACTTGGAACTTCTTCATGAAGACTTGAAGATCCGAGCTTTTGTAAAAAATAAACTCAAGCAAGCTGGATGTCCAAAAGTTGAGATTGAACGAGCAGCCAGTCGCGTTAAGGTATCGGTTCATGCCGCTAAACCCGGCATTGTTATCGGTCGAGGTGGTACTGAAGTTGAAAACTTGCGCAAGCAACTTGAAGCTATTACCGGGAAACAGGTTGCTGTTAATATTGTAGAAATCAAGAAACCAGAAATGGATGCCACACTGGTGGCCGAAAACATCGCTTTGCAACTCGAAAAACGGGTGTCCTTCCGTCGGGCTATGAAACAAACCGTGGGTCGGACGATGCGGACAGGCGCACAAGGAATCAAAATTCAATGCAGCGGTCGTCTGGCTGGAGCCGAAATTGCCCGAACTGAATGGTACCATGAAGGAAAAGTACCCCTTCACACTTTACGTGCAGATATTGACTATGGCTTTGCAGAAGCCAATACCACGTATGGCAAAATTGGTATTAAGGTTTGGATATATAAAGGTGAGGTTCTTCCCGCCAAGAAGGTCGTCGCTCAGGTGGAAGGAGGAAACTAAATGTTAGTCCCATCCAGAGTGAAACATCGAAAACAACATCGCGGTCGGATGCATGGTAAGGCTACACGCGGTAATACCATTACTTTTGGTGAATTTGGTCTTGTGGCCTTAGAATGCGGCTGGATTACGAATCGTCAGATAGAGGCTGCTCGTATCGCCATGACCCGTTTCATCAAACGTGGGGGCCAAGTTTGGATCAAAATCTTCCCGGATAAGCCTGTTACGGCTAAACCAGCTGAAACACGCATGGGTAGTGGTAAAGGTTCTCCGGAATACTGGGTTGCAGTGGTTAAACCTGGTCGCGTAATGTTTGAATTAAACGGCGTTACAGAGGAGCAAGCTCGTGAGGCTCTGCGCCTAGCAATGCATAAACTCCCGATTAAGTGTAAGTTCGTTACCCGTGCTGATCAAGAAGGAGGTGACGCAAATGAAAACTAAAGATTTCCGCGACCTGACCACTGATGAAGTTCTAAAGGAAATCGACGAGTTCAAGACAGAACTGTTTAATTTGCGTTTCCAATTGGCAACGGGTCAACTCGATAACCCGATGCGAATTCGTGAAGTCCGCAAAGGAATCGCTCGCGGTAAAACGATTCTTCGTGAACGCGAGTTAAAGATTGAACGTGCCTAATTGAGAAAGGAGGCTTTTTAGCGTGGAGAGAGCCCAACGTAAGGTTCGGATTGGCAAGGTAGTCAGCGACAAGATGGATAAAACCGTCGTTGTATCCGTTGAGATTACTGAGCGTCATCCGGTATATAAAAAATCGATTACTCGCACGAAAAACTATAAGGCGCATGATGAAAACAATGAAGCCCATACCGGTGACACTGTCTCGATCATGGAAACTCGCCGTTTGAGCAAAGATAAATGTTGGCGCGTGGTTGAAATACTTCAGAAATCACTTGCTATCTAAAATTCAGTATATTTAGTTCGGAAGGGGGTCAATGGGAATGATCCAGGTACAAACTAGGGTTAGAGTTGGAGACAACTCAGGTGCTAAAGAGCTAATGTGTATTCATGTGCTCGGCGGATCAATACGCCGTTATGCATCGATTGGTGATATAATCGTAGCGTCTGTTAAACAAGCAACACCAGGGGGCGTTGTCAAAAAAGGGGAAGTTGTTAAGGCTGTTATTGTACGGACAAGAAAAGAGATTAAACGTCCGGACGGCTCTTATATAAGGTTTAGTGAAAATGCGGCAGTCCTCATTAAAGACGACAAAAGCCCTCGCGGCACCCGTATCTTCGGACCGGTAGCTCGTGAGCTACGCGAGAATTTTATGAAAATTATTTCCCTGGCACCGGAAGTTATCTAAGACCCCATGACATATGGAGGTGAAGAAAGTGGCTGCTACAAAGCATAAGGTACAACCAGCAAAGATACACGTCAAAAAAGGCGACTTTGTCATGGTAATCAGCGGTAAAGATGCCGGTAAAAAAGGCAAAGTTATTGATGTGATTCTCAAGAAAGGTCGAGTGGTGGTTGAGAAGGCAAATATGATCAAACGTCATACTAAACCTTCGCAAAGCATGCCTCAAGGAGGCATCGTTTCCAAAGAGGCACCTATGGCCAGCTCGAACGTCATGTTATATTGCCAAGAGTGTAAATCCGTGACTCGGGTCAGTGTCAAGATGACGGAAGACGGAAAATTACGCATCTGCAAAAAATGCGGTGTGAATCTACCGGATAAACACTAATCGCGAAAGGAGGGACCCCAGTGGCTCGTCTGAAAGATAGATATCTCAACGAAATCGCACCTGCCTTACAGCAGAAGTTTGCTTATACAAATGTCATGCAAATTCCCAAAGTTGATAAGATAGTTATCAATATGGGTGTTGGTGAAGCGGTTCAAAACTCCAAGGCGATCGATTCCGCTGTTGGAGACCTAATGAAGATCACGGGACAAAAACCTATTGTCACACGAGCAAAAAAATCCATTTCAGCCTTCAAACTTCGTGAAGGGATGCCGATTGGCTGTAAAGTTACTCTGCGTGGTCATCGGATGTATGAATTTATGGATCGCCTTTTAAACGTGGCTTTACCTCGCGTCCGTGACTTCCGTGGTGTTTCAGCGAAGGCGTTTGACGGACGTGGAAATTATACGTTAGGAATCAAGGAGCAGTTGATCTTCCCAGAAATGGAGTATGATAAGATCGATAAACTCCGAGGAATGGATGTAGTCTTCGTAACAACGGCCAAATCGGACGAAGAAGCGCGCGAGTTGCTTCGTGGGTTCGGAATGCCGTACCGTGATTAGAGAAAAGGAGGTTCAAGAGCGTGGCTAAGACATCAATGGTTGTCCGCCAAAACCGTGGACAAAAATTCGCCGTGCGTTCGC
>JARLHW010000271.1 GCA_031292075.1 Desulfosporosinus sp.
ATACCGGTTTTCGTTATTTCTTGATACGGTTCGGGTAACGGACATAAGTAAAAGGCTTAAAGTTGCTTTGCCATCAGTAACTAAAGCCCTCTATAAATTGAGAGATGAGAGTTACATAAATTACGAACGATATGGCGAGATTAAGCTTACCGATCAAGGAAAAGAGTTTGGGTATTACTTAGTAACGAGGAACCAATTGTTACAGGAGTTTCTTGCCCTAATATGTAGCAAATGTAACTTTGCCGTTGAGGCTGAAGCTATGGAACACTATCTTTCAACTGCAACGATCGATGCCATCAAGATTCTGGTGAACTTCATGAAAGCCAATCCGTCTTGGCAACAAGCCTTCAACGATTTCATGAAAGATTAAGAAATTTGTCTATGAATATGTCTGGTGGTCAAGACATGCTATTTGTTGGACCTCCTTATGATCTCTGAACGGGTTAGCCGTAGCTAACTTGATTCTGAAATAGAATATGTAAGGAGATAAAAATTGCTACCGATAGTCTTATGACAATATAAGCCAATAATAAATAGCAAAAAGAACTTACATGATAAAGCCCAAATTTTGATATTCGATTATCAAACCTGTTCTTATGGGCTAGGCTCGTCATATAAACAATAGGGATTCATAATGGTCTTGGAAACAGAAAAAGCCATCGATAAAAATCGAATGGCTTCAAAAGACAGTAATCTCTCGGAGAGAGTCTTGAACATCCTAAATCTGTTGTAGGTAAAGCATACCTATGATGAAATAGCAACAGAAATGATTAGAGCGAGAGATTATAATGTTAAAGTTATGGCAGTTATGCGACGTACACCTGTAAAAGGAACGCCCTTATACGAAAATGGGCAAATTTCTGCCATAGAATTAACCAAGATAGCAGCAGTAGCCAGACTTGTTACCCGCCCTCAGAGAGCAATGAATGCCCATGAGGTTACGCAAATGACTTTATTAGCGGGTATTAATCAACTTTATGCAGAATATGGAGCTAATCCGAGGGATACGGAAGTTCAAACTGAAAAGAATAGAGGCTTTTCTGTTACACAAACATGGAGTATGCTGCGGGAAGCAGGTTATGGTACTACTAAATAACAATCTGCGTTATGCATTATTGTTAATGTCTATAAGTTTATGAGATATAAATTGTCGTTAAGATTCGTTATTTCTGTACTAGACAGACTATTTGAGTTGTGTTACTATTACAAATAATTAAATATTTAGGGATGAGTGATTCTTTCTTGAGGGAAAGAATTTAAAAGGGAAGTCAGTTAAGCTGACGCGGTGCCCGCCACTGTAAAAGGGAGTCTACTTACATGATGTCACTGGGATACATTCCCGGGAAGACGTGAGTTGATGAAGATCTTTAGCCAGGAGACCTGCTTAATCCCAAGTCAAAACTACCTACGGGAATGTTAGGGGGGTGTATTCGTGGTATTTTCAGGACCATTATTGTTGTCTGATACCAGTTAAACCTTTTACCCTTATATGTGGTAAAGGGTTTTTATTTTGGCATTTTCTATAGGTTGTGTCTTTGTTATCTAGTACTAAATAAGTGGAGGTTTTAAGATTTGCATATTGAAGATGGTATCTTATCGCCATTGGCGTGTACTGCGTGGTACGCAGCGGCTACTACGTTCATCATTCCAGGTGTGATGGAAATTAAACGAAAAGTCCAAGAAAATTTAGCTTACAAACCATTCTTAGCTATGGTTGGAGTAGGTGTTTTTGTTATTTCGTGTATGCATTTACCTGTACCCGTGACAGGCTCATGTTCTCATCCCTGTGGTACGCCGTTGGCGGCAATTATAGTTGGCCCTTTTGCGACAGCAGTAATTTCTGCCATCGTTCTCTTCTTTCAGGCTATATTTTTGGGTCATGGTGGGGTTACGACGATTGGTGCCAATACCTTTTCCATGGGGATTGTCGGGGGTATATCTGGTTACCTAAGCTGGAAACTACTGCGTGCGCTGGGTAGTCCCATATGGTTGGCAGCGGGGGTTGCTGGTTTTGTGGGAGATATCTTGACCTATTTAGCCAGTGCGTTTGAACTTGCCTTGAGTTTACATGGCAATATTCCCCTACTTAAACAATGGATGATTTTCTTTATGGGCTATGGACCGACCCAATTACCTCTGGCTATAGCTGAGGCTGTTTTTACGGCGGCTGTGCTTCAAGCTATGGTCAGTCGTCGGCCCGATTTGCTGCCTGGGATTAAATTTCGCTCAAAATCCAGCCAGGAGGTAAAAACAAATGTCGTCAGCCGGTAATGTCAAGACATCCACAGAAAAAGTTAAATTCTTCGATTCCTACACTCGAGTTCTGTTATCTGTGATGTTTGTCATCTTGCTTTTTATCTTTGGAGCTGGTAAATACATGGCCAGTCACCAAATGGCGGCGAGTGGTACCGATGACGCAGTCAACAATCTCGCGACAGCGGTCACGAAAGGAGAACACCATCCTTTTGCTGAGTTACCAGGAGATGCACAAGTTGGCGCCTTCTCGGTTGCTAATTTTTTTGCTGGATTAATTGTAGGCCATCACTGGGAAAAGATTTTTGGCAATCCTGTCAAAGAGGAAGAGGACGGAAAAGGACGCGATAAAAAGGTGGTGTAAGCGATGGAAATTGCAGTTTTGGATAAAATGGCTAGAGCGGATAGTCCGTTACATCATTGGGATGGACGTGTAAAGACAGTATTATTTTTGGGTGCCATCATCCTTTCAACAGCTTTTCAACACTGGTATCTTGTAGCAGTGTTGTGGATGGGCAGTATTCTACTGTTTAGTACTCTTCAGCTTCCTTGGCGCACACTTTTTATTCGCTTGGGTATGCCTTTCGGTATAGCTTGGTTGGTCTTCCTTAGTTTGCTGTTCACAAACGGAAGTCACACCTTGATGGTGATATATCTAGGAAAGTTGGCTTTTCCAGTGTACCGTGAGGGTCTGCAGCTTGGGTTTTTAATACTGTTTAGAATTATGGCAGCCGTTACACTGGGAAGTTTGCTCTCTTTTTCAACACCAATGATAGAGATTTTGGAATCGTTGCGCTTATGTAAAGTTCCCGCAATAATCATTGATCTTGCTGCCATGATGTATCGCTATGTTTTTCTCGTCGAAGAAACAGCACGCAGTATGCGCCGTGCTCAGCTCTGTCGAATGGGGGACCAGTTGACCTGGATACAACAGGCCCGCGATATTGGAAAGGTTGCCGGGCATGTGTTAATTAAATCCCTAGACCGCAGTACGAGGATCTATAAAGCGATGTTATCTAGAGGATATAGTGAAACCAGTACCGGGGCTGAATTTTTTACAAGTTCAATACCCTCAGCGGATTGGAAAAATGGTCTGTTCTTTGCATCGTTGCTTACTCTCTTACTGATCTTAGATATTTTGATCTAAAGGAAGGATGCATAATGGGACTTATCGACATTTCGGAGGTAAGTTACACCTATAACTGCCACGGCTACTAATTTGTACAATTTCCTGATATATTATTATGAAGAAATACAGCTATAATTGTTGTAATTTAGGCTATTTCTATTGCCATCAACTGTTAGACGGCAGCGGACAAAGGACTAACCCAACAGGAAAAATTCCAAGGAGTTGTGCCGTCTGACGGTCTTATTCTACCACTCTGCGTGTTAGGCGGCAATGGAACCGGTAAAACGACCATGTTCATATTAAGTAGTTGAGTCTCGAACAATTTATTTTTTAGCGAGAAATTATTTAGCAGGAATTTATGAATATGTATAGAATATGATAGTTATAATAATATTGCAGAAGCAAGACCATGAAGGTGTTTGCAAAGACCATGGAGGTTTGACTTGTTAGGAGTCAACTTTGTGGTCTTTTTTATTTATTTGAAAGGGGATGTGCTAATATTATAGTCTTTTAGACTGTGATTCCAGTATAAGCGTAAGCAGTCAGCGACTACTGCGGGAAGGAGCTAACCAGAATGGAACTTCCTAGTTGGCTAAGTGAGACGAACCCTGCTTTGTGCCAGTGCGGCTGTGGTGGTCGGCGGAAAAGCAATTTTATCGAGAAGACCCTGCAAGACATTGTGGGTTTTCTCCGTGACACGGTCTTTTCTGAGGAGATCGCTATGCGTCAGGGGTACTTACAAGGTTTAGATCCACGGGTTAAAGTGATCACTCTTATTTTCCTCTTAGTGGTGGTTAATCTTAGTTCGCACTTATCTCTGTTATGGTCTTTTTATTTTGTTTTGCTGGGGGTAGCCGCACTTTCTCATCTGCCCCTGCGTCGAGTGATCGCTCGAGTGTGGTTGGTTGTTCC
>JARLHW010000272.1 GCA_031292075.1 Desulfosporosinus sp.
AAAAAGTGATTATACCACGATATTTAGTGGTTGAGATCAAAGCGTGTCAACTAATTCATCTGAACATTAAAGTGTGAGTTATCAAGGAACGTTCGGGTTGGTTTTAAACCATCAACCCTATATCTATCTTACAAGGAGGAACATAATGAATAAGACAAAGTGGATTGTAGGGCTCTCTTTAGCTAGCGTGATTGCCCTTTCAGGTACAGTATTAGCGATGAACTCTGGGTCAGCTGTCACCCAATCAATCGGACAAACTCCAGGAATATCACTCGCCTTTTATAAAACTCCCAATCCAGAAACAACAGTTGCTACCAAAGAAAACAGCGCGGTTAACGATAGTTCAACAACGACAATACAATCTGCAAATTCATCACAGTCTTCAGCCGACAATAATTCAAGTGACGTTACTACTCCAGGTTCTTATGGATACGGTGGAGGCTATGGCATGATGGGTGGATACGGTATGATGGGCGGTTATGGCTACGACAATGGCAGTAGTTATAGCCATAATATTAAAGATGATAATGGTGCGGCAAAGGATATGGCGGCCTCCTTAACCAAAGCCACAGTCGACAAAAGTGCGAATACGATAACCTACACCGATACAGATGTAAACATTGTAATGTTTGGCGGGCCAGAGGAAGCTGATGGTAAATTCGTTATAGGCGGCTTAATAAATCCAACCTTAAAAATCCCTCAAGGAGCTAAAGTAACTATGGAGCTGATCAATGAGGATACCGGAATGCCACATGGAGTCGAATTAACAACCGCTTCCCCGCCATATTATTATATGGCGATGATGCAAGGAGGGGTTTACCCCGGCGGCTTTATCACACCGATTCCTGAAGCTGCTGCCAATCAATATCCGTCTGCTCAGGTTTCCTTTACGGCAAGTGATAGTGGTGAGTTTTACTATATATGCCAATACCCAGGTCATGCTGCAAAAGGTATGTACGGGAAAATCATTATTGGTTAATGTACAAAATCTAGGCTTTGACTGAATTGGCTAATTGCTTGAGGCGGTTACTTTCCTCTTCTCTGGAAGATATTATGACTCGAGGAAAAGATAAGCTTTGAGCAAATACCTAGATACTAAAAGTGTAGAATATCTCTGTAATGTGTTACTGCACTTATTATTTGCCCTTAAAGTACAACTTCTAATGATCAGAGTAGACTTCAAACCAAAAAACATAATCTAATTTATAGAATGCGTTAGCATGACATCATTTTCATATGAGCAAATTTAACATTAATTTTAGAGGAGTGTATTTTGTGAACTTATCAAGCAAGCCAATTAAGAAAATCCTTCTTTCTCTATCCATTTTACTTTTAACTCTCATGTTTACTACAAATACTCTTGCTGCATCAGGTGACAAGAACAAGATGCTGGTCCTTACCATGTGATTATGCAGACCAACCCGGAAACCCTTATGGTCAATCAAGCAGCTACTTTTACGGTTATGGTTAAAGATAAAGCTACCGGCAAACCGGTTACCGGGGCCAAGGTAATGATGAGCCCAGCAACGATGGGTAGCAGCGGTAACATAAACAGCAGCTCTGCTAACAACAACAATATGGCCGGCATGGATATGTCTTCCAGTATGGATAAACAAGGTGGAACTACCATGCAGGAACAGTCTTCAATGGGTTCGATGGCTATGGACCTCGGCTCATATATGATGGAAGGTATGACCTTCAACCAACCTGGGCAATGGAACCAAGCTATTACTATTACTTCATCTTTGGGTGAAAGCACCATCAATTTTCCAATAACTGTCGGTAAATCCGGACCGAATTTCGTTCTTATTGGTAGTGTCGCTGGTGTTGTTGTGATCGCTGGAATACTCGCTGCAATCTTAAAGAAAAAGAGAAACTAAGAAAGAAAGTTGAGGTCCATTGTAATGTCTTCTAAAAAACAGCCCATAAACTTCCTCAATATTCCTATACTCAAACGTTTTCTTAAAAGTTCCTTCTACCCAAGAATCTTCCAATGGATCACAGTTTTAGTTTTTGGGGTGATCATGGTAGAAACTTTGGCAGGTCCAACAAGCGTTGGCGAAAACTTTGGTTCCGCCGCCACTTGGGTTCTTTGGTGGCCATTGATCCCTTTTTTCTTCTTTCTACTGGGTCGGTTTTGGTGTGGAATTTGCCCTTTTGCCTGGGTTAGCGATCTTACTCAAAAATTATTTGGGGCTAACCTTAAGGTCCCGAACTTTATTCGCAAGAACGGTCTCTGGATCATCGATATTACCTTCATCTTTATTACCTGGTCTGATCACATTTGGGGTATTGTGGAATCTCCCCGAGGATCTGGAACCCTCTTATTACTTATCTTAGGTGGCGTAATGGTAAGTGCTTTGCTCTTTGAACGCCGTACCTGGTGTCGCTATCTCTGTTTTCTCGGTAGTTTGTCAGGCAACTATTCTAGGTCAGGTATGCTAGAGTTACGGGCTGACAAAGATACTTGTAAAACCTGCAAAACAAAGAATTGTTATACGGGAAGTTCTAAAACGCCTGGCTGTCCAATGTTTGAATTTCCGATGACTATGGAAAACAACGCCAATTGTAATCTTTGTGGAAACTGTATTAAAAGCTGCCCCCATGATTCGATCCGTTTAACCCCCCGTAAACCGACCAGTGAATTTTGGTCGATGACTAAGGCACATTTTGAAGAGTCTTTCTTAGCGATTGTCATTGTCGGGATCGTCTTTGTCCAAAACATCACTATGTTAGATTTTTATCCATCTTTCCTCAAATGGGTAGAGCTGACCTTGGGGATTGCTAATCAAGATATCGCCTTTACGATCCTCTTTATTCTCGCTATGGCTACTCCAGTATTACTACTTTTCGCAGCTACTGCTTTTTCTAAGCGCTTTACAGGTGAAACTTTGCGTAATGCCTTTGCACGTTTCGGCTATGCAGTCATTCCGCTTGACCTTGCTTCCCACATGGCCCATAACCTGTTCCATCTTCTGGCGGAGGGAAAAGCAACATACTACACTTTCATGGGACTGTTCGGGGTGCATATTGAAGGATCGACCTCATTCGTTGCCGACCCAATCATCCAAATTATGCAATACTTCTTGGTGGTTGCAGGAACCCTAGGCTCAATGTATGCAGTCTATCGTATTGCCAAAAAGAACTATGGTTTAAGTAAAGCCTTATCTGTCTCTTTGCCATATATAGGGGTCATCTTGCTCTTTGGTATCCTAAACTTCCTTACCTTTACTGTCCGTATGTCAATGCGAATGTGATTCCGGAGATCAGAGGTCAGATGCCAGGGATCAGAGGTGTCGAGAATAATTTCTATGTTCTGGATTTAAGCGCACTCGCGAAATCGAGTGCGCCAATCATTCTAGGCTATCATAACGAATAATTAAAATATAATTGGAGTTCTGGGAGATTATAAGGATATCTTTTAAGAATTTTCAGGAGGGCGTTCATGAATGACACAAAGAAAACCCAAAAATCAAAAACCGTTATTATAGTAGTCTTGCTCGCCGCATGTTTAATTGGAGCTGGGGCCTATGGATTCTTTTCCAATAATAATAGTGGTTCAACACCCCTTTCGTCGACTTCTAGCAACAGTGACTATAATAACGCCAAGGACCGAGTAGATACTCTAACCCCACAACTGAAATCAAGCCCCAATGATATCGGTTTGCAGCAGGATTTGGGTGATGCTTATTATGATTTAGGAACCGCAGCACGAAAAAATGCTCCGAACGAAGCTAAAGAGGATTATAGTCAGGCAGTAAAAAATTATCAAGTTGTTCTCAAGAATAAACAAGACCTCAATGTAATAACGGATATGGCGACAGCTGCCTATTATAGTCAACAATTTGATCTAGCGGAACAAAGTTACCAAAAGGCCTTAAGTATAAATCCAAATTTCACCCCCGCTTTGAATAATTATGGCGTATTTCTGTATGAGTATAAAAAGAACAATGCTTCAGCCATCCGGATGTGGCAAACTGCCCTGAACCAAGATCCCAATGGACCCAACTCTGCTCAACTTAAGGCCCTGATTAAACAAGCTCAGAATCAATAAAGACTACTTGTAAGTTAACAAGATTAAGAACCGAAAGTTTAAGCTTTCATTTTTTAAGTAATTACCCAAGTATGATACATTCACTGTTGGTTTCTTGGTTACAATGATGTACCATGTACCATATTCTTGATAAATGAAAAAGGAGTTTGTTTCTTGATGCGAATCTTACTCGTTGATGATGAAAAAAAAATAACCACAGTTCTTAAAGCTTACCTGCAGCAAGAAGGTTTCCATGTTACTACTGCCTTAAACGGGCTGATTGCTCTAACCCTATTTAAGGAGAACCCTTACGATCTGATCATCCTCGATTTGATGCTGCCCGGTATGTCCGGCATTGAGATTTGCCGTGAAATCCGTAAAGTATCCTCCGTCCCTATCATAATGCTCACTGCCAAAGTCGAAGAAGAAGACCGTATTCAAGGTTTGGGCATCGGTGCGGATGATTATATTACTAAACCCTTCAGCCCACCGCGAAGTAGTCGCTCGGGTTCGAGCTGTTTTACGTCGGGTAAACAATGAGACCACTCCTCTTGCAGACGTGATTTCCTATAATAATGGTCTGACTATAGACAATATTCAACATGAGGTTCGCCTAAATAATCAAGTAGTTCCACTCACGCCAACCGAGTTTAAGATTCTGGGGGCTTTGGCTAAGTATCCTGGACGGGTGTACTCCCGGCGACAGTTGGTTGAAATTGTTCAGGGATATGACTTTGAAGGAGATGATCGCGTGATTGATGCACACATTAAAAAAATCCGGCAAAAAATTGAGCTAACCCCGAGTGACCCGCATATTTTTCTCACTGTTTACGGAGTAGGCTATAAGTTCAATCCCAATCCGGAGCTGTAAGATGCGCAAAAAATTATTTTTGTCCACAATCATAATCGCGCTGATTACCGTTACCCTTAGCATGCTAGCCGTTGAATTTGTCTTTCAGCAGCAATTCAGTAACTATCTGACTACGACGAATGAGAAAACTATAGAGCAGCTGCCTTCACGCCTAAGCGCCCTCTATCTGAGTAAGGGTTCTTGGGATTCTGCCTCTTTAGAGGAAATCAGCAATACCCTTCCAGCTGGCACGACGGTTACATTGACCGATCCCAATGGCCGACTCATTGCCACCTTAAATGATTCTATGGACTCAATGATGCAGGGACAAGGTAGTGCTGCGGGAATGATGGGTATGATGGGCACGATAGGCTCATCGGGCATTATGAGTTGGAAAACGAAAACACTCACAGTGTCCGGAGCAAACGGAGTTATAGCAACAGCTCTCGTTCGCTACCCGTCGACAGCTCAAATTCTAAATCCTCAAGATGTTCTCTTCCAATCTTCAGTATTTCGTTCGCTTTTATTTGCCGGAGGCTTGGCCCTTTTATTGGGGATGATCCTCAGTTACTACACAAGCCGCCACCTTGTTGCTCCTCTTCTGAGCTTAACCCGAGCTGCGGAACGAATAGGACAAGGATATCTCAAAGAACGAGTTTCGACACGATCACGTGATGAAGTTGGTCAATTAGCGAATGCCTTTAATTCCATGGCCGACAACTTGGAGCGGCAAGAAACCCTGCGCAAACAATTCACAGCCGACATCGCCCATGAGCTCCGTACTCCTTTAACCTCCATCAAGAGTTTTATCGAAGCCTTTCAGGATAACGTTCTACCTGCCAGTCAGGAGAACCTCTCCTCCATTCATGAGGAAATTGACCGTTTGGTTGATTTATCCAGTGACCTAAAAGATTTAAATGTGGCGGAAATGGGTACTTTAATACCCATCTTCGAACCAGTAGACTTGGATCATCTGCTAGAAAAAGTGATTAATAGCCTTTATCCTCTAATCCAAGAAAAGCAATTAACCCTGTATTGGAACGCTTCGCCGGAGCCCGCGACTATATCGGGAGACGGGCGGCTTTTAACCAGGCTCTTTTACAATCTCATTCACAATGCCTATCGGTACTCAAATGATAGCGGCAAAGTGATCGTTAGGCTTACATCAACACCGGATTCTGCGGTAATCGCTATTAAAAACACAGGCCCCGGCATTCCGGAAAAAGATCTACCTTATATCTTCGAGCGATTCTACCGCGCCGATAAATCCCGTACCCGAGAAACCGGGGGAACCGGAATTGGTCTGGCCCTGGTCCAGCAGATTACCAACCTCCATAAAGGCACCATCACTGTCCATAGCAATGTTGGGCAAGAGACTGAGTTTATTGTCCAACTTCCTAAAGAGATAAAAGTGGTTGAGGATTAATCCTTAGCTGTTTTCATTGATAAAAGCAGGAGATTTAAATTATTTGTCGAAATAAAATACAATAAGACAAGAAATAAGGCCATGGAGGTCTAACCTTAATTGGTTATTCCTTATGGCCTTTTATTTTTTGGAATTAATTGGTTCATTTAAGATATCCAACGGAGCCTCGGCTGGTAGTTGATGATTTAAGCTGATCGTCTCTCATGATCAGCTGAATTGAAAATGTAAAAGGCAGCTATAATCAAGATTATTAGCCCGAACATCATACAAGATCCCCCCTTATAAGGTATATTTTTTAATAAAGCATTGTGCCACTCGTGCCCATCATATTGCTACCCCGGCTTGATACCCCGTTGCCATTCATCATGGTACTCCCGGAGCCAGTAACACTTCCTTTACTCATCACCTTGCTTCCGGCATTGCTCATGATTGGGTTCATTTTTGCGAGATTATCTTTTCCAAGCTGAGCCTTAACCGCTGGATCAGAATTCATAAGGTTTGGCATGGCCGTTATATTGCTTTCTTGCATTGCTGTTGAATTATGAAGATTTTGCATAGCCTGAGAATTCATTAATTCTTGATGTTGTTTGGGTAAAAAACTATTTTGCATAAATGCTTGCATTTGACTAAACCAGTTATTTCCTTGTTGCTGAGTCGTTCCCGCTAGAGCAGGTAACGCCATAAGACCTACTGCTAATGTTGCTGTTCCTACGATTGCCATGATTTTCTTGCTGAATTTCTTCATTATTTTCCTCCCAAATTTAGTATTCATTCTACATTTTGAGCTAATTTACTGCTGTTCCATATCCCTAGTGTAAATTAGGGATACGAGTATCTCATGAATTAGTTGTGAATTTCTTATGAATTAAAGCCTCGATTGCTCTACATATTTTAATTATAATGACACCAAAAGCCAGAGTTCCAATCTACTTATACTAAGGAACTCTGGCTTCAAATCGGGCATGTCCATCCCTCTCTGAAATGTTTTATTGGTATTATTTATATCGCAAATTCTACTTTTTCCTTGAGCGCAGGCGAAAAGATAAGAATTCATGCGTATTGATGTATGTCGTCATAATTTTCTGATCTTCTTTCCGGAAATCGAGATTACAGCATTACCTAAACGTTGAACCCGTAATTAAGCCCTATATAATTCGCGCATCATAAGCGTAACCTTTTCGGTATAAATTACCAGTGTTTTGCATTGCCGTATGGATAAGATAAGTTCATACATTTATTCCATCGAAAAGAATTAATAACACAACTATGAAGGAGGGCACAAATCATGGCAGGAGAAAGAAACTCGAATACGCCAGCATCTCAAGGAGCTTCACAACAATTGGATCAATTCAAATATGAGGTAGCTAACGAAATGGGACTTCAACTCGGTGGTGACCGTACAAGTCGTGAAAATGGCTCAGTAGGTGGCCAAATGACCAAACGGATGATTCAATTTGCAGAAGAGCACCTTAAAGGCGGAAGCAAAATATAATTTAGGGTAATACGGCAGATCGTAAAAGAGGGATATCGATGGATATCTCTCTTTTCGTGTAAAAGCCTTTAAATGGGAGCTAAGTATACTATAGTGATACTAAGGCTTTATGATAATAGTACGCTAAATTATCCCCTTAACTTACCAGCATATTAAAACGTTCAAATGAGCATTCTATGATCATAAGGGTATGTAATGGTTGAGCCAAGATGTATATATGCTCATTACTGGGTGTATATGGGTCGGCCAAAGATTATCTTCAGGTGTTAAATTGCTTGTTTATAGTCGGAGGGAAGATCTTTTATGGTTAGGAAAAGCTTTACTGCAGTCTATTTTTGATTGTTTTAAGGTTCCAACTTATCATAAAGGGTCGAGCTAAGATTTTGCAGGGTGTTGAATTGTTCTTACTCAACCATATGTCGGTAGATATATGCATGTGTAAGAAATTCGGTTATCTACAGCCGAAAGGTTGTCTATAGCTGGGTAGATATCTTGTAAGGTCGAACGAATCATGAATATAGGTTGTGATTTGCTTGATTATGGTCCGAAGATCATGATTAGGTAATAAGTGATCTATATTGGTGTTAGGTAAGATCATTACGTGCTCTTATTTATACAGTCTTTAAAGCCACTAGAGATAGTGGCTTTTTCATTCGCAAAATGCTCCCTGCTTTTTGTAATCTCTAATTTGCTACAGCAAAACATGGGTTATATGTGACCAAATAGAGGAAATACACAGATAGCTATCGAAGTTATATATAATTTCGTAAGTTCAGGAGTGCAAGATGATATTTATAGGAATTGGAATAGCTTTATTTGTATGGTTTTTAGACTCGATATTGAGTTCTCAAGTTTTTCACGATGGTACTTTTTTTCAGAATCTGCTTTTTTTGCCTGGGATACATATGCATGTTTTAGCTCATAGGGTAATACTCGTTTCCATCATAATAATTTCAAGTATTTTTGTCCATCTGGCTTTCAAAAAACAAAAACAAACTAAAATAAAACTTAGGCTTAGCGAACAGAGATCTAATAGTGTTTTTGACCATTCAGATATTGGAATGTCAAT
This sequence comes from Desulfosporosinus sp., assembly GCA_031292075.1. Lineage (GTDB taxonomy): Bacteria > Bacillota > Desulfitobacteriia > Desulfitobacteriales > Desulfitobacteriaceae > Desulfosporosinus. The sequence goes on from JARLHW010000272.1 coordinate 8,871, forward strand.
GATAGATCTGGATGGAAAACAATTTCGTGTTAATCGTAAATTATGTGATATATTGGGTTACTCAGAAGTTGAAATGCTTACAATGTCCTATAAAGATACGACCTACCCTGAAGACCTTGGAAAAGAGACCTTGTTGATGAAATCATTATTATCCGGTCAAATAGATTCTTGTCATGTTGAGAAAAGAAGTCTTCATAAAGAGGGTCGTATTGTTTGGAACTATGTAACGCTGTCTTTGATTCGAGATGATAAGAAAGATCCCTCATATTTAATTGCCCAAATACAGGATATTACCCGTCGAAAGGGAGCCGAAGAGGAATTGCTTCTTGCCAAAGTACAAGCGGAAAAGGCCCGTGACATGGCGGAAACTCTTGCTCGCACAGACTATTTAACTGGTTTATTAAACAGACGGTCATTCATGGAAAGACTTGAGGAAGAATTTCAGCGATCAATCAGACATGGCCGAGACTTTGCATTAATCATGGCTGATATTGATAAGTTTAAATCTATAAATGATACATACGGTCACCAGGCTGGAGATACTACTCTGCAAGAGTTTGCGGATTGTTTACAAACGCAAAGTAGAGAGTATGACTTTATTGGTCGATATGGTGGCGAAGAATTCGTCATTTGCCTTCCAGATACGAAAAAAGAACAAGCGGCGGCAATCGCTGAACGAATACGGTTTGCCGTAGAAGATAGGAAGGTTCTTATAGAACTTAATCAAATAAATATAACTGCTAGCTTTGGAGTTGTAACATTACGTACACATTCTGATAATCTAGATTCTTTAATACTCAGAGCTGATCAATTAATGTATAAGTCCAAAGCAGAAAAGGGTAATAATGTTCATATCGATTGAACACTTGTCAGAGGAAAACCTAATCATCATTGTAAAACAGACATCCCCAGCCTTTCCATATACCCCTACGATGGCGACCAAGGTGTCCGAACGCATCGGGAGAATTAAAGAACAATACCCTTCGATATCTGGCCACTATGAAATCCGATAAGAAAATAGCCTAGTAATTTTTGTTTTCGGACCGTAAAAGCATGTATGTAACTAATACAGTAAGCAGGCTTTGGCTTGTTTGTGAAATAATACGTATCAACAAGTTTATCGGAGAAACAGGCGTACAACAATAACTTCATTGGCAATAGAACTGCTCTTTCCTGTCAAATTTTTTACCAATCCGGGTATTACATGTTCAGACACTGCTTTCTGTTGAAGATGGCATCGGTGAGATTGCTGTCAAAGGCGGTAAGATAACGGCAAACCCACGACCTTGTTCTCCAGCCTCACTAACTGTATCAACTTTTTCCCTCAAATTAATAATGCCTCGAACATGGCATTCAGCCATGGGAACCATGGTATTTTTAGTGCGTAAGAATTTGATGAACGAGTTACCAGCCGTTTGTGCACTCGCTTGGAGGGTATCGACTGCACTACCAGCACTTGAAGCGTTTGTCACGGTGCTTAAAATGTCAGTTCCTCCGTTTGAGGTACTTGAGGTAGAATTATCAGCAAAGACTACGACTGGCATCACTAATAGAAAGGCCATCGTGAGGAGCAAGATAAGACCTGTTATACAAGGTTTTGAACGGCTTTTGAGAAAATGAATTGGGAACATGCTTTTTTAGGAATTGATTCGTACTCGGTCCGAATCGCTATCCCTTCTTCCCTTCGCTTTTGGCTTAAATTTATTGTAGATTTGTCCTAAACCACCGATGGGTAAGCTGAGTATTGCTGAAAGACCAGACTTATTATGGCCCTTTAAATCCATCCTTTCTCCTTTAGTCCAAGTATCGCTGCGCCAGTGATAGCCTTTATATAATCTGATCCAATCTTGGCGATCCACGAACTGTGTAATTTGGGTTTCCACAAACTCCGTCAAATCCAACGTTCCGTCACTGTTAATAAACCTTTGCGGTCTAGCATTCCTCGATGGCTCTTCTAGCCCTTCGGTTTGATTTCCAAACGGCTGTAATTGCTTATGTAAATCTCGCAAACACCAATCTCCAAAGCCTTTTATCCTTAACAAATCGCTATCTGTCTTTTCGAGAACTTCCTGAACAGTATCTATGCCAGCCATTTTTAGGCAATTAAAGGTACGTTGTGTCAATTTCAAAATTTCTATGTCAGGGGAACCTGATAGTTTGGCACAGGAAGTTTCGCATCGTTCTGCGTCTTCTTTTTGGCTATACGTCTTCTGACAAAAAGAACACTCATAGACTGTAATCTGTCTTTCGATCACCATTTTGTACCCTCGTTAGTTATTATTTTCTTGCAAACAAGTTCTTCATAAGTCTCTAAATTCCTCCAGGTAGAAATAAAAAAAGGACGCTTATTCAGCCTCAGAACGGCGAACAAAGCGACAGTGGTTAGCATCTCACATCCATTCGGATTCATCGCCGGACAAAACCTCAGCCAAAACGTCATGCTCTGATTCTATTAAAGCGGTTTCGAACCACTCTTCATAGGTAATACCAAGAGATTTACAGACAGAATCAAGCCGAGCTTTGACCTTTTCATCCGCTGAAAAGCGATATACATAGTGATCACCCTTTATTCTCATTTTGGATTTACCCACAATTGGATCTGTTTTGAATTGGGCGGGACGGTTTGAGTTGAAAATTAGTAGATGTATTTTGAGAATCATCCAACATTATTTCCAAGAACAACTAATTCTTGTGCCATACTCGCAATATGGGCAATAGCCTTGGTCAATTCAACTATGCCTATCGCTTGAGCTTCACTTATGGTCGCCAACTCGCTTACAGACTCCACCAACCGTCGGATGGACTCCTTGACTTCTTGGACATCTGATTCAATACTTCCTGCTGATAACTTTGTATTATCGGCCAACTTCCTTACTTCTTGTGCCACGACTGCGAAGCCCCGCCCATGTTCACCAGCACGTGCAGACTCAATTGAAGCGTTTATTCCCAAGATATTGCTTTGAGAAGAAAGTTTTCTAATTTCATCTGTGATATACGCAACGTGTGTGATCTCCTTTTGAACAGTTTGGGTTTCGGCATCCATCGTTCTAGCCGTAGCAGAAAATTCTTCACTCTGTGCCGAAAGAGTTTCGGCAGATGCTACTATTTCTTCAACTGCAGCAAGTAGTTCTTCCCCCATGCTAACTAATTTTTCATATCTCTCAATAGATATAACTAACGAAATTACTCCAACCACAATCTCGTTATCTATAATGGGATTCGATATCGCAACATAAGGTATCTTGAATTTTGTTTGATCATTAACCCTTGCAATTATCCGTTGCCTACTTCGAATGGCTTTGTAAGCGGCTGATTGTTCTGGGACCATATCGCCTTCGCGAAACCCTATATCCAATTTTGGATTTATGCAGGATTTAACCACTCGTTCTAGATCGGTGACAAGAACAGTAACATCTTGTTCATTCCAATCCTTTATGCTTGGGGCAACATCTAATACGCTATCCAGCTTCAATAAAATTCCACCCTCGTTTTATTTTTCGATAAGTCTCATGCGATTTTATAATATTTATATATATTTTGACAAGAATGGAGTTAAAGCCTTATGAGATGAATGCGCGCCCCAACCAAGGGTTTTCACATAACAGGTACGCTCACGAGACCGTCAAATTCACAACAGTAAATACCTTGCCAGCGACCTAGGAGCAATTTCCCGTTATTAATTAATGACAGTTTAGGATGCCCCTACGGTGCTCACTTCCAAGTGAGCGGCAGAATTGCCCTCAATGTGGCGGGTTCTAACTGTCTATTTTATTGAGACAAGTCACCGTCTCCACGTGTGTCGGTGTTACTTTTATTTTGAGTTTCTTAAAGACTCATTAAATTATATCGGTTATCTGCTTGACTGTTTAGAAAACACAGTGAAGAATTATAGCTATTAAAAATATCGAAGCAACTATGGTATTTCCAATTTGTCCCGAGGAATACTTTCTATCTCTTGAACTACGACGTTTAATTTTTATGACGATGATTCCTAAATCGACAAGCCTTGACGTTAAGGGTTTTCGGAGCATATTATAGAATTGTAGATTTTATAGTCAAAATCGGTCTTACCAATATCGCATAGAAACGGAGTCGTATTTTGGAAGAAATAATTAATGGCGAAAAATTATGGACTAAACCCTTTTCAATTATTATGATGGTAAATCTAATAGCTTATACTTTGATTTACATGTTAATGGCAATATTACCTTTATTTATACTACATATTGGTGGAAGCAAACTTATGGCAGGCGTTATTTCAGCAGTGTTTACTTTTACATGTTTTATTACACGTCCATGGTTTGGTAATTTGCTGGATGATAAGGGAAGAAAAACAATATTGCAAATAGGAAATATAATATTATTAATCTCTATAATAGGTTATAACCTATTCAACTCTATTACCATGCTTTTGATATTGAGAGTAATACAAGGTATTGGATGGAGTGCAGTAAGTACATCCACCAGTACTATAGTTTCAGATCTAATTCCACCCTTCAAAAGATTTGAAGGAATAGGATATTATGGAATGTCAACATCAATTGCTTTAGCTATTGGTCCCGCTCTTGGGCTTTATATTGTTGAGAATTTTAATTATTCTATATGCTATATTGTAATAGCTTTTTTAGAGATAATCGTGTTGGTTCTGGGATTTCTATTAAATTATGAGCAACAAGAAAAGGGAGAAAGAATAAGGAAATCAAATCAACCAGTGATTTTTGAAAAAACGGCGATTCTGCCTTCGGCTATTTTTTTCTTTGTTGCTATAAGTTACTCTGGAATTTTGACCTTTATCCCTTCATATGCAGTTTACACTGGCATAAGAAACATCAGTTTATTTTTTATTGTATTTGCAGCAGCATTATTCATAACAAGACCAACTACAGGCAAGATTGCTGATCGTATTGGGGCTTCAAAAGTAATTTTACCGGGTTTGGTGCTTTTAATAATATCCTTGTTATTATTAACTAAGTCTACTTCACTTCTTATGTTTTTAGTTGCAGGGGTATTTTATGGTCTTGGTTATGGCTCTGTTCAACCTGTTTTAAATGCATTAGTGGTAACTTTCGCACCTGTTGAAAGAAGAGGATCGGCAAACGCAACGTTTCTTGCTGCAAACGATATTGGTATGGGGATTGGCGCTATAATGTGGGGATTAGTATCTCAAAATATTGGATTTGCGTATATATACCTGTTCTCATCTGTTTTAATTGCTTTATCAATTATTGTTTACTTAGTAGTATTGAAACATAGAGTAAATACTCATGTTTGCAAGACCTGCCTTTAGGCTGAAAAGTCGACTCAGAAGTTTTGTACTCCTGAGTCTTTTCACCTAAAATATTATTATTATTCTTTAATTCTATTACGTTTCTTCTGATTTCTAATTCTAGAGTATTTGTAGGTATCGAGTTGCTCATTGCCTAATGCCCCACACGTTTGAGGCGTTCAATAAATTACACTTCTTGGGTTACTCCAAGGGTGTAAGCATTGTTTCTGACCTTCTTTTGTTGCTTTACCTTGAAGTGTTTACACTTCCCTTATTTTTGTTTTTTGACCTTGCATATAAACACAAAAAGGGACGCATCTACCCTCATTTTTAGGCAAATACGTCCCTTTATAATGTTCTTTTCAAGTTTTCGTCCAGTAAAAGTAATTAAAGTATAACACTGGAACTAGCACAGTACAGCGATACGTTGTACCGTGAAAATGCGTCTTCTCCTGTTTCTTCATCTTCCGTAACCTTTAGTGAAGACAGCCTGCTCCTTCATCCACAACGCTCTTTCAAGTCAGGGTGGTGCAAGGATAATCAAATACCAAGGGCAACTCTTCCACAAAAATCCCATGAGTAGGGTGGTGCAGTCTCGAAAATTAAAATAATGTATGTAATTATTATAAAATGGTAAGATCATAAATAAAAGAAAAGATTCCCTTTTTGAGAGCAATTTTCTTTAAGGGGGGATAAGGGCCAACCAAATGAGTAAAACCCACATTAAGACAATATTTAATAGTATGAAGCTAGTTTTCCCTACTCTAAAGAACGATTGACATAAGAATTTTTCTTTGGGAGTCCTATAAAACCTGTTACGTAGAGTAACGGCTGAAATACACCATAAGGATAGAAAGACCACTCATAGCCATATTATGAGTGGTCTTAAGCACTAACCTTTAAATCCTGCACTCCGAGAAAGATGATAAAGAATTAATTGATTAAGGCTTATATTTTCCTTTTTAGCGAGTTCGGCTAAATATTTGTGAAGACTCTTTGGGACTCGCACATTAAATTTTCCGGAGTAGTCGTCTTTAGCCGGTTCAGGAATTTCGATGCCTTGCTCCAAGGCTATCTCTATCCATCCTATTTTGGCGTCCTCGATCATGGCCAATGCTTCTTCAGCGTTCTCAGCCTGGGTAATGCAACCCGGCAGATCAGGTATCTCAATTACATACCCTCCCTCTTCGGCTGGATATAAAGCGTATTTGTATGGGAGTGCTAAATAATAATCAAGCCCCTTATTCGTCATCATTAATCTCTCCTTCCAACAGTTCTATGGCTCGCTCAACGTATATGACTTTAATATGTGGTTTGTGAAATGGGACCGAGAGAAGCTTTTCTCCTTTTGTGTAGTAATAGTGACTTGAGCCTCCAGATGATTGACGTTTAGTAAATCCGTAATGGATTAATATTTTGTCTAATTCTTTAAATCTTACGTTCTTAGAATCATTCCAAATAAGTTCAGTAACTTTTTAAGCTTGCTCAACCTCTCTACCCCCTATGTTTGTAGTACTATATATAGTGGCAATTATCAAATATATTTAATTAATGAGTCCTGTAAATTACGTAAAGAGCTGCCATATTGAACTGCCCCCATGTAAAGTCTTGATCTGGGTGAACACCGCACGAACATAAAAAGCACTCGAAACCGCTTATACCAATTGCTAAATACCTTTTGAGTCTGATAACAAGATACGTGAAATAGCACCAGCGCGTCTGTATTTAAAGGTATTTTCCAAGCTTTTCTAGAAGAAGAATAATTAATCTAAAAAGCTTGGAGGATTTTGATTTGGACAGGGAGGGTGAATAATATGACAAGAAAGGAAAATTGCTGGAATTGTGATATAAAGCTTTCGGAACCATATCTAAAGGTACATTATTGTAATGACTGCGCTCAAAAAGAAAGAGTAAAAATAAAGAAATATTTTCGGAATTCATTGATTGCTGGTTTAATATTTACTTTCATTATTTTCTGCATCATCTCTTTTATAAAACTCAAATTTGTAGATACGAATACAGATTCTATAGTTATTTCTACAGCATTTATAATAGATGTGAATAGATTTCTATCATTTGTTGCGAACCTCTCTTTAATTTCGCAAGCTATTATTTATTTGATATGTTTTATTATACCTTTTGGACATTATGTAAAACTTGGAATTAACGTAAAAGGTTTTGCTGGATTAGGTGTAATATTGGTGGAATTGACAATTTCAGTTATATCTGCCCCTATTAATATGATATATCAATTAAACAAAATGTTAAAATTATCAAAGGTTTTAAAGCCAGTTGCATAGATATAAACTTGTTCATAGAGTCCTATAAAAGACACTATGTAAAGTTCATTAAACCTAATTCTCCATTTTCGCCCAAATTCCTCCCTGGCAGCCGATTGACCTGTTTTCGTTTTTGTCACGTTTGCCATCTGAGTGTGTTTTTGTTTTAAAGACCAAAGTCCGTTTTTCTCTCGCTCACGTCGATTTACTATGGTGTTTGTTTCCAATCCTTCTTATTCGAACCACATCTTATCCTTGGGGCATGAATAGCGCCGAGCAGACTTGACTAAAGGCATGGTAAAGTCAAATGGGCTACTATCATTTGGATAGTGGCCTTGAATTCTCTGCGTTTAATACCTCATGTCGTGGATGGCGCAAAAATCCGTCCACATATCCATTTTTCGTTTTGACACGGAAGTAACAACCATTTTCGCGAACCCCCATGATTTCACTGATGTATTCTGCTTGTTCTAAAAGATCCATCTTCTCCCACGGGTCAGGAATGAGAGCTTTTCGGCTGATCGTGGCTACACCTTTTTCTTTATCATATCCAAGATATTTGACCATAATATGATCCCCAGTTTGGGCAAGTTCTGTGAGGTCATCGCTCCAGCCGTGCTGATAATCTGGGGCGGATAGAAACGCTGTCATTCCACCGATATCCGCGATAATCCGAGTGGGGAGAACCTTTCGTACAACTGCTAAAATTTTGTCACCAACAGCTAAGTCCCCTTCAGTCCGTTTGCGCATCCATTCGATCCCCTCTTTGCGACTTGCCATAAACACGTTATCTTTCTTGACGTGTCCCTTAACCATGAAGGCAATCTTTTGTCCAGTCATGTTACGTAGGAACTGATAGCTGTGCTTGAGCTTTTCTCCGTCTTTGAGATCATCTTTGCTTTTTACGCAATTGTTCTGGTCAATACCGAACTCATAGACTGGGATCAACCCTTTCACTGACCCGATGTAAACGACAGCGCAAGGGGTTTCACCATGCGTTTCAATCCCAGCAACGTCCTCCTGGAGGACAAGGCGGTTCTGCTCGGCGCGGATCACATCCTGCCAGTAGTCTTTTTCCGTTAGGGCAATTGTTTCCAGAGCCTTTTGTTCATCATAACCTTCTATCATTCGTTTCAGTAAATCCATTTTTACCACTCGCTTTCTTTTTTGTTTTTGATCACTGGTAATCATCAACGAACACTGGGGTTCCCGCTTTCTTCGTCCAAACTAAGGGATTTCGCAAGAGTCTTCTACATGAAGACAAAGGGTTGGTCACTTGATTGATCGTCACCAACTTGCCTTTTTTCTGGCTTCTCATTAGGAGCCTTCTCGCCTTGATTCTCGTTCTCTGCTTGAGCGTTGGTTCGTTTCGTTTCTGGAAGTCTAGCCGAGGGTTGCGTTTTTACATCGGATTCCATGAAAGTCATTTTTGGTTTAACAATAATCTTTTTAGATTCCTTGGAATCGTTTAAAGGGTCATTCATTGGTGCACTTTCCGTTGCTTGCGTGATTGTTGTCGTATCACCCCCCTTCAAGGATTGTTGCCTATGTTTTTTGAGCAAAGAAAAAAGCCCTCTATGTTGAGGTGCTTCATCTTTTTGAGGAATGTTAAGATTGCTAATGGTTCTTGCTTTCTCTCGCCAGTCTGTGGGAACGAATTGACCCAGAGCGATGCCTGGCTTCATGGGGTGCCCATCTCGTAGCAATTTGTGGATGAAATGAAATCTTGGCAGCCCATCCTGAATATCCGTTGGGCGGATACGGTACTCTTCCTGCTCGGTATCTCTGTAGGTTTTGGGCAGGAAACTTGCGAAGGCGAATCCGTCATAGGTGCTTTGGCGCATGACCTCCCAGTTCTTGCCGAGTTCATTGGCAAAGTATTCTGCATCATCGTAGGTAATGCCGCCAAAACTAATTTTGTTTCGACAGTTGGTAAGAACGGCGGTTTTCATAGCTTTGGGAGTTAAGTCACCTGCGCCAATTTCTAATTGTGAAAAGGACTGCACGGCAAAGATGCCTGCTACTCGGTACTCCGCTGCAATGGAGAGGAATTTTTCGGTGTCAGCGTTAATATAACGCGACATTTCATCAATGATCAGATAGTGCGGGATTCTCGTTCTTTCCGTGCCGGGTCGTCTGAAGGCGGCGGATTGGAGGTGCATCGCCATGAACTGACCGAAAGCGTCTCCCGAGCGCTTGAGCTTACCAAGCGCGGTGTTAATGCCGATGACTCCCCCTTCGGCCATGTGCTGGTCAAGGTTTATGCCGCTATCTCCTGTGATAATTCGCTTTAAATCCTCATTCGAAACGATGTTCTCGATTTGCGCTCGAAGCCCGAGCGCGAGGTCTTTCCATTTGGCACCGAGTTTTCCTTGCATTTCGTTGGTGAAAAAGCTGGACAGATCAGGGTCTTTGCCGCTTTCTCCAACATCTTTTGTTCACGTTCCAGAATAGCATGGATAAGGGCAAACCGTGACCGCTTGAACAGCCCTTGATACATCAACAAGGCTAGTGCGGTAATAGCTGCTCCCTGAGGAAGCCAAAGCGGTAACCCTAGTCCTTTTATAGCTCCAACCAGCGAGCCGAGGAGCAGGACAAGACCTCCTAGATCCAACATGACCCTTTCTCCTTTCGTTCCAGAAACAGTTGAGTTGACGTCAACGAAACGCCTAGCTCACTTAACGTTTTGCTTTTGCCCTGAGATTTTCTTTCGCTTCCATGAACGCCATCAGGTTTAGGACTTCGTTACGCGTGATTTGTTCAATGGCTTCCATGAATGAAATTTGATAGGTTTCGGGCTTTGCTTCCAGTTCTTGAATGAGTCCTTCGGGGACGTTAGAAATCTCTAAGAGACTTCTAAGTCTTTGCGTGTGCTTTGGCATATTTCCCTTCTTTCGTTGTTGAATTTTTTGTTATCCACTTTAAGGCAAAAAAAAATGCCTCTCACTTGAAGAGGCATAAACTCTGCGCGAAAAGAAAGTCTAAACAGCGCAGATCGGACCTGACGTTCCTACATCACCATAACGAAATGTAGATGGTCCGGCTTCAGGGGAGGAAAAGGGAGGTGACCCAAAACCTCTCTTGTTGCTGAAATTATCGTACCATGACTAAAAAACTTAGTGAAGAGACTTTCTTTAATGTTTCACAAAATTTTTTTTAGTTTTTCGCTTTCCTTTTGACAAACGAGCGTTTAAATAGATTACGTCAGTTAGGACAAAATAGGTCGGTAAACTTTTCGTTCCAGAGTATGAACCCTCGCGGAAAGCGTCCCCTCATCGATCAGCGCCGTCGCCTTCTCGAAGTCGAATAGGCGCGAGTCGATCATGTCCAGGTGATGCAGAAGTTCAGCTTCTTTGAGCATGGGTCGTTTTGGGCTGCCCCACTCCAGCGTTTGGTGATGCGAAAGAATCATGTGCTGTAAAATTAGTTTCTTTTCTACGTCGAGTGCTTCCATATGCTCAATAACACGTAGGCCAATCGCAATGTGTCCCAACATTTCACCTTCCAAGGTGAATTCGGTGCCTAAGCCTGTTTCGTCGGTTGCGAGTTCGTATACCTTGCCAATGTCGTGTAGGATGATTCCGGAATACAGCAAGTCAGTATTGCATGAATAAACGGTCGTTAGTTTCTCTGCCGCAAGGAGCATGGTCGTGATGTGTTGGAGCAGACCGCCCTGGTATGAATGATGATTGGATTTTGCGGCTGGGTAGAACATTAATCTGCCTTTGTGTTGCTGGATAACGGTGTTGACAGCAACTTTGAGCTTGTCGTTTGCAATGGCTTCTATGAACCGGATGAGAATGGCCCACATCCGATCCGGTGGCGTTGGAGCTGATGGAATGATCGTTTGTGGTTCGTACTGATCACTTTCCGTAGCTTTGCGCAGCTTGTTAATCTTGAGCTGTAGAGTTCCTTTATACTCCTGAGTCACGGCATCGACTTTTACTATATCTCCCCTTTTGGGGTGTTCTCCCATTATAGCTTCCGCTATATCCCAGGCTTTGGCATTGATCTGTCCGCTGGCATCAACCAGGGTGAGATCGAGGTATTTTTTTAGGTCTTTTGTTTCTCTTTCGGTAATGTCTTTTACAGCGAAAAAGCCGATAATGTTATTGTCCTTTTGGAAGTCTTTGATCATCCTTTAATACCATTCCTTCCTTTTAGAATACGGGCAAGTTATAGCTTTAGATTGAGTGATGTTTTGGCGTTACGGGTTAGCCCCTTGGGGTACTATAGTTGTGCCATTTCTCACAGGTAAGTGCATTGGTTGTTACGAACATATTTCGTTCATCCTCTCTTTTTCGTTTTGTAGTATGCGCATCCCTTTTGAGCAAAACTAAAGGAAGCCCCCCACAAGAGAGACTTCCATATATTTATATATTTTTAGTGGGGGTTCACCCCATCTCGATTTAGTCCATTTTACCCCGTTTTTTGACCGTTCGTCAATAATTTAAGGAGATTTCTTTTTAAATTTTTTCTATACTTACAATTGGCGACATAATAGATATATCAATAGACGAATTAGCTAACATAATCTTCTTATAACTACTTCTTCAAAGACTCATAAAAATCATCTAAAGCGATTTCGTCATCCTCATTGGTTGCAATTAGAACAGTCCGATCAACTATACCTTCAGCGGCTCTTAAGCAGACCGGACAACGAGCATCCTCTTCAACCTCCTCTGCATCGTCTAGGTTCTCCTTTATTGATTCAGTGTTTATGCCAAAAGTATGGCCGCTTACACAAGTGAAAATTACCCAGTTTTCCTTAAGCATCTATTGGATTACCTCCTCGATCCGTTACGTTATAACACACGATAGAATGGTTCGTGTCCTCAATCGCGTTACTGAACAACTTTCAAATTTAGCCCATTCCTACGCAGACTTGGAATTACGCAATATTAATGCGGCGTATTATGGATAATGAGAACTAAGTCCTAGACCATTTGTATTGAACAGCCAAAGGGTATAACGGATTACCTATGATATGAAGCCGCCATTTAGAATACGACCTCGCCTAATTATAAATTGGTTTCATTCCAAACCCTTTATGCTTGTTCAAATCATATACCCTGATAACATACTTGTTCTTTTCAATAGTATCAGTAAACTCTTTACCACCATCAACCGTAATTAAATACTTGGTTGGTTGATTATCGGTAATCATGCCGAAAAATATACCATAATCTTTCTCTAAATTAGTCCCTTCATTTGTAACCAATACCATAGGGGACCCTTGAAAGAAAATATCATATTTGTATTTATTATTTGGCAGACGTTTAAATACCGCTAGTCCAGTCACTTGAGGAAAATTTGGGGTTGGTTGGTATGACAAAA
>JARLHW010000273.1 GCA_031292075.1 Desulfosporosinus sp.
AATACCAAGTATCATATTTCTGTATCCTTTGTTATGTTTTTTTGTTTTTGTAGTAATTAACAATTAAAACATATTTCAAGGGATACGTCTCTTTTTAATGAGCTTGAAATTGACTTCTTATTTTTTTGTTAATGCCTAAGTAAATATTGGTTAGGCAAATTTAATAACAAACAAGAAAGGAAGAAAGCATGAAAGCATGAATATGCGTAAACCTTTAACAAACACAATGACTCCCGTGCAATATGTCCTAAATAAGGTTCCGGAAGTTTCAATCATGTTTTGGATCATTAAACTGTTATCCACTTTTATGGGTGAGGCAGCATCCGACTTTCTGTCAGGTCTGGGATCGCAAAATCACAGGGGGGGACAACCCTCTGGAATAGGCCATGCGGCAGTTGGTACTCTAGCAAATATTGGCTCCCAGCCAAACTTTGCAATGAGCAATGGACCAGGAGGTACTCAGTCAGGTATGTCAATATCCTTTACTCCGGTAATGGGAATCATGTGCGTGGTTCTACTCATAACGATGATACTGCAGATCAGATCAAAACGCTATGTACCATGGAAATATTGGTTAAATGTCGCAGCAGTAGCTGTATTTGGCACAGCTGCAGCGGATGCTGTGCATTTGGGTTCTTTGATGATTACATCTACTGTATTTGCGGCAATTTTGGCAATTGTCATAATAACTTGGTATGGTACGGAAAAGACTCTGAATGTACATAATATCAACACACTCCGTCGTGAGATTTTTTACTGGGCTACAGTACTTGCCACATTTATGCTTGGAACTGTTCTGGGAGATTATACAGCTATGAGCCTCCACTTAGGAAATTTGGTATCGGGATTCATTTTTATCGGTTTGATTGCTGTCCCAGCGGTGGCCTATCAAGTGTTTGGTATGAATGAAGTATTTGCTTTCTGGTTCGCCTATATAATTACAAGGCCTCTCGGAGCCTCCTTTGCAGATTGGCTGGCACACGAACGTGGGCTTGGAACGGGTCCAGTAAGTCTGGTATCAACAATACTCATTATTTCTCTGGTCGCTTATGTTTCATTTGCCATCAAAAGAGAAAAGAAAATTATATATAATCCTCAGCTTTCATAGGCAAATGAAGGCAACGGGGCTATTGTTTCTTCACTACTTCATCGATTCGAGGTAATTGCACAATTTCAGCACTTATTGTAATAGAACTGAAAATCGATCAGAAAAACATCCTTGTGGCCGCTTAGGTTTACCAAGGATGCTTTTTATATAAATATAAGCCAAGCTTTTAGAGTTCTAGCTTATATTTGTTGTTCATGTGGATAATGCGAAACGGTTGTCATTACACCGTATAAGAATAACTGGAAGTTGGAATTATTGCCATAAGGCGCATCATAAGAAAAATGCGTCTTATCATGATTTCTAAATGCTTAATGCTTAATCCTAAATTATTCCATTCTTCTTAAGACAATACCAAGTATTAATCACAAATGCGACACTTGTTACTAAAATTATTCCTAAAATTATTGGAGTAGTTATTGGAGTAGAACGCTTTTTAATCACGTAAAGTATAATGCCATCATTTAACGCAATAACTAAGACACCTCTTATTATTAGCTCTGTTAAAATACTCATTAACATTAAACCTCCTATTTCAGAACCTTGTGTTACTTTAACCAAACGCCCTTGAAGACATGCTTATAATTCGCTTATCTATATATAATTACTACTCCTTACCCGGAATAGGAAAAATAATATAGATTTTTGTACCACTAGGACTTGAATTTATGTTGATCTTAGCGTTATGCGCTTCGGCTATTTTGTAGCATGTTGCTAAACCTAACCCAGTTCCATCGTCTTTGGTCGTATAGAAAGGGATTCCTAACTTGTTAAGATTTTCTGGCGGAATACCGCACCCCTCATCCGCAATTTCAAGTACTACCTTATCACCTTCAATACAGGTTATAATTGTTAGGGTGCCATCTACGGCCATAGATTCAAGACCATTACGGGCTAGATTAATGATCAGTTGCAAGATTTCTTTTTTGTTAAGTTCTAGATTGGGAATCTCTCCAGGAAAGAAATAAATTTGTTTGTTTCTGGTGAAAGTATCCGCTTCTAAAAGAGGATATACATGATTGATGATGTCGTTAAGACTTTGGGATTTTAACTCAGTTGGTTTTGTCTGAGCCAAGGAGAGAAATTCTGTAATAATGAAGTTTGCACGATCCACCTCCGAAACCATAAGCGCAAAGGTAGACTTTTGTGCTTCATATTCTGGTTTTTCGCCCAACAGTTGTAGATAACCTCTGATCGTAGTCATTGGGTTTCTTATTTCATGAGCGATACCAGCCGCTAATTGGCCTACCAAGTTAAGTCGATCAAGGTTAGCCATCTCTTTTTGAATACGCTTTTGCTCGGTAACATCAATGAATCCTGTTATATTGCATTTACTCCCATCTAAGTAAAGTATTTGACACCAACCGAGACCATGGCGGATTTCACCCGATTTAGTACGGAAGTCAATCTCTGCATTTTCAATCCTGCCCTGCTCCTTGAGCACTTTTACAAGCTCTCTTCTCTTGTTCAAATCTACAAATAAATTTAATTCATTAGAAGTCCGACCAATAACTTCCTCGCGGGTATAGCCAGAACCAGTACAAAATGCTTCGTTCACATCTATGGCTTCCCCTCCTTCTGCTACCAATACCATCATAATAAATCCACCATGAAAAGCTTTAGCGAATTTCTCTTCGGATTGACGTATGGCTTCTTCAGAAAGCTTACGGCTTGTAATATCTCGGAAATAACATGTTACGCCAGTTACTACAGGGTATACACTCATCTCTAACCATTTATTTCCTAAAGCTTCTGATAGGATTTCAAAAGTAGCTGACTCCTTGTTGTGCATTACATCATGATAGTGAAATAATGCGGTATCATTAACCTTAAAAACTTCAGTCATTTTTTTGCCTAATATCTGACCACGGGACTTCTCGAAAGCGATTTCTGCCGCGTGGTTAATGTATGTGAATTGCAAGTCCTGATCCATGGCATAAAAACAATCAGTCATACTTTCGAGAATAGAAACCATCTCTTTTTGAGATTTAGTCAATTCATCAGAAGCTAATTTACTTTCAGTAATATCCCGGTAATAGACGGACAGACCAAACTGGGTGGGGTACGCAGTTACCTGATTCCATAAGCCTTTATTTAACACACAATGAACTTCAAATGTAATAGGTAAACAATCATCCCAAGCCTTTTGAAAATTTGTGCCACATAAGCATTCTCGTGTCAAGGGGTTTATCTCCCATAAGACGTTACCTAAAAGTTCAGCTCTAGTTTTTTTCAGTAACTCCTCAGCCTTATTATTTACAAACGTAAAACGCCATTGATTATCTAACACGTAGAAAGCGTCTTGCGTATGAGTCATGATATCTGCAATAAGCTGGTTACTCTGAGAAAGTTTGGTCTCTAGTTCAAAGTTTTTAGTAAGTTGTTCTACCCTTTCAGATTGCATCTGTTTCAGTTCTGTAATGTCATTATACGCAAATAAAATGCATTCTTGGTCGTCGATCTG
Organism: Desulfosporosinus sp.; assembly: GCA_031292075.1. Lineage (GTDB taxonomy): Bacteria > Bacillota > Desulfitobacteriia > Desulfitobacteriales > Desulfitobacteriaceae > Desulfosporosinus. Next base: position 3,570 of record JARLHW010000273.1, read on the forward strand.
TATCCTCTCCGCAGAAAGAATTGCAGTACCTATTGAACCGTATTTTGTGTCTAGTGAACATTCAACGTTTCGAACTGTCCCTTGTCTCTCTATAACCTCAATAATTTCTATAAATTCAATTTCGGATACTCCAATCTCAGTTGGAGTTTTACCAATTACATCGACATAGTTAAAACCCTTTGCTTCAAGAAAACGACAATTAACATCGACATATCTATAGTCAGACTTCCGAAGGATAGCCATCATATGAGGAGCTAATTGAAACACTTTTGAGAACTTATTTTCTGCTGTTCTAAGCTTTTCCTGCTCCACCCTCTGATCAGTCAAATCGTTAATAATTGCAATACAAGCGTTCTCACCACTAGGTAACTGGAAACTAGACATTTCCGCGACAAAGTGCCTGCCGTCTTCTGTCGTAAATTCTTTATGTTGTGGTTCCGTCGAATCAGGCCGACCTTTATTAGCAAACAGCACCGGAAACATTGTAGCAATAAAAGGGTATGCTTTGAGTTCGGTTTTCATATTTTCACTAAGTAAAATAGGTGTTTTAGCACCAAAAACCACTATATTCATAGGACTGGATTTCATTATGGCCTTTAGGATCGAAGTTTCACCGAAAGATTCATACACACAAAAATAGAAATTAAATATTATCGTTGTTGCTAACGGGCTAATTATTAATAAAGGTCCATAAATAGTTTTAAAAACCATGACTGAATTACTTGTCCAGAGGGAAGTAATTACAATAACAACTAACCAGATACACGCCAACACAATGCCAATTATGAACCAAAATAATAGTTTCTTTCCATTTTGCTTTGTCTTAAAATGCCTACCCAGGATTGCTCCAAAACACGCGAAAACAACAATACCAATGATTCCTCCCAACGAACCACTTCCACCTACTCTGTACCGATATACCGCACTGATGACAGCTGAGATCACCGCGGTAACAGGACCGCCGATAAAACCAGCCATTGCTAAGGTAATATGTCGAAAATCAAGAAAACGTCCTTCGGCAACTATGATGCGACCTTGCATTATAAATATAGTAATAAGACCGAAAATAACACCTAGTATGTAGCTAGAGTATTTCTTACTAAGAGACAAGTCTGTCCAAATGACTACTCCGCAAAGAAATAGAACCACAATAACATTTATTACTAAGTTATAGATCATAATAATCACCTTCTTTTGGAAATGTGTTGCTATTCAATTGTATACCGTGTAATAAGCGATATTTGTCGCATCTTGCAAAATAAATCTTATTGGTATAGCACACTTATAAAATCTAGCCTCAACTGTAGAAAAGACGTGCTAGTATTGGTTACTAGTACGTCTTTTCTATGTAGTTGCTATATGTACATTCTATCACCAAGCAATATACTATGCGTAACGGTTGGACGGCAAGCATTTATTTTCTTACAAAATCTAATGTAACAAGCAAAATACCTGCGATTTATTTATTTTAGAAGGAAAGTTTACGGAATAGCCGTTTGCAACCTCTCCATTATACTGCTTAGAAACACCCCAATCAGCTTTCCCGTTATAACCACTTAATGTATAAATAGGCCACTCAATGAGTGGCCTTTATAATCTAATTTAAATCCCGCAAAGTCCCTCCAGAACTAATGGATATACGGCTCAAGATTAATCTTCATTCAAGCTAACTAAATCGTTATCAATCATAGTATTATAGGTTTGAAGTTAATACACTTTACAACTACCAGGAAAACGAGATTTCGTAAACCAACCTAGTAAGTGAACCAATACTTTAACCTAACAAACGCAAACCAGTCAAAAACTAAAATGTGATGAAACTAATCTGGACAAATCCTCCACTATTTCCTTGATTACTTAGGTCTAACTGAGATAAATCTAAAACAGCTTTAGCCAAATATTTGGGTTAAGTGAACTGAACGACTAACTGTCTAGATTGGGTTACGTTCAATAACCGCGACATTAACTACTTATAGACCTTTTCCAACAGACCAAACCATTCTACTACAAACTAACTAAATCACTTACTACCGACTGTGGAGGAACTTTGCGGGAAAACTTTCTTTTTAACAACAAAAACCACCTTTTTAGGCGGTTTCAACTCCTCGAAATCCAGCATTGACTTAACTAATTGCAATGCTTAAACCTTCGATGAATCGAAACTTTACCTAGCATGCGACCAATAAGTTGTTAGCAACTGAATCTTTTTATATCTGTTTCTATCTTTATTATATCTGAATTTGAGTTATTGTCAATGATCTCTGACGAGGTTTAATATTGCTGCGTTGGAAGAATCCGCTAGGTTGATTAAGGAAAGTTCACGAAAAACCGTTTACACCCCACAGTAGCATAATCTACAAATCAGCATAATAAAAATACCCACTACTGTTGAGACAACATCTTAATTCTCCTCAAGAACAATATTAATTGTACTTTTATACTCTACTAAAACAGCAGAAAACTACCTAACACAGTGGGGATATTATAAACTTGGAATCGGTAAGCACGTAGAATATTCGACAAGAATCAATCTTTAATTCCAATAAAAGGATACAAAAGGGCTTTATGCCGTGCAACGCGGCTCCAAAACGCATGACAAAACAAATGAGCATTTATCCTAACGTGTGATTGCACGTCCTATGAAATCAAAAAACGTGGTATGTTATATATTACTAATAAAAAATCATTCTTACACCCAATGGACTGTTTCCTAATCCTTCTCCAACTTTTTCATTAGCATCTCTTGATACTTATCTAAGACAGCATCCAACTCTCGACTTGCAGCTACGACTTCTGGATCTGTATAAGGTCTTCCCTCTTTTACCTTGATCATGTTTAAACGCAATACTTCGATTTGCTTTTTCAATTCTTCGATTTCAGACATACTATCCCTCCATTCATTTTTGAGGCAATTATTCTCCTCAAAAAAAGTAAGTCCCCGGCTTTGCCGAGGACTTTATGCTTTGTTTCCATGATAGAGAGACACGTCAAGAGAATAAACACAAATGTCAATTAGCGCCTTAACCTGATTTCGGAATAAGGTGCCAATTGACGTAAGGGTCGGAGGGGTGGGAAATATATACCTTCGGGTATTGGGTCTTTAGCGAAGTTAAAATGCTATTCAGCAGATTTTTGTCAGAAAAAGTGGTCGTGTAAAACCTTTGGTTTTTTTCACGACCACTTACTTTACTTAAAGGAATTTCGTTGTGAACATGTATCGCTTCTGCTTTTATTTTCCTCTAGAATTCTTACAATATTTGTTTATTAATAGGGAAGAACCGCCTAATTTAATATACATGCGGTTTCCATGGCTGTGTATTGACAGTGTTACGAATCAGTGTACTGTTCCTTGGCGTAGGCAAGGTAGTAGTGACGGCCGTTAGCGCTTTGTTCCAGATGGGCAAGGCGGATGAGGCCTTGCGCTTTGTATTGTTTCGCCTGTTTATTGGCGCTATCTGCTGCAATAAGGATATCTGCAAGTTCAATAGCCCATTGAGCGTCCTCGTTGTTTAGGGCTTGGCTGATGGCAGAAAGGATAGACTCTGTACCACCCATGAGAGCAATGGTTTTTTCAGCACGGATTCGAATTGGCAGCGGATTGAGCTTGGTTGGATTACCGTCAAACCAACCTACATAGCCAACATATATGCCACGAACAGACCAAGCAACGGTACCATAAAATTCACCCAGATACGGAAGGTTGGCCCACTTTTCAGGCAGCTTGACGGCTTCTGCCACCTCATCTATGGTCATGCCCTGATTCAAGCCTTTAAGGGTTTCTGTGAGAACATAATCAATAGCATCACGAAAGTTAGTTAAGGTTTCTGCAATAGCAGTTTCACCGATGACGGGGTGTGTATGGCCTGGCAGAAGATAATTAGCCTGATAAGCAATCAGCTTGTCCAAGGTGTCTACCCAAGTGCTGATATCTCGATACTGACTGCCTCGGATGGGATATAGATTGGGCCAGCAACCGTAGTAATTATCGCCACAGAAAAGTACCTTTTGAGCTGGCAACCAGATGAGTATCTGATCTTCAGATTCGCCTGGAGCTGCAGCAAGTTCAAGAGCGATGCCATCAATATCGCGAACGATTTTTCCCTCACTATAAACAGTAGTTGGTGGCACAAAAGCCCTTTGACCCTCACCTTGAACTATACCTTCACGAATGCCGATGCCTTCAGAAATGACTTCTTCGTTGCTGAGTTCATAGCCGAATTGTCTGACGCCACGCTGATTGAGCACGTCCGACAGTGCATTCATTCGCCCGAGGGCTGGTTTGCAAGGAGCAAAGGCAATGATTTCCGGCTCACTGTCTATAAAAACGCCAGCGCCACCAAGGTGATCTGGGTGGCCATGGGTGTAGATGATGGTCTTGACTGGCTTGTCGGTATGCCCGGCGATAATGGCCTTGAGGGCTTCGGCGCGATAGTCAGTATCAAGGGTATCGATCAGTATGACCGAAGTTTCTCCAATGATAAAACTGGCATTGCTGACGCCATAGCCCATAACGTGATATACAACTTCGGGAATAATTTCTGTCACTCGACGTGGGTATGCTGTTGCTGAAAATTCTTTTAATAATTGTTCCCCATCTGGTCGTAACATCGATAGCACCTCTCATTTAATCTAAATAGGACCGGTTAATTGTAGCACATAATATGAATCGCTGTAATGCTTTTAGTCTAGTTAGATTCCGATAACAAACTCCATGGCAAGTTGACGAAAGACATACCGCGTTTTCCTGTCGCGGTTGCGGCGATATAAATATCATTTTGTTCGCTAAACTCCCATAAAGCGAAGGATGCCTTGGACAGGGAATATTTAGTCACGCGGTGCTTGCGTCTTGTTAAAATTAAAATGGTTCCTTCGATTACGCCTACTCGCTTTTTTTTGCTTTCACTATCTTCAATTTCAAGATCAAACGCAAACCTTGTAGAAAGAAAGTCCCTTTCTTCGTGAATGATTCCATAAATGTTTCTCAAGGTTACAATACTCTCTATCGAGAGCAAGGGAATTACGTTGAGTTCTGCCCACGGTAAATCAATGCTACGTGGCCTTCATGTATATATGTCGTTTCCGTCAGACCTGGTTTCTTCCCAGTCTTTCCTAAACTATATCTTCCATTTTTTAATTATTGCTTTAAACGAGCGTTGGATTAGTTCGTGCACTAGCCCACATCTATAATGCTTGAGCGTGTGATAAAACAAACGAGCGTTGGTTAACGCCCGTTCTAATAATCTGCTAATTTCTTACTGGCTATCCTTAATCTCCTTTGCTGTCAATCCCTTGACCTTGATGAAATCGCGCTTCTGGTAGCTGTCGATAATCTGTTGTGCTTCTTCCGCAAACCCGATCCACGTGAGTACTATGGCTCCTTTTTTGTTTTTTTCGTATTCGCTTCGTGTCAGGTATCTCGCTAATGCTCGTAACGCTGTTTGGTCTCGTCGCAGGTAGTTACACACTAAATAGTCTATTCCTTCCTGTTCCACGACCATATTACCAAAGTGAAAAAGATTGTCGCTGTACCTTACTTTGCCATAAAGCTTGCACAGATATCTTTCAACTTGCACTTCACTGCTGTTGCCAACCCCCTTCCCTCATGAAATATTGCTACTAGGTCGTCCTCGGACACTACTTGTAGCTGATACATTGCCACAAACATGCCTACGTCTCTGTCCGGTAATTTCGCCTTGTATCTCGTCTTATATCCTTTTGTCATAGACACTCTTCCTTTCTCTTTTTTGATGCTAACTTGGTTTTATCTCGCCACAAGGACGGCTGTAGTTGCGCATTATCTCTGCGTTCACTCGTTCCTCGCTCACTCCGCGACAATGCTTAACTACCCCGTTTTTTTCCGTATATACCAAAAACACCTTATATTCTTTCTAGCATAAGGAGCTGTGACATCATTACTTTGCATAGAAAAGTATTTCATTCAGACATTCCTGCGTACAAGAATTGCTTGGATGGCTAGGTTGAACCGAGCTTCGTCCCATGTTTGAAGCCCGTAGGCAAGCTCAATTTTTCCAGAGCTTTGGAACAGACTTTGTGCTAGTTTCAGAAGGAGCCTATAGCCACTAGACCAGTCCTGCGAAAAAACTCTTTGCCAATTTATGCCGCCTTGTCCAACAAACTTTGCCCCTTTTCTGCGCAGTTCCTCTTCGGCAGTTAGAACATAAAAAGCGGCTAGATATTCCTTGTCCTGAGCCTTCCCTAGCCTTTGAAACAAATGATGGAACTCTTCTTTATGTTTCTCATCGTCAAAATACACTTTATTCCTCTCTCCCCTCCAACTCCTGCGTCAAAACCTTCGCTGTTAAGCTATCATGAAACGCTGTAAAACATTGAGCTGAACTCGCCTCATCCGGGCTGGAGAAACTGGCGTAGTCTTTTTGGAGGACATAGACGTTTGACCTATCCCTTTCTTTGTTTCTTTAGTGCCCCACGGTAAAGCCGAACCACGACAGCAGTGTGCCAACAATTTGTTCTGCTTATACTAATTTGCGACATTACTTGCCTTACTATAAAAGGGTAGTGTGCAGTCTATCAACGTATAGAGCTGAATGATTAAGGTTCTGTCTAACGCCAATTAGTATAAGACTGCAATCCCAATCGCCATAACTAAGGCTCCGATTCGTCCTTTCGCGTCACCAATGGTTTTTACATTAGGGCTGAACAGTAAGGAATAAGCGACTACGACGAACATGATCACCGAGATAATGATCGCTGTAGTGCGCAAAAATTTGATGAACGAGTTACCAGCCGTTTGTGCACTCGCTTGGAGGGTATCGACTGCACTACCAGCACTTGAAGCGTTTGTCACGGTGCTTTAAATGTCAGTTCCCCCGTTTGAGGTATTTGAGGTAGGATTGTCCGCAAAGACTACGACTGGCATCGCTAATAGAAAGGCCATCATGAGGAGCAAGATAAGACTTGTTATACGAGGCTTTGAACGGTTTTTGAGTAAATGAATTGGGAACATGCTTTTTCAGGAATTGATTCGTACTCGGTCCGAATCGCTATCCCTTCCTCCCTTCGCTTTTGACTTAAATTTAATGTAGATTTGTCCTAAACCACCGATGGGTAAGCTGAATATTGCTGAAAGACCAGACTTATTATGGCCCTTTAAATCCATCCTTTCTTTCTGTTTATTTTTTAGGCATATCAAAAAAGCCCCATACACTTGGTATGGGGGGAACCACCTTCTTTAAAATGAAAAAGTTAAATATGCAGACGGGTTAACGCTGTCGAAGGCAAATACAAAGTTGCTACGGCAAAAACAAAGTAAGCGAGAAGTCGCTCAAAAAACAAATGGAATTTCTATTCGTTCAGCAATAACGGCTACACGCTGACGCTTTTTATTGTTTAACACAACACAAGCATAAATTCCAGCGACCATAACTTTAATAAACCGCTCTGCCACTTTAGGTGCAAGTAACGGACGGACTTACTTATTAAAATTAATCTTCCCCATCTCGTCCATTAATTTTTGAATAGCTTTCTTCTCAATACGCGAGACATAGGATCGCGAAATCTCCAAAGCCTTAGCAATCTCTCTTTGTGTCCGTTTCGGACTATTCATTAAGCCATAACGCAACTGGAGCACCAATTTTTCCCTTCTATTCAACCTTTTCACAAGATCAAGTAGCGCCTTTTGTTCGGATTCATTTTCAACCTTAATAGAAATATCCTCTTCGTTCGAGCCTAGAACATCAATCAGAGAGATCTCATTGCCCTCTTTGTCCATTCCAATCGGATCATAGATAGAAACTTCTCCTCGCGACTTTTTCAGTGACCGTAAATGCATTAGGATCTCATTTTCAATACACCTCGCGGCGTAAGTTGCAAGCTTGGTCCCTTTATTGGGATCAAACGTATTGATCCCTTTAATCAAACCAATCGTGCCAATCGAAATCAAGTCGTCCCCATCTTCCCCTGTGCCATCAAATTTCTTCACAAGATGAGCCACCAAGCGTAAATTATGCTCCACTAACGTATTGCGAGCTTGCTCAACCTCTCGGGTTAGGGTGAAGGGTTCTGTTTTACTCACACTGAGGATTTGCAAATAACGAGCTTCCTCTTTCTCATTTAAGGGCTGGGGAAAGGCATTGTTGTTGATATACGAGACCAGTAAAGAAACTCCCTTAAGAACGGAAAGTGCTATGCTGACAAAAAAAAGTCCCGTGAACATGATCTCCACCCCTTTCGCACTGTTCTAATAACTATGCGTCAGCAGGGAAGATTGTGCTTTTCCACTTGAAAATTTAAAACCGCCTGCCCAATCGTCTTGGGGAAGGCGGCCGATGTTAGGTGCATTTTTGCGGTAGTGTCCACAAAGATCAAATGGAGCTGCAAACTATATTACTGCTTTTAGAGCGAATGGGGCTATCACTAGCAACACTCCTATGACCATAGAAATAACGATGTCTTGTATAAAATAAGGATAAATCATTAATGCCAGACCAACGACAAGAAAAAGAAATTCAACGGTTTTTTTCCCATAGACGAAATAAGCAAATCCTACCGAGCTCATGATTAAACTAAAAATTAATGCCATAATTATCTCGACCTCACTGTTTTTTTAGTAGCAGCGCCATTCCTGACCCTAGTAATAAAAATACGTCCTTACATACCAATGGACTATATCCCATCCCCACATAACTGTGATAAATACACCTATAACTATGAAGGGTCCAAAGGGGATCATGCTTTTCCTAGTCGCTTTGCCAAGCAGAATCAACACGAGACTAGATATTCCTCCCAATATGACAGCAAGAAAGAGAGCGAGCAACGTCATCCTCCACCCCAGGAACAGTCCAATAGGTGCAAACAACTTGATATCCCCCATTCCCATGACCTCATCACCCTTATAGATCGCCAACCCTATGAGCGAAACTCCTAACAGAAACCCCGAGCCGGATAGTAAACCAAGCAAAGGATTCCACCAACGATGATCTGCATAAATCTGAAAGGGCAGAAATAAGTTATAGACAAAGAGGATCGCTCCTCCGATCAACCCGACAATTACCAGTTGATTAGGAATGATCTGGTGATCAAGGTCGATGAAAAATACCGGAATCAAAATATAGGTAAAAAACAGAAAAGCCGCGAAGTCAACACTCAGACCATACTTGAAAAACAGGGACACTGATGCTATGCCTGTGAGCAACTCCACTAAAAAATACCTTAGAGATATTTTAAGACCACAATAACGGCATTTTCCACAACAAATCAAATAGCTTAAGAGCGGAATTAGATCAAAGGGTTTCAGTCTGGTCTCACAACTAGGACAGTGTGACGGAGGAGAAATTATGGACTCTCCCTCCGGGATTCGGTAGATACAGACATTGAGGAAAGAACCTATGATCAGACCGAAGACGAAAATGAGGCAGTACATGGTCATATTATCAACCTTCATCCTTCATATTAATTACAGAGACAAGATAACACTTGGCAATAGTCTCAGGGCCTTCCAAATAAAGACCTCCAGTAGTTTGAGGTTTTTGCTTTTTTCTGCTTGCACAACTCAAACTAACGGGAGGTCTTTGTTGAATTATATCATTTGTACCTGTTAACCATCTTCTAGTACCCTTGAATTAGTGCAATTCTGGTGAAGACCCGAGGTTAATATTTAAGGACGGAGCTGAATCAATATAGCCAACATTGCCCATCAAATCCTGCGCTGACGTTTGCTGGGTCAGTGAGATTATATAACTTTGGCCTTCCGGTGTTGTGCCTCCATTGATTGTAATTGTAGCATTTATCGTGTATGTGCCGCTTGGGAAATAAGTTGGAAATAAAGTATTTAGCGAACTAGGAAGTATCTTTCCCGGATTATCGCTATCAACATTAAATTTTATTTCCTGATTGTTCAAATAAACGTTGTTAATAGCTACCGTCATAGTGCTGCCATTATTTGTATTACTCAAATTTACATTTAGGATGGATGCTGACCTACTTAGGTCAAATCCAATGATCGCTTGAATAGGAACATTTAGTAATGTAGAAATCTGATTAGCTCCAGTTTGCGTTGTAATACTTGGATTTGAAATTAATATTGTTGTGTCGCTTACCGTGATCCCCAGGACCTGCGTATTCCCGCTGCTAAATGTGAACGTGAGGTTCGTGGGGGTACCGCTCGTCGGCAACGTCGACAGGTACGTTTTGCTGATCGTGACATTGCTCCCCGAGACGGTATAGTCGCTGCTAGCATTCAAGACGGTGCTCCCATTCGTGATGGAACTTAAACTGCTTCCGTTCAGCGTCATTGTCACCGGAATGTCCGCATAGTGTCCTGGAGTCGTATTAGACGTGTTCTTATCAAACGTCGCTGTGGTTGGGTCGATCGTCGGCGTGCTGTCGCTCACCGTGATCCCCAGGACCTGCGTATTCCCACTGCTAAATGTGAAGGTGAGGTTCGTGGGGGTACCGCTTGTCGGTAGCGTCGACAGGTACGTTTTGCTGATCGTGACATTGCTCCCCGAGACGGTATAGTTGGTGCCTAAAGTCAAGGCGGTGCTCCCATTCGTGATGGAACTTAGAGTGCTTCCGTTCAGCGTCATCGTCACCGGAATGTCCGCATAGTGCCCGGTCGTCGTATTAAACGTATTCTTGTCAAACGTCGCCGTGGTCGGATTGATCGTCGGTGTGCTGTCGCTCACCGTGATCCCCAGGACCTGCGTATTCCCGCTGCTAAATGTAAATGTGAGATTCGTAGGGGTGCCACTTGTCGGCAGCGTCGACAGATACGTTTTGCTGAGGGTTACATTGTTCCCCGAGACGATATAGTCGCTGCTAGCATTCAAGGCGGTGCTCCCATTCGTGATGGAACTTAGACTGCTTCCGTTCAGCGTCATCGTCACCGGAATGTCCGCATAGTGCCCGGTCGTCGTATTAAACGTGTTCTTGTCAAACGTCGCCGTGGTCGGATTGATCGTCGGCGTGCTGTCGCTCACCGTGACCCCCAGGACCTGCGTATTCCCGCTACTAAATGTAAAGGTGAGATTCGTAGGGGGGCCACTTGTCGGCAGCGTCGACAGGTACGTTTTGCTGAGGGTTACATTGTTTCCTGAGACAGTATAGTTGGTGCCTAAAGTCAAGGCGGTGCTCCCATTCGTGATGGAACTTAGAGTGCTTCCATTCAGCGTCATCGTCACTGGGATGTCCGCATAGTGCCCGGTCGTCGTATTAAACGTGTTCTTGTCAAACGTCGCCGTGGTCGGATTGATCGTCGGTGTGCTGTCGCTCACCGTGATCCCCAGGACCTGCGTATTCCCGCTGCTAAATGTAAAGGTGAGATTCGTAGGGGTGCCACTTATCGGCAGCGTCGACAGATACGTTTTGCTGAGGGTTACATTGTTTCCTGAGACAGTATAGTTGGTACTTAAAGTCAAGGCGGTACTCCCATTCGTGATGGAACTTAGAGTGCTTCCATTCAGCGTCATCGTCACTGGGATGTCCGCATAGTGCCCGGGCATCATATTAAACGTGTTCTTGTCAAACGTCGCCGTGGTCGGATTGATCGTCGGTGTGCTGTCGCTCACCGTAACGGCCAAGGTCTTCGTACTGCCGTCACTGAAGGTAAACGTCAGATTCGTGGTCCCAACACTTTGAGTGGCTAAATACGCCTTCGGAATCGTCACGTTGCTGCCACTTACTGTATAATTACTGCCAGCGATTAGGGTTGTGCTCCCGTTCTTAACACTGCTTAATGTCGCCGAGTATAAGGTCATGGTTGTGACAACATCTGTATAGTGACCTGCGCTCGTATTCGCACTATTTTTATCAAAGGTTGCCGTCGTTGGACTGATCACTGGCGGCGTGCTATCGCTCACAGTAACGGCAAGGTTCTGGGTACTGCTATCACTAAAGGTAAACGTCAGGTTAGTGGTCCCGACACTTTGAGCAGCCAAATACCCTTTCGTAATAGTGACGACGCTGCCGCTAACTGTATAGTCACTGCCAGAGGTTAGGGTTGTGCTACCGTTCATTATATTGCTTAAAGTCGTTGCATATAATGATGACATGGTTACAGCTTCATCCACATAGTGCCCAGGACTCGTATTTGCACTGTTTTTATCGAAGGTTGCCGTTGTTGGGCTGATCTGTGGCGATACTACATTAAAAGTAGCAGTATCTGAAGCTCCTCCATTGGTAGCAACTCCTGTTATCGTATGACTTCCCAAAGACAATGCTCCTATGCTATAGTTGGCCTGCATGCCATCTGCACCAGTATTGAGAGTGGTGATGGGAGTGGTACTACCATCAAGGTAAATAACAACGTTCTGATTAACCATAACATTATTACCTACATCATAGACTGAAAAATTTGCCGAGGTCGGATTAGTATTGGTCTGATATTTAGGAGTGAAAGTTATTCCAACACTATTTGCACCCTGTGTATAGGGAGTGTTCGGGTCAAGCCCCCCTGGAACGTACGTATCACTAAAGTACCACTTTTTCACATCCATATTAGCCATATATAATCCAGTTGATCCAGAAAAGCCGACGTAAACATTCTGGTTATTTAAGTAACCACCAACATTTTCAGTAATCGATCGATTGGAACTTGAGCTTTTGGTCGTCGATGTTCCATACGTTGCCGTCAAGTTTGTACCATCGTAGTCAATCCAAACGTTAATGTCACCGCCGCCGTATAGAGTTCCCGGACTCGTATCGACCACATCATGATTTGCAGGATTATGCGTATTATCACCATTTTTAACAATCGCCACATAGTTGTTACTCGGATCATAATAGGTCTTATTTGTCGAAATATCCGACCCTGTATTTTGCCATATATCGAATTCTACTGCCATGGAATTAGGAACGGTATCAAAACCCAGTCCTGCACCCCAATTTCCGACTACAGGCGCTGGGTTACTCTGAATAACAAAGCATAGTCCATCTGCCGGAGGATTTGAACCACTATTCATATTCATCACAAAATATGTACTGAAACCGCCAGTAAGCTTTATTTGGTTGCGCCGGACCACTACTCCCTTCTGATTGCCAGTACTAGGCGCGACCCGTAGTACACCTGAAGCAGTTGAGGCATTCCCCCTCGACCACAACAGTGTGTTCCCAGAGTCTCCCGCCACATTGGTTGAATCAAAATTTACAATATCAATTGGGATCGAAGTGGCTGGGATTGTAGCACTTGTTACTGTACCTGAATATCCGCCGGTACCTGTCGCCACAACTTTGATGTACATAGTTTCTTGACCCGCCACAGGGGTGTATGTGCTTCCTGTTGCTCCCGCTATGTTTGCATAGGTACCATTTGAGGTTGAACATATCTGCCACTGATAAGTCGCAGTGGCTGCTGCTGGTGTCAAGGCACCTGCTGTTAATACCACTCCGACCTGAGGTGTTCCGTTAATGGCTCCTATGGCTGTGATCGGTATTGCTGCAACGGCATTTGATGCTGTGCTTGTTACTGTGCCTGAGTAGCTACCAATACCTGTCGCCACTACTTTAATGAACTTAGACACATCTCCCGCCACAGGGGCGTATGTGCTTCCTGTTGCTCCCGCAATGGTTGTATAACTACCGTTTGCTGTCACCGCTTCCTGCCACTGATAACTTACGGTGGCTCCCGTCGGGTTCAAGGCTCCTGCAGTTAATACCGCACCGACTTGAGGTGTTCCGTTAATGGCTGCTATGGCTGTGATCGGTATTGTAACTGCATTTGTTGTAGCACTTGTTACTTGGCCTGAATAGCCGTTTGTACCCGTTGCCACTACTTCAATGAACTTAGTAGCATCTCCTGCCACAGGGGTGTATGTGCTGCCTGTTGCTCCGGTAATGGTTGTATAGTAGCCAGTTGATGTCGAACATATCTTCCACTTATAACTTGCGTTGGCTCCTGCTGGTGTCAAGGCACCTGCTGTTAATACCGCACCGACTTGAGGTGTTCCGTTAATGGTCCCTATGTTTGTGAGCGGAATTGATGCTGTGGCTACTTTTGGAGTTGCTAGAGTTATTAGCATTAAAAACAATAGAATACTTACGGTCTTCAATGCCTTGCATTTCTTGAGTAATTGCATCGTAACTTTGGCTGGGACTTGAAAAAATGATGTACTCATAAGTATAACTAACAAAACCGAGAAGGCTTTAATTAATGTCCTCTTCTTCAACATACGTATCGCCTGTAGTTTTTCATAACTACAAGCCCACCTCCCTTCTGAAATGAGAAAATCTTCTCCAAGTGCTTTCTAAGATTTTGACAATGTCAATGCCTAATTCTATTATATGATAATTTTTCCATGACGACTACTACTGTTTCTTCTTCTATAATCAAGAACTTGATATTTCTACTTATTTTCATCCACTTTTCAGATAAATCCAGCCAAGGAAATCTGGATGAATTATCCTTATAGCTTGCCAACCTGATATTTATGAGAATGCTATGGATCAGTTTTGCTCCTCCTTCCATTCTACAACCTGGTACCGTTTTACATCAGTTCTAACTGCTCCGTCAGACGCTGGTGTTGTATAACTGAAATAAGTAATCCCACCCATTTGTCCAGGCGCAAAAAAATTTCTAATGTTAGAATTTGATTCCAAAGTGGTCTTTATTACCCCCTCATCGTAGATAATGGTCGGGGTACCTGAAACTGTTACATTACCCTCGCAGATAATTGCTCCGTTGAATGTCCCAGTACCTGTGATACTTAGATTCCTTGTCCCTGCGCAGTAAATTATTCCACTATAGCTACAGTTAGCAGGAAGATCTAAAGTAGCACTGCCATTTTGTGGCTGCATATAAACAAAGGCATCTGACATATTCGAAGGAGGAACAGAATTGGCCCATGTCTGCCCAGGTGGAGCATTTAAAACTACGCTATTATCTACGAAACCTTTGAAAATATTGTCCGCATTGACTGACTTAACCGTATTGATAATATTGCCCGCATTGTCTGTATTGGCTACAGTCCCAAGATTCTGTACTTTAGCAACAAATATTTTGGAGAGATTACTGTAAAATGCAAAATATCTACTTCTGTCTAAAGCATAGCTTGGGAGCACAGATTGGGGCTGGGCTGGAAGCTGGGGGGCGGGGATTTGGAGATCATCGAAACTCGGGCCATATACCGTCGCCGTTGGTGCTGTGCTACTATTATGGAGTAATGCTTCACCCAGTGAATATCCATCTACATTCGAACCCAAAAAAACATTAGAGACAACAGACTTTCCACTAAGATAATCAGCAGATTGACTTATCTTCGGTATTACACTCAAATTATTCGGATCATTTCCATCGGTATTATTTGCCTGCATTAAGTAGTAGGAGTTGATATTAGTCACATCATAGGGCTGCTGGGGCTCAGGATCATTAGTGTACTGATCAAAAACATACCCATACCCTGGATACGGATGATTTGGTAGCGCCATATAAGCACCGTAAATAGCAGCGTTCCTAGCTGTAATACTTTCACCTGTTGAATAGTACAAATGATCTGACCAAGTGAAGTCTGTTGCTCCATTTGGTTTAACTCCTGTATACTGCGCAAAGGCAATTCCCGGCACAATAAATTTACTTTCTAAGCTTATCTCGCCTCCAGTCAGAGGCGTATTATTAATCACAGTGCTACTGGCATTGGGATCTCCGTTGCTCGTTTGGTAATTAATCCCGATGTAATTTCCCGCCACTGTAATTTGGGAATTTAAAGCGTTCAAATTCGTACCGTTCATCTTGATATCATTAAACGTGCTTACATTTCCAGCGGCGTTTATGGTCCCTCCTGAAACTCCTTGATCCACGGATAAGCTGTTGCAATATATATTTCCACCACTTACATCTTCATTGACAAAGTGAAGTGTTGTATCTGCCGGATTTATTAGACCTTGCTGAATATATGGATAGCCAGCATCAGTAGTCGGAGGTGGATATGCGGTACTGTCATTATCAAAAAACAGACCATTGTTAGAAAATACATTATTCTTCATAGCAGTATTAAAATTAGATATATATTTGTTAACATTTATTTGGGAGTTAGAGTTATTTCCGAAGATATGAAGATTTCCTTTGGAATATATATTTCCATTTATTACCAGGTCGACACCTTGACCATTGGTATATATCCCCGAAGCTTGAACATTATTATCATTAAGATATAAGCTATTAGTACCCACAAATTCGTCCTTATCTGCAGAAAACAAATCTCCGTTAATTGTGCTTGTTCCACTACCCTGGAAGCCTATGCTGCCCGCCGCAGTAATGGCATTTGTCCAGATCGGATTCCCCTGAAGTGGCATATTATTCATCTGCGTAGGTGGTGCACTATAAGTAGGAATCATTACATTCATCTTGACCGCCACATCTTTGCCTTTGATAGAATTGGGATCGATCGTATTTTTAGTATCAAATTGTACTGTAAGATTGCCACTATTTAAAACCTGCTGATTAGTATAATCAAACAGATCATTCTGATATGTCGATAACGGTACAGAGGAATCATTCTCATAGGTTAACGAAGTATTTCCTTCGTTATACAGCAAGTAAGAGGCATAATAGTAATAGAGCCTCTGAAAAGTAGCATTCAGAAAGTCCTGCTGCTTATTTTGATTGTCAGTATTGTTCATATCATCCAGATAGGGCTGAACATTGTTATACCACTGTGAATAAATATTTGGTTGCTCTCCCGAAATTACTTGCATATCCCCGGTAGGTAAACTACTCGAATTCGCAAATAGATAATACTGCCCTTTCATATAATTCTGAGCATCTGTTTCAGCCAATTCAAGTTGAGTATTTATATCTTTCACCTTATTTTCCGCAACCATGTCAAGGGCATAATAATCTTTGGACCAATCCCGGTATCTACCACTCATTTGTATATTGGCGACGCTCGTCATCAGGGATACAGCACCAAAAGCCGTTAGGATAAAGATTACCGACAAGGCTAGGATCATTGCGCTTCCCTTTTCACTTTTTAGATTGATGCGTGTCCAAAGTATCATACAACTAAGCTCCCATCCTAAAAAGTAATCAGTTAGGAATATACTTATGAATTGCATTATTAGCGGGATTATTTGGATCAACTGGATTATCCCAATACTTAATCTGATTAATTTCTTCCCAAACCCCCTGATTTAATTTAGAGACAGTGAGGTTCAAGGTGTACTCTGTATCAGTGGAATTGGTAGTAGTTGAACTGGTGGGAGCATATACTACACTGGACGAACCTTGGGCAGATCCCTCGACAGCATTAATAATTACATTTTGGTTATTTGCATTAAAAACATAGAATCCTGCATTCGCAGCCGAGTCATTGGTTACATTAATCGTTCGAGGAGAAGTCCCTCCCGTTGGAAAATCAACTTCAATAGGTAAGCTATTATTAATGACGTTGCTATTGAGAATGGGTAATGTAGTATATTGGCCTGTTCCAGCAGGTGCCACATCAATTTCATAGGTAGTGGATATATTGGTCATTTTCACATCCAGGTCCGTGCTGGATTGTGATAAATCTATAGTCCCTACAAAATTAGGATAGTAAGCAGCCTGATTTGCTTGTGAATTAGTCACTTCCAGGTCACTTGCAACTTGGAAGGCCGCTCCATTTGGAATACTGACTAATGATGAATCTTCCATAAAGGTTCCATCCGCTTTATAATAGTGATATTCGTTTCCAGGACTATAGCCGCTTGGATTAGCTTTGAACGTTTCGGCTTGTTGAACAGTAACAACATTCGCCAAGTCCATAATTTGCGCATCTTTGTTCACATAACTTGACGTTACAAACATCTGAAAGAGTGAGGTCGAAACAATGGCAACTACTGCCACCGCAACAACAACTTCGACTAGTGTAAACCCCTTGTCATAATTCAAACTGATCACCTACTTCACTATAACGCTCCCCGATTTATTGCCAATACTAAAGCGTGGACTATTCTTATCATCATTATTGACATTGATCTCAAGCGGATAATCTGTCTTATTATCGATATCTAGGGTAATACCTACCATGTCCGTAGCGTTTTCGCGCTGCTGGGAGATTACATCCAGCCTTAATACCCCTCCATCCATTGTCAGTTTAGCATCCTTAGTTTGGGTCGAGCTACCAAGCGAATAGGAATAGGTCATTTTATCAATGTTTCCACTGATTGAAATTTTCCCCCTCACGGTTCCATTGATATCACTATAAAGTTCAGTACCGTTCTTGGTGTAATCCCCCATAATCACCTTTGGCCCATTCGAATCATGCGGACTAAGAATGAGATAAAAATTAGGATCAGATGTTTTAATCGGTGCGGGGGCATCCGTACTCACACTACCGCTCGCATTCGCACTTTGGGAACCAGTAGCGACAGTCCCCTTCTCATCATAGCCGGGATAAGCAAGAAACGGACTACTTTTACCATTTACCGTAGGTGTTTCCAAATTGAAGATACCCGTATCATCTGAGCCTTTGTACCCTACATATTGGACCTTGAATTCACCTTTCAACAGGTTGCCAGCCTCTCGAGCCATGGTAACTTCTTTGGTAATGATCTTGCGGTTACTTTTTTCCAGATCACTCATAAAATTATACAGTGCACCATAGCTTCCGGAAAAGCCAATGTTGATATCCTCAGTCAGTACCGTACCACCGGGAATAGCCTTAACCGGGGAGTTTCCCTTCACGGTATTCTGAGTCTGAGCGGTCGGAATCTTTCCTGCTGCAAAGTCTTCTTTGCTTAGCGAAGCGAGATTACTCAGGGATAAGGAATCGATCTTTAGTTTTCGATCATTAGAGTATTTGTTAAGAGATAAAACAATCTCTTCCTGGGCAAGATAAGGAGGTACTTCCGAGGTTAACTTACCTAGTCTAAAATCAACTAACTTGAGCTGCTCCTGGAATTGACTTTTGTTAGCATTGTCCTTTTCCAAAGCCAATGCCAGTGCATTCTGCTCATTGTAATGTGTTTGCAGCGCGCTGAATTGCTCCCACTTTGGGTTTAGGAGAAAACTATAAAGTGCGTATCCTTCTAAAGCTAATATCAAAACGCCTAGCAATATGAAATCTCTTTTTGACATACTCATATTACTTAATTTTGAGAGATTTATTTTCTGTTTATTTTTAATAGATAAAGCAGGTTTCTTTTTAATGTCTTTTGAATTTAATAAAATAGGTTTTTTAAAATATTTCTTGATATTAGTTAAATTAGGTTTCTTTAGCTTAGATAACTCAAACTTAAACTTCATAATTTTTCACCTCACTATTTCAGCTTTAAAAGAGCTGAAAAATTGTAGCCGGAAGATCCTGAATTAGAACTGTCACTAGTATTGCTGCTGATATTACTCAAATACACATCACTGAAAAGCCCTGTACCTTTCAGTTTAGCAACAAAATACGCGATACTGTCCATATCTTTGGACTTCCCCAAAAGATTTAATTTTCCAGACTTATCTACTGCATAATTGAGTAGGAATATATTATCCGGCATAACTCCAGCTATGCCATCAGTGATCCTAGTGTTAAGCGTGGTATTGGCATCCATCGTATCAATGATTCCGGATAACTGTTTGACTTTTTCCTGCTTGACCTGCAGATCTTTTTTCACCAAGACGATCGGTGAAGCTATCCTTATCCTCTGTTCGATGGCTACCTCCTCAGCTGTGTACTTCCACTGAATTAAATCGAGTGTTCCATAACCGATCAAAGATACTAATAATATGGCCGCAAACACAATAACCATTAGTTTGCCGATTGCCATAAACTCACGTTCATTTTTCTGATCATTTAGGGAAAGCAGGTTAATATCTTTCAATGGTTTAGTCCTCCCTTAAAGCAGCGCCAATAGCAGGCATCAAAATAAAGAATGTATCAGATACTTCAAGGGAAGTGTTTTTTGATTGAGCAATATGTACCGGAATTTTAAAACTATTACTAAAATAGGTTCCCAGACCGAGGAAATTACATCCTCCCCCGGTAAGACAGATACTCTTGATACCATCTTGAAACTTATTATAACTAATGAAATCCAGGGTCTGTCTGATCTGCTCCTCAACGGCAGAATAGCCGAGCCGCATACAAGAATCTAATTCCTCTTGGCTGATCGATAAATTTAAATATCCGTTCCGTCTAGCCCCCTCCGCTTCCTCCATGCTTATATCGAAACGGTTAACAATCAGACTATCCACAAAAGCTCCCCCAGCGGAAATATTCCGACTTAAAATCAGTTTCCCATCCAACAGTACATTGACTTGAGACATAGAATAGCTGATATCTACTAGCAATACAGAATCCCCTATGCCTGGAGGCATTATGAAATGATTATAGGCCTTAGCCAGACTGTTGGCATTGACATCAATATATTTTATAGGAATACCCGCTTTTTCGCTAAGTTTTTTATACTCTTCCACTATCTCTTTTGGACATGAAGTGGTAATCCCAGTTAGAGAATCGCTCGTTCTACTATAGATCTTAAAGGCCGTAGCATGGGTCTGGATCATATGCGGAAAACTCTGTGACAATTCAAACTGCACAGCCGGTTGGATTTCATCGTCTTTGAGAGCAGCAAGCAGTAGTTCTCTGACTACGATACTGGATGAATTAATATTGACGGCAACTTTTTTCGCCATCAAATTATTTTCACTGATCACACTCTTCAGCTTTTCCGAAAGGGCCTGCAGATCCATAATCAGGCCGTCACGAATACAGCCCGCAGGTGTAGGCACAATCGCCGAAGCTACAACTTCCGGTTTTCCACCCTGCTTGACCAGCGCGAATTTTATATAGCGTGTTCCAATATCTATTCCGAGAACCTTTTTATCCGCAAACATTGTGTACCTCCCGGTTTAATGTTATTTTCATCGAAAATATTATTAGACAGATCATATTCCGCAATTCTCTATATGTTTTATGGAGTTATTGTGAGCGTAGGGTTATATCCTGCTTCAAATCCACCGAACCATCTGTAGAATTAATCTCGAAATGTATTTTCGGCCCTGGTGTATTATCAACTATTGGATTCTCACTAGAATCAACACTGTAAGTAGTAAAGGATTTAATATCCGCAATCTCCTCACCTGATCCCAAATTTACATCATCAAATCCAGTAACGGTATTCCCATACTGCTCTCTTAATTTACCATTATCAATATAGATCCAAAAGGTATTTCCAGGATTCGCAGCATCATTGATCGTTAAGACCTTAAGCGGTGGATATGAGGTATTATCAATATAAATCTGATTTAAAACATCATTCTGTCTAATTTTCACTGTAATGTATGACATGGCTATGCGAGCATTACTCTGCGCATCCATTGTAGCATTTGCATTTCTATATAAATTTGCACCAGTATTCATCATGGTAAGAAGCATCGTACCTAGGATGGCAAATATCGCCATAGCCACTAGAAGTTCTACAATAGTAAAACCTTTTGTATTCTTAATTTTCAATATTTGTTCCCTCCTGTAAAAAGGATTAACATGGAGTGAACTAATTCCCTAAATCCCTTCTCCATCAGTTTCATAGTGATTGGATTATTAATTATTACTACATCCAATTTAGCCTGTAGATACCTATTCTTACTTCGATTTGAAGTTTAACCAAATTAAACAAAACATTAATTAGGTTATATTTGTTTAATTTGACATATGTAATTGGCATTAATTATTGTCTTCTGTTACATTTCCAAGGCCGTCACATTCAACTGTTATTAGATTATTATTTTCAGTGCCGATGGACTTTTTATAAGTAAAACTTCCATCATAGGGCGTCTTCAATGTTATTAATCCATTAAATGTATAAACTGTACCATCGTGAAGTGTTATCGTAGATTGGGAATTCCCATTTATATCTTGGATAGTAGGGACTGGCCAATTACCATATTGAGAGTATTCAGATTGTATGATTACCCAAATAGACTTAGTGTCGGAAAGCGCCACACTTTCTCTGGCCCCGTCAGTTAATTTAAAGTACTTTGGCAAAATAACGGTGGCCAGGATGGCAATTATGGCAATAACTATTATTAACTCTACAATTGTGAACCCTTTGGTCCTCTTTCTACCCAAGATCGGTTCCTCCATGATCAATTACTTTTAACATGGATTGAACTAATATCGAACTCGCCGTCTCCATCCACGTCTACATAGGTATAGGTATATTTGTCTGCATCTAAAGTTACAAACGTGTACTCATACAAAGCATCGTTCAAAAGCAACAGTTCCCCGGCAAGCTGTTTCTTACCTGTTATTGGATCTGCTACAACACTTGGTATAAATCCGGTAGTTCTATCATGGTCTTGATTTGGGTATTTTCCATTAAGAGCATAATACTGTTTTAAAGCTTTATTTACTACATATTCATTTCTGGCGCGATCATTTTCTTTTGAGCTATCGTAAGACCTAGCAAGACTGGGATAGGCCATAGAAAGCATAATCCCGATAATGGCAAGCACAATCAGCATTTCAATTAAGGTAAATCCCTTTTTATTTGTCAATGCTAATTACCCCCTTGGGAAGAATCATAATAGCTAATCAAAGTGATATTGATTCTTCTCGTTACTAATTCGATCGTGGAGTTATTCCAATTTTAGAAGTTTTCATATTCCGCGACATTTCAAACTAACCTGCCGTTACCTCTGCAGAAGCAGAACTTCAATCAGGAGTGGTTGGTACAGTGATTTTCCCATTAATTTCAGTCTCAGTTCCATTCACTGGAATGCTACTTCTACTTGGCGTTGGTCTGGTATTTGTATTTGTTTCTTAAGGTATAAGGTCTCTTCAATAGACCTTATACCTTAAGTTAAGATAAACAGCGCTTTTTTCTTTATCTGCAAGTTCATAACAATGGGCAATATTACAGCGACCAAGATAGCAATTACGGATTCGCTGGTGCAGCTGTTCCAGTTTTATAAGCTATCAAATGTCCAGCGGCATTACATTCAACCGACCAACCGTTATTCTCATCAAAAGTAAAACCTCCATCTGCTACCTTAGTTGTCGCATCAGTAGTCGGTGTAATTGCTCCAGGAAATGTATTATCATTGACCCCGTCATTAATTATAAAGCTTTTTGGAGCGGTGGAAATAGCACTGGTAGGTATAACCGGCCATACACCGTTGCCACTATTAGCATACAGTGTCTCATAAATCCCCCTAATGCTTTTAGCTTCTGATAATGCATTGCTTTGTCTGGCATTATCCGTAAAACCAAAGTACTTAGGCAGTAATACCGCGGCCAGGATGGCAATAATGGCAATAACCACAATCAATTCCACAAGCGTAAAGCCTTTTTTCTTATTTTTAATCTTTGCTAAACTTTGCATCATATCTCTCTTACCTCCTAAAATATTTTTTAATGAACTGCATTCATAATGTTAACCATCGGCAACATGATCGCCAGAACAACCGTGCCAACGACGACTGCCATAATGATAATCATGGCTGGTTCGATCATCGCCGTCAGCTTTTCTATCGCGTCCTCCACCTCCTCGTCAAAAAAGCCAGCTGTTCGGGTGAGCATATCATCGAGTTGCCCGGTTGCTTCCCCCACCTCGATCATATGGATCAGCATGGGAGGGAAAAAATCGATTTTTTTAATTGGACCGGAAATTCCCTTCCCTTGCATCACCTCTTCACGGCAGTTTATGAATTTATGTTCTAACACCCGGTTGCCCAATAAATCACTCATAATTTCAAACGAATGGATGATTGGGATACCACTCTTGAGCAGGATGCCCATACTACGGGCAAACCGGGCTGTGACCACCTTGACGATCGTATTCTTGAGGATCGGCACCTTTAATTTTAAGGAGTCCAGCCAATACCTGAAGGCACTCTGTTTATATAAGTAAAATAGACCCACTAATCCAAGGATGAATGTGACCCCTATAAGCATGAGATACTTAACGAAGAAGCCGCTCAAACCCATTATTATCTTAGTAATAGGCGGTAAATCCCCACCCATAGAACTTAGGATAGTGGCAAACGTTGGCAGGACCTTGACCATCAGTAAGATCACGACGCCAATGGTCAGAACCAGCAAGATGATCGGATAGGTCATGGCATTTTTGATCTTCCTGCGTATCTTGTTTTCCCGTTCATAGTACTCTGCTAGTCTGATCATGATTGTATCGAGAGTTCCACTCACTTCTCCCACCTGAACCATGCTGATCAGGAAATCCGGGAATACATTCTTATGGGCTGACAAGGTCGTCGAAAACTGCTTTCCTCGCTGCAGCTCATCATGGACATCCTCTAAAGTTTCCCGAAACTTTTTCTTTTCCATCTGATCTCGAAGAATGGCCACCGCCTCTACAATAGGTATTCCCGCACTTAAGATGACTGAGAACTGACGGCAAAAAAGCGAAACATCCTTAATGTCCACTTTTTTAAACATATCACCGAAATTATAGGCCTTACCCTTGACTTGCGCATCAATCAGAAAATATCCCTGCTCGTGCAACATGGTTTTAAGCATTTCCAGTGATGACGTCTCATAGTCCCCCGCTAGTTCCTCACCTTTTAAGTTTTTTGCCTTGTATATATATAAGGGCATAGTCTTGCCTTACCACCTTCTGAACCTTAAATGTACAAGTTTACCTTTACTATTTAGTCCCTTGTATAGACAGTTTTAATCATCTCACTTATAGTGGTCACCCCCTTTAAGACCTGTTGTTTGCAGTTTTCAAACAGTGGGACCATGCCATCTTGGAGAGCGATCGCCCTAAGTTCTTCAGCATTGGCTCCCTTTTCGATGATGCTGCTTAATTTACTATTTAACTGCAAGACTTCATGGATAGCCATGCGTCCTTTGTAGCCGGTATTGTTGCAGGCAGGGCAGCCCGTTGCTTGATATAGTTTCTGGACATTGGTATCCTTCAAAACCTTCTTGTCGCGTTCCCCGGGTAAATACCCTTTTTTACATAGCGGGCACAATTTTCGCACCAGTCTTTGAGAAATGATCCCAACAATTGATTCCGCGACCAGATAAGGGGCAACCCCCATGTCTACTAAGCGCGTCAAAGAGCTGGGGGCATCATTAGTATGCAGGGTGGAAAAGACAAGATGTCCGGTAATAGCGGCCCTTACCGCAATATGGGCTGTTTCTTCATCTCTCATCTCCCCGATCATAATAATATCCGGGTCCTGTCTCAGGATGCTTCTCAAACTTGAGGCAAAGGTTAAGCCTGCTTTGTTATTAACCTGGACTTGGTTGATGCCATGCAACGTGTATTCTACCGGATCTTCAACCGTTATAATATTCTTATCGACAGAATTTAGCTCTTTCAATAGGGAATATAATGTCGTCGATTTGCCGCTACCGGTAGGCCCGGTCAATAAGATTATACCGTGTGGAGTGCTCAAGATACTGTCAATTAACATATTTTCCTGCTTAGTAAAACCAAGCATGTTTCTATTGACCAGAAAATTCTTTCCATCCAAAATTCTGATAACAATCTTTTCCCCGAAGACCGTTGGCAAGGAGGAAACCCGAAAATCATAGCCATGACCGTTGACCTCCATCTCAATCTTGCCATCCTGAGGAATTCTTTTTTCTGCAATATTCATGCCTGCCATGATTTTAATACGGGTTGAAACAGCTGAGTAAAGACTCTTGGGTATCGTCATGTTTTCCAGTAACGCACCATCTACCCGATAACGAACTTTAACTTCATTTTCAAACGGTTCAATGTGAATATCACTTGCGCTGCTGGAGATAGCTTGGTTCATGATCGAATTAGTGAGTCTCACTGCTGGGGCACTTTGAATTTCATCAATTACCGACTGATCAAGTTTGTCATCAAGTTCAAGCTTGTACTCTTTCTTCAAATCTGCCAGGGCTTTATCTGTGGACTGTTTACTGAAGTGAAGTTCAATAGCCTTTTCTATGGCCTCATATCCAGCGATATAAGGCTTGATTGACTTTTTAGTGATAAACGTAATATCATCAATCGCAAAAATATTCAGGGGATCGCTCATCGCCACCAGCAATTTGCCCTCTTTTTCACCAAAAGGGATGATATTATACTTTTTCGCAACTTCCTTGGGAATACTTCGAGCAATTTCCGAGTTAATAAATGATCTTCCTAGATCAAATCTATCTAAAGATAGTTGTACGGAAAGCGTATCCAAGATCTCATCTTCGGTAAGAAGATTGCGTTCAATCAGAATTTCTCCCAGTCTTTTTCTGGTCTTAGATTGTTCAATTAGCACTTCTCTAAGGTCGGCTTCAGATAGCATGCCAGCACCCATAAGAAGTTCGCCAAGTTTTGTTCTTGTCTTTACTTGTTCCATCTACCTTACAGACACCTTTCCACACAGAAGCTTTTTAAAACTTACTGTAATAATTCTGTTAATTAATTTATTTTTTTGTAAATCTGATCCAATGAAAATTGATTTGTCGATAATTACTCCTAATTCCATACTATTCTACAGTAAATGCTTTTTTCCTTTATTAAAAAATGAATTTTACTTAAGTTCATAATAAAAAATATGTTATCCATTTTAATGAAGAATTAGAGATCAAAACCGTTAATTTTTTTCATGGAAATGATGACAATGCGTCCCAGTTCTAAGAAAGTGTCGCTCAGCTTATGGCGAACTATTCTGACAATATAAATGGAGTTCTGCTTAAAAGCAGAACTCCATTTCTTGGGTAGATATAAACTCCATCTCAATCGGCATACGTTCGATTACCCTCTTCAACTCCGGCCAACAATCTTTCGTCGTTTGAATCATGACTTCCCCTAATTCTTTGTTCGTTGTTGTCACGATGCCCAGATGGCCTAGACCCTCAACCAATTTGCAGAGCATTTGGATTTCCGACCGATCTATACACCCTCTGATGATAAGATCAGCATCCGTATACTTATCTTTCACTTGAGGGTCATCTTTTACTGCTCGAACACTCATCGGATATTCTCCCTTAATCTTAAATTTCCAGATTGTTTTATTCTCTTAATCATCCGATAAATTCAATGCCAAACGGCATTTTCTCTATAGCTCGTTTTAAGTCCAGCCAGCAATCTTGAGTCGTGAGAATCATCACTTCTCCCAATGCTTTATTTGTCGTAGTGACGATGCCTAGATGACCTAAACCTTCGACGAGTTTATCCAACATTTGCATATCTACCCGATTTAAGCGCGCTTTGACTAAGACATCAGTATTTTCAAATAAAGAGCCCGTGCTTACTAGGGGTTCTCTCATATTCGTAACAATAGAAATCATCTACTTCCTTTCCATTATCCTAAATCATTTTCTAGTCATATTCTTAAATTCCCCTGCATTACATCTTCCTCTGATCTGCCCTGTGGCTTTTTGACCGCCGTAAAATGCTATAGGGCAGTAGCTTCTCCGGTACCCTCATCCTAATCTTTTGTTGGGCATGCCGAGCCACCTCTAATGGTGCCCCCTCGATATCCCACATTTCCTTTACCTCGAACGACCAAGAGGCTCCCTGCGGAGTTAAAACTTCCAAAATCTCTCCCCGCTGAAAGTGGTTACGTTGCTCAATCCAGGCACTGTGTTGATCAGACAATGCCGGACACTCGTCACGGTTTTGGTTATTTAAGTACACCCCGACAAAGTCATAATCCCGCACATAATGGGAGGACTCTAAGTTATGTGACTTCGCCCCCGGCTTGCCAAACAGAAATCCTGCGGAATAATCCCGATGGCTGATCTTATCCATTTCTTCCAACCACTGACGAAGCTTCGCCTGAAAAGCTTCCTCTCCTTCATCCCACAGCGTATCAATCGCCTCTCGATAAACTTTGACCGTACTGGCAACATATTGAACGCTTTTCATCCGTCCTTCGATCTTAAAGCTGTCGATTTGGATAGGCTTTAACAAAGGCAGATGAGGCAAGAGGCATAAATCATGCGAGTTAAAGACATAAGTTCCACGCTCATCTTCCTCAATCGGAAATACCTCTCCAGGCCGTTTTTCTTCCACCAGCGCATATCCCCAACGACAAGGCTGAGTACACTCGCCGCGGTTGGCATCCCTTCCTGTCAGATAGTTACTCAGTAAGCACCTCCCCGAATAGGACATACACATCGCTCCATGGATAAAGATTTCCAGCCCTCCATCCACCTGCGAACGCATTACCTGCAGCTCCTCAAGCGTCAACTCTCGTGCGAGGACAACCCGTTCTATCCCCTGTCTCAGCCAAAATCGCACCGAATACGAATTGGTGTTATTCGCTTGGGTGCTTAAATGTAGAGGCAGCCCAGGCGCTACTTCCAGAGCCATCGCAATAACACCTGGATCGGATACAATAGCTCCGTCCACACCCAGCTCTTCTAACTGCTTCAGATAAGACGGTAAATCTCCAAAATCCGATTCATGGGCGAAAATATTCACTGTCACATAAATCTTCTTCTCCAACGCATGCGTCCAGCTAACCGCCTTCTTCATTTCCTCAAAGCTGAAATTCCCTGCATAAGCCCGAAGCCCGAAGGCCTGGCCTCCTATATAAACCGCATCCGCTCCATAAGCCAGAGCGTACTCTAACTTTTCCCAATCTCCCGCAGGAGCCAATAACTCAGGTTTGTTCATGAAAATTCCCCTAACTTTTACTAACTACCCATTTGTTCCTTTATTCTTGCTAAGACTCTATCAACTATCCTAAAGCACTCTTCAGTATCTTCCTTACTTACAACGAGAGGATCTAAGGCGGGATATCGAGTCTCAATATAAAACGCATTCACGAATGACATATCTTTTAGGAATTTGTTAAATTCATTGTCATGTTGCATTACCTTTTTGCAAAGTTTTAAGAGGTTAAGTCCTTCTTGTAGTTCAGCACCCACCATTCTGGTGATTTTTGTTATCATTATACTTTTCTAAGAGATTAACTTCAATCCTATTATACCAAAACGCTTACACTCTCTCGCTATGCAGAGATAGCTTTTGCAAAGTGAACCCGTCAAACTAAAAATTACAAATTGCCCCTTGACGTCCAGCTTCTGCTATATTACAATACAGAAAATCATCACGCAAGACAATGATGAGAAATAGTAAGTCTTTGAGGAATGTTTAAGCGAGTCAGAGAAGGTGAAAGTCTGATACACTTCCCGTAGACCGAATGGATCTCAGAGTCGTAATCTGAACACGCTCAGCGTCAGTAGGTGCTACCGGGGGTTTCCCGTTACAGAAACACGGATATCGAGAGACCGACTCTCCGCATCTGCTTAATTATGCACGAGAATCCACCCTTCTCCGTATCTATGCTTGAAGTGTAGGCATCTACTCTGTAGATCCTGTACGAAAAAGGTGGCCTAATGGAAATTAACTTTTCATCCTTTGCAGGGATGGAGAGTTTTTTTATTTTTCTAAACTATGAAATGGAGGGAATTTATTTATGGAAAAAGGTTACTTTGGTGAATACGGCGGAAGTTTTGTCCCACCCCAATTACAAAATGCACTGGATCAATTGGATAACGCCTTCGAAACGTATAAAGACGATCCCGCTTTCAATGAGGAACTTGACTATTATCTCCGTCAGTATGTTGGCCGGCCAAACCCTCTCTATTGTGCAGACAAACTCTCTAAACAATTAGGGGGTGCGAAAATCTACCTTAAACGTGAGGATTTAAATCATACCGGTGCTCATAAAATCAACAACGTCCTAGGTCAAGCGTTACTCGCCAAGCGCATGGGAGTTAAACGGGTGATTGCTGAAACCGGAGCAGGACAACACGGCGTCGCCACAGCAACGGCTTGTGCCCTGTTTGACATGGAATGTGTCATTTACATGGGTGAAGAAGACACAAGGCGCCAGTCCCTCAACGTCTTCCGCATGGAACTTTTAGGCGCCAAAGTGGTCTCGGTTACCTCCGGAACTCGCACACTGAAAGATGCCGTAGATGCAGCTCTGATGGACTTTGCGGTCAACTACGAATCGACCTTTTACATGCTGGGATCAGCCGTTGGCCCGCATCCCTTCCCCACGCTCGTCAAACACTTCCAATCGATTATCTCACGGGAAGCCCGCCAACAAATCCTGGAAGCCGAGGGAAAACTCCCCGATGTCGTCATGGCTTGTGTCGGCGGCGGAAGTAACGCCATCGGTATGTTTGCTAACTTTATCCCCGACCCCACCGTTAGACTTATTGGCGTTGAGCCAGCCGGTTTAGGTATAGATACCGGAAAGCACGCCGCTCCCCTTTCAGCCGGTGCACCCGGAATCGTACATGGTTTTAAATGTTACGTCATGGCAGACGAAAAGGGCGAACCCCTTGCCACCCATTCCATTTCGGCTGGTCTAGACTATCCCGGTGTCGGACCTGAACACAGCTACCTCAAAGACATTGGTCGAGCCGAGTATGTGAGTATTACAGACGATGAATCCCTCCAAGCCTTCCATCGCCTTTCCCGAACTGAAGGCATCATCCCGGCACTCGAGAGTGCCCACGCTGTCGCCTACGCCATGAAGCTCGCCCCCACTATGAACCCCGACCAGATAATAATCGTCAACCTCTCCGGCCGTGGAGACAAAGACGTCGAACAAATCTACGTGATGTCCCAAAAGGCCAAATAATTTCCAGTTTGTGCAATGTGCCTTAACATGACCTGCAAAACATTCTCTCAACAACCCAATCCTTACGTTCCTAGCCTAATTTTCCCCAGAGCAGAGATGGCTTTTGCTAAGTGAATCCCGTAAAACGGAGTTGCGTCCAGTTCGCAGCAACGGAGTTTCGGGTGAACGTGCAAAAGCCTTCTTGCTCCCCCACCCTCACTGATAGAGTTTAATGTTTTTCAAATGTTC
Organism: Desulfosporosinus sp.; assembly: GCA_031292075.1. Classification (GTDB taxonomy): domain Bacteria; phylum Bacillota; class Desulfitobacteriia; order Desulfitobacteriales; family Desulfitobacteriaceae; genus Desulfosporosinus. The sequence goes on from JARLHW010000273.1 coordinate 34,285, forward strand.
TGCATACGTCTTAGCAAACACATGATAACCGTCTTTTTTCGCCACATAGTAGAGAAAATTCGTTTGGGCCGGATGCAATGCCGCCTGCAGGGAGGCATCTCCGGGATTGGCAATCGGCCCAGGTGGTAATCCTTTGTGAAGATAAGTATTATAGGGCGAGGGAATCTGCAGATCCTTATTCAAAAGTTTCGGTTTAGGAGTACTCAACAAAAACTGGATTGTGGCGTCTATCTGAAGAGGCTGGTTAATCTTTAAGCGATTCATGATTACCGAAGCAATCAAGGGGCGATCCGATTCTTTAACCGCCTCTTTTTCTACCAGAGAGCTTAAAGTAACCCACTGAGAAATAGAGAGCTTCGTGACAGCGAGTTGTTTCTGCACCTCTGGGGTTATTTCTTTGGCAAACTGTTGAAGAAGCAAATCAATCACTGCATGAGGACTTGTGTTCACATAAATATAGTAAGTATTGGGGAATAAATACCCTTCTAAACGGTGAATTCCTTTGGGTGTGCCCTGTAAAAAGGGGTATGGGAACGAATCGTCCGTAATTACCTTTGTAAATTCCTCCTTGCTCCCAATCCCCTTTTGTACCAGCAGTGCGATAATCTGGTCCGTGGTATACCCTTCTGGAATGGTTACACGAGTGAATTCCGTACCACTCTTTAGCAAATCATTAATGATTTCTGCCGGAGACATTGTTGGCGCCAACTGATAATCGCCAACATAAAGCTTAAAATTAGCCGGGCGCAGCCAAGCTAACATTCTAAATGCCCAAGCACTGCGTATGATATGACGCTGTTGTAATTTTTCTGCCAGCTGATCCACCGTCATTCCTTGAGAAATAGTAATCTTCTCACTATCACCGGTAGAAGAATAAGGCCTGGTTGCCCAGGTCCAGCAAGACAAAAACCCTAAACTCACGACTACGAGAACAAGAATAATTCCCCCCCTAAAACTCTTCCACGTTCTTTTTTTTCTTTCCGGGGACATCTTCCCACTCTCTCTTTCCACCTACTTTGCGAAAACTCCTCTACCTCCCGACACGTAAAATGCGATTTGCCGGAGCATAGCAATCACGACTCAGAAGCTGCTTGGTCTCGTTTCCGTTACCGTCACGAATGACTTTCCAAGTGTTGACAACCATCCCCTTGGCGCCGGGTTGTTCTTGGATAAATTGACCCGGAGGCAAACTAGAGTCCAGCCGTCTTTCCGTCTTATAGGCTATTTCCTTTTCTACTTGTCGTTCAATACGGACGGATTTCTCCGTCTTTTTACCCCAGATCCGAAAGGTCAGAACGCCTGGTTTAACTTCTGTCCGTAAATATACCAATGAGGCAGTGTTATTTCTAAATTTGAAGTCAATATTGGGATAATTGACTGTTGCATCTTGACCGGCCGGAACATAACCGACGGCAATAGCATGCGGCATTCGTTCCACAATTTCTAAATTAGCCAGTAGTACGGCATTATAGAGAGTTGATGATACCTGACATACGCCCCCTCCGGTTCCTTGTACATACTCGCCGTCGACAATCACGTAGGCATCTTTATACCCTGTCCCAGGCTCGCGTGGACCAACTGTATTGTTGAAGGAAAATGTCTCCCCCGGACGTATGACTTTGCAGTCCAAGGCTTTAGCAGCCGCTGTCAAATTTTCCGAGCGATTTTTGTCTTCAACATCAAACTTCGTCGTATACTCTCCAATGATGGTATCAAAAGCCAAAGTCTTTACAGCCTCCGTCTTAACTGACGCGGGTACCTCAGCTACCGGAATAGTTATCCGAGTCGGTATCTTATTTAAAGAAACCTTCTGAATATCATTAATCATCCGTACTATGTCAAACGTCTGGCCGCTCTCTGCCGGATCAATGACCACCGCATCATGCTCAATCGTATAGGAGGCATCTTTAGCAGGTCGGTTAAGCTTACTAAGTTTCTCCTGAAGCACTTGATTCGCCTTCAAGGAATCCACTTTAAGTACACTCTGCAGAGCCGTTCCGGGGCTACGCTGGACTCCCTCTATGGTCTTCTGGGTATCCAAATCAACACCTAGATCTTTTAACGTCATCGGTATCTCGGTTTTATTGTACATCAGAACTCGAGTTACTTCCAGCTTGTCCTTAGCCCATTTCTCTATTTTCGTAGCTGCTTGGGGGACCGGAGTGCCGCTTAAATCCAAATCGTCGACTTTTGTTCCTCTCGGTATAACCCCCCCTGTAGGCCCAAGGGCTTGGCCGGCAGGAGTACAACCTCCAAGGATCAATAATGCCAAAAAAAGAAAAGCCAGTGCTTTATATAAATTCTGCCTCCCTAGTTGTCCTATATTTTTCAATGCTTACACCTCCATTTTTGTCAACTTTAGTATCTCCGTAGAGTTATACTTTATCGCTAAATTCATCCTTTCTGTAAATAAAAAGAAGAACTCACTGTCATCAGCGAGTTCTTCTTTTTACCAATCATGAATGTTTCACGAAGGTTATTCGTCATCTTCGGATTCTACTAAGTTTTCCCAAGCATCAGCTACTTTTTCCCACTCTTCATCATCTTCGATGTCAAGCAACATTTCGCCTCCCTCGGCATCTTTGCCGAGTTTAAGGATAATAGCTTCATCATCGTCTTCACCTTCGGAATCATCTTCCGAAATAGGCATTAAGACAAAGTATGTCGAGCCTTCAAGTTCCAAGGTATCGAGATGAAGAAACTCGTGGTCTTTTCCTTCATCATCTGTTAGAACAACTGTGTCAAACTCTTCAGCGTCATGCTCATGGTCATGATCATGTGGATGTTCAGTCATATAATTCACCTCTTATCAAAGAATATGGTCATTGTACTATTATAGGTAATGATTGTCAAATGAATCACACTGGAATATTTCCCTTCTGCCGACGATCCAGATACCCTTGAAGTATAAAAACAGCCGCCATCTTATCAATCACCAATTTCCGTTTCGAACGCGATACGTCCGCCTCTAAAAGAGTCCGCTGGGCTGCGACTGTGCTTAAACGCTCATCCCATAGCTCTACCGGAAGCCCAAACTCCAGGCGCAAACGCTCAGCAAACTCTTCGGTTAAGGCGCAACGCGGCCCCAGCGTTCCATTCATATTTTTAGGATAGCCTATCACGATTTCGTTCACCTCATACTCACGAATGAGATCACGTAACTCATCAATTTCTTTCTTAGAGCGTCTAATCGTCTTAACCCCTTGGGCTGTCCAAAAAAAAGCATCACTTACCGCCACGCCAACTGTCTTCGAACCAAAATCCAACCCCATAATTCGCATGATATTCCCTCCAAATCCCACCGAGGCAAATGAATTACACAATCTTAAGGCAAAAATGTGGGCAAACCCTTCCACAATACCCACAAAGCACACACGACTGATGATCAACCACAGCTACTTTTTCGAGGTGTAAAGCCCCCTGCGGACAAGCCTCCAGACAAGACCCACACCCTTGGCACCAATCAGCAATATATAGCTTCCGGTTTCGGTGCTTAACAATTTCGCGCAACTCTCTCGGAATCTCTTGACCGGCCAACAAAAGAAGGTTATAATCCACCTCTTCTCGACTGGACATTCCCAAGGCCAAAGCCTGTACACCCTGAATACTTCGGACAAAGGCCACGGCTTTTTCCGGGTCATGGGTTAAATGCCCACCCCCGAAAACCTTCATAGCATAAATTCCAATGCCCAATTCTGCAGCAAACGAAATGGCTGCGAGCATATCGCTTAAGTCTCCATCGATAATCCCTAACCCCTGATAATTCAAGATCGGATGAATTACATCAAGCCCGGGTTGGAGTGCTCCGGCTCGGACTCCGGCGACGGCATGCGTCGAAATGCCGATCCAGCGCACGATGCCCTTTTCTTTGGCCCGTAAAAGTTCTTCCCAAGCTTCTGAATGCCCTTGGAGAGTTAAAGCGCTTTCCTGTTCATGAAGCAGAAAAAAATCAAGTGTTTCTCGCCGGAGGGCAGTTCGCGCCTTTTCCAGGCTCAGGCGCATTTCTGAGGCTGTGACGGAGTACGATTTACTGATAATACGGACGTCCGAATGGCCCTTTGTCGCCGCAGCAATTTGCGCATAATTATCATAGATTTCCGCCGTGTCAATCCAGTTTACCCCTCGCTCCAGGGCATACTTCAGCACTGAAGTGCCTTCTGCTTCCGTTACACGTCCTTGTAATGGAGATATCGCCAAGCTTCCGAAGCACACTTCTGAAACTTCCGGCCCCCATAAACCGAGTTTAACCTGACGCATATCCTTCTCCTTTCGAAGCCTTGTACGAGGTTCGAGGCGCGAGTATCGAAGTTCGAAAGTCCGAGGTCCGAATATCGCTCCTCGTGCTTCGCGCTTCGTGCCTCGCGCCTCGCAGCCAGTATATCTCAAATTATTTGGCATTCAAATAAGTTCGGACCAGCTCTTCGATCAGCTCAAAACGCTCAAGTTTACGAATCATTGCTCGCGCCTGATTGTGACTGGTAATATAGACAGGGTCACCGGACATAAGATAGCCGACCATCTGGTTGATTGGGTCATATCCTTTTTCCTGCAATGCGGCATAGACTCTCTGTAATACATCGTGGGCAGAAACATCTTCTTCTCCCACCGCCTTAAACATCATAGTTTCTTCCATTCGATCCATTTGCCTATCCCCCTTTCACCTTTCCTCCGCTCATCGTTCTCTAAAAGATATTCTTGGCATCCCCATAATTCTCCTCTATTTATTAAGAAATTTCCGAAGAAGTGTTGGGACACGATCAATCGCTTCTCCCAGTTTACTTGGATCTTTCCCACCTGCTTGGGCCATATCGGGGCGACCGCCACCGCCACCACCCGTTATTTTGGCCACTTCTTTTATAATCTGCCCGGCATGAAGCCCACTTAAACCTGTTGGCGTGACAACCGTCACCAAGTTAACCTTGCCTTCGCTGACTGAACCCAAAACAATGACCCCGGTTTTGAGCTTAACCCGCAAAAGATCTGCCATTTGACGAAGGCCCTCCATATCGGGCACATGGACCTGGGCAGCTATGACCTGAATTCCATCGATCTCTTCAACACGCTTCAGTAACCCTTCGGCTTCATTCTTACCGAGTTTCCCTTGAAGATGAACGATTTCTCGTTCAAGGTCTTTCACTTGGCTCACCAGCCCAGTGACACGCTTACCCACATCTGTAGGCTGAGCTTTAAGGATTTGGGCAACTTCCAGCACCTGCTCATCAAGGCTACGGAGATAAGCTAAGGCTTCTAATCCAGCCACCGCTTCAATCCGACGCAAACCTGCCCCAATCCCTCCCTCGCTGAGGATTTTAACCAGTCCGATTTCTCCGGTGCCTTTAACATGGGTTCCGCCGCACAATTCTTGACTGAACATCGCCATACGAACGACTCGTACAGTCTCTCCATATTTCTCCCCAAAAAGTGCCGTAGCTCCACTGGACCTAGCTTCTGTCAACGACATTTCTGTTGCTTCAACGGACATATTCTTTAACACCGCTTCATTGATCAGCCCCTCAACCGCCTTCAGTCCCTCGGGGGTCAGCGGTGAAAAATGGGTAAAGTCAAAACGTAAGCGTTCCGGCGTCACCAAAGATCCTGCTTGCTGGACATGCTCTCCCAAGACGGAGCGAAGGGCAGCCTGAAGGAGGTGAGTCGCACTGTGATGACGAGTAATAGCCTGACGTTCAAGGTGATTGATTTCTGCTTCCACGGTTTCTCCAACATGTATTACCCCGGTCACAACCTGAACACGATGATAGATAGTTCCAGTTACACCTTTTTTCACGTCGAGCACACGCGCCTCAGCCCGAGAGGTTTTGAGCAAACCTATATCCGATACCTGACCACCGCTTTCCGCATAAAACGGGGTCTGCGCCAGGAAAACTATGACCTCTTCCCCTTCTCCGGCATCCTGCATCTCCTTGCCGTTGACAAATAGCCCTTCAATCTGCGTCACAGCTGAAACCTGTTCATAGCCGATAAACGGTGTAGCCCCTAAATGTTTTGCCTTTTCCATCAGTTCTGTGCTTTCAGCCACAGCGCGCATTTGTTGAGATTGTTCTTTGGCCCTGAGACGATGCTCCTGAGCAGCCGTTTGATAGGATTCTACATCAATAGACAACCCTTGTTCTTCAAGAATTTCCTCTGTCAACTCCACCGGAAAGCCATAGGTTTCATAGAGATAAAAGGCATCCTGTCCCGTTAACACTGTCTCTCCTTGTTTGATGATCTCCTTGACCTTTTCTTGCAACATCTGAGTTCCTTGCTCTAGCGTTGCTTGGAAGTTCTTCTCTTCCAGCCTCAAATGGTTCAAGATGAAATTCTCGTTTTCCTTGAGTTCAGGATAAGCTTGAGCATAATCTCTTTGAATAATCTGAAAAACGGATTCTAGGAAGGGTTTATCAATCCCTAAGAGTTTGGCATAACGAATAGCACGGCGTAAAATTCGGCGGAGGACATACCCTCTCCCTTCATTATTCGGCCGAATTCCATCTGCCAACATAAATGATACCGCCCGGACGTGGTCAGCCACCACTTTCAAAGCCTGATCATTTTTTAGGTTGTCCTTATACCTAACCCCTCCCAATGCCGCCACATGATCAATAATAGGACGGAATAAGTCTGTATCGAAATTCGTCTCTACCCCTTGCATAACCGAAGCAATCCGCTCTAAGCCCATACCAGTATCAATATTTTGCTTCGGTAGGGGGGTCAATGTACCCGCTTCATCGCGATTGTACTGCATAAAAACCAAATTCCAGATTTCCAGGAAACGATCACACTCACAACTGCCCGCGCCACAATCGGGCTGGCCACACCCTCTTGTTTCTCCGAGATCAACATAAATCTCTGAACAGGGACCACAAGGGCCCGTCGGACCCGCTGCCCAAAAATTTTCCGGATCCCCAATGATGCGTTCAGCCTTAACGCCAGCTTTTTCTACCCAGATTTGCTTTGCTTCCGTATCCTCGGGATAAATCGTCACCCAAAGTTTTTCAACTGGAATTTTTAATACTTCTGTAACATACTCCCAAGCCCAAGGAATCGCCTCATTTTTAAAGTAGTCCCCAAACGAAAAGTTTCCCAACATTTCGAAATAGGTATGATGACGAGCCGTTTTGCCGACCACTTCAAGATCAGGGGTACGAACACATTTTTGGGCAGTCGTGGCCCGCGGGAAAGGAGGTTCAACACGGCGTTGAAAATAAGGTTTAAAAGGAACCATACCCGCAACTGTCAACAAAAGGGTTGGATCATCTTTGGGAATCAGCGATGCGCTCGGTAGAATCCTGTGCCCTCTAGCCTCAAAATACTTAAGAAACATGTCCCTCAGTTGATTACCTGTATACATGTACGAACACTCCTTTAAAATTCATAAAGAAAGGCTTAGTTACCCTCGCCAAACTTAACTTTTCAAATTTAGTAAAAAAAATAATCCCACCCTACATTAATTGTCAGGGACGAGATTTCTTCGCGGTACCACCCTGCCTATCATACGGGCTAACGATACTTTTATTCTCATTAGTTTTACAAAATTTCCATTGTTTCTAGAGTATATACAGGGAATGTCTTCTTTGTCAACCACATTAGACCTTAGATGAAACCAGCTTAAAATAAATATGACTAAAAACGACACGGATTACAGCGGCCAAGGGAACAGCCAAGAACATGCCCCAAAAACCAGCAATTTCTCCACCCGCTAAGATTGCAAACACTATCCAAATTGGATGAAGGCCTACACTATCCCCCATAAGTTTAGGCGAGATGATATTCCCTTCAAGCTGCTGCACGATGAAAATGACCAGGGCCACCTTAAAAGCCATGGCCGAGGACTTCGTCAAGGCCAGCAAAACAGACGGGACAGCCCCGATCAATGGCCCAAAGTACGGAATAAGGTCAAAGAACCCGCAAATTAAGCCAATTAGCAGAGCATACTCCATCCCAACAATTTTCACACCAACCCCCACCAGTAACCCGACAATTACCGCGACGACTAAGTTCCCCCGTACAAATTGTCGGATTACATGGTTAATGTCTTGCCATAGCCGTCGCCATTCCATCCGCCAGCGTTGAGGCACAACTCGAAAAAACCCATCCCCTAAGTCTTTCCAATCCGCCAACAGATAGAGGGTAATAACCGGTGCTAATATGTAAAGAGTGACCGTTGCAAACGCATTTGGCAAATTTACTAAAAACAGATTAAGTCGATCTGCCATAATTACTTCTCCCTGCCCTAGATGTTGGTCCAAGACGAGCGCAACACGGCTTGGCAAACCAGTGGCCTTAAACTGCTCACGGAACCCTTCTATCCTTGCGGTAACCGACTGAATTGTATCCGGTAAGACCACCGCCAATTTGCTAAGTTCATTATAGATTATTGGAAGAATGATAAAAATGGTTGTAGCGAAGACAACAATAATCAAAGTGAAGACCAGCGTAATTGATTTCTTTCGACTAATTCTATGCCGCTCTAACCCTTCAACTAAGGGATTTAACAAATAGGCAAGTGCAAAGGCCAAGAAAAACGGACCTAAAATTGTCCTCACCTTGATAAGAAGTAGAATACCTAAGAGGAGACAAGTTCCCATGAAAATCCATTTGAAATTTTTAGAATTAATCATATTCTCCCCCCTCCAAGGCCTTAATTCAAATGAAAACCATAGTATCGCACTAGATTAATCATAAAGAAAAGCGCACAAGCGCGCTTTTATCTTGAAAATATAAACATTCTTATGTTTATAGTCTAGTCGCCACTTAGCCCACGAAGAGCATTCCCCCACTTCCATGCAAACGGTGCACATGCAATGTGCCGCTTGCATGCAGACGGTGCACATGCAATGTGCCGTCCCCCTAGAAGCCTCACCGTTCCCCCGACCCAAGCCCGGGACGCAGTGTGACACGAGCGCGACGTCTTTACGTAAGCAGCCCAGCAAACTTCCGTTCAAGCGACCGACCCCAGACACGGGGCAGAGCGCAAGGATGCGCTCTGCCGCCAGTGAGCCAAGGATGGCTCATCTGGCACGATAGTCTCCAGTGGAGAGTATCGCCGAAGCCGCGATCACGAAAGGAATACTTTCCGGCGTAGGATGCACCCCGCTCCCATAAGCCAGGAGCTTGAACGGTTAGTTTGCTCTGCGTCGTAAGTACCGAGCGCTGTGCCACACAAGTCCCTCACACAAGTCCCTCAGCGCCAGATACACCTGCGTCCATAGCCGGATCATCCCAAGCCACCAGAGAGCCGTCTTCCGCTAGATCATAAATAACGACTTTGTCAGTTTGAGTTGTAAATTCAACACAACAATCCCAACAATAGAACTGCTCTACTCCCACTTTTCCGATGGCACGCCCTGAGCATACTGGACAATTCATGATGGCCAACCCCCTTCATTTGTTTGATCCAAGGGGGATACTTGGTTATCAACAATTAAAATATCATTCCCATCGATCATGACATGCGGCCTAAAAATAATTCCCCGGCCGTTCAGAAGGTCAGCGAAGAGTCCGTCAGAAACCTCGAATCCTACAATTTTATCGACGGAATCATCAAGGAAAACATCTTCGATAATGCCTCTTGCGTCTCCACCTTGGGTATAGACTTCGTTCCCCACTTTGTCAGACCATCGTGTCCCCTTAAGTTCTTCTATTGTATTTTCACGAACGGTTAAAGCATCTTTTCCAACCGCTGAAATGGCCTGCCTTGGAATTCCTTTTGAGGACTGGAAGAAGTGCCCGCCTTCAAGGAGAATTCCAACAACCTCATCTTTGTCATTGTCAAGGACTAGATCCTGTACCCAACCAATTGAGTCCCCACTTTTCAAATCCAAAACGGGTAGTCCGATAATCTCTCGAGTGCGTCGCATTAATCTCCCACCTCGCTAACATCATTTCCTTTTATTACTATGCCCTGCAATTCTATACTTTATGCATGCTGGTCATGACGATAAGCGGACGAGCTTATCGCCACACTGCAGCTCATTAAGCATACTCCTGCAGTGTGAATTGACCGAGTGTCCCTGCAGCCCGAAGACACTGTCTTCGCACGTATTAACCTTCTTGCAGGATGGCGGGAAAGGACCGCTGGTCATGACTCGGACAGGACGTCCGAAGCTAGAGCGTTGCCCATTGCCATGCTCAAACAAGGATGTTCGAAGTTAGAATACCGCCGTGACTTGAACAGGGACGTTGGAGATTAGAAAGCGCCGTGATGGCCGAGTGTCACCTCTTCGAACCTCGATTCCGACCCCGAGGATCAGAAATTATCTTTCCCCCGCCCACCACTATGTCTCCTTGATAAAAAACAACTGCTTGTCCCGGTGTCACCGCCCGCTGCGGTTCGTCAAAACAAACCATCACACCATAGTCTGCTCCGATATCACCGGGATAAACAGTCGCCTGAGCTCCTGATGAGTTATAACGAATTTTAGCCTTGACTTTTATTGGTCCTTGTAAATCTGAAATAGATATCCAGTTGAGATCGATCGCCCAGAGCGTATCCGTATATACATCCTGGTCTTCTCCAAGTACAACCTCATTGCTCTCAGGATTCAGACCCACTACAAACATTGGTTTACCAAAGGTGACCCCTAACCCCTTCCGCTGTCCAACCGTGTAGTGAATAATCCCTTGGTGCTTGCCCAAACTATTCCCTGCTAGGTCCACAAAACGTCCTGGTTTAATAACCTCATCTGACCGTTTGCGGACGAACGATGCGTAGTCATTGTTCGGAATAAAACAAATCTCCTGACTGTCTGGTTTGTTACCTACCCCTAAGCCTCGTTCTCTCGCCATTTTTCGAATTTGCTCTTTTGGGTAGTCTGCCAAAGGAAAAAGGGTCTGGGCAAGCTGTTCTTGAGTTAACATATACAAAGCATACGTCTGATCTTTACGTACATCCGCACTCTTACTTAAGAGAAACCGGCCACTTTCCGGATCTCGCAGCACTTGGGCATAATGACCCGTTGCTATGTACTCAGCCCCCAGGCCACGTGCTTTACGCAGCAACTCGCCAAATTTGACAAACTGGTTACAGGCTAAACACGGGTTCGGCGTTTCTCCCGCTAAATAAGACTGGGTGAAATAATCCACCACATTCTCCTCAAAATATGAACGAAAGTTCATGATATAATGAGGAATTCCCAGCAAAAAAGCAACCCTTCTGGCGTCATCAATGGCCGACGTAGTGCAACAGCCTCCCTCTACCTCTGGGCCTGCCGATTTCCATATCTGTAAGGTAATCCCAATTACATCGTATCCCTGTTCTTGAAGTAAAGCGGCGGCCATGGAACTATCCACACCGCCGCTCATGCCCACCACCACTTTAGGCTTTGTTATCAGAGCCATACTCATCTATTCCTTTTTTTCCTGTTTTTCACGGTAGTTTACAATCGCCGCATGAAGTGCATCCGCAGCTAAATTCGAACAGTGCATTTTTGCCGGGGGAAGCCCTCCCAAAGCCTCGGCTACGGCGGCATTAGAAATCACCATTGCTTCATCAAGGGTTTTCCCTTTGACCATTTCCGTGACCATACTGCTAGTGGCGACGGCTGCACCACAGCCAAACGTTTTGAATTTCACATCTTTAATAATGTCTCCCTCGACGTCCAAATAAATACGCATAATGTCTCCGCATTTCGCGTTCCCGACTTCACCAACGCCGTCTGGATTTTCGAGCTCACCGACATTACGCGGATTGGTAAAATGATCCATTACTTTTTCTGAATACATCCCTTATCCCACTCCTTTATTAAGCTTGTTTAGCATGAATAACTTGATCATAAAGCGGAGACATCATACGCAAACGCTCCACGATCTTTGGTAATTGTTCCAGAACATAATCAATTTCTTCTTCTGTATTTTGGCGACCTAAGGAAAAACGAAGCGATCCGTGGGCAATCTCATGGACAAGTCCCATTGCAAGCAGCACATGAGAAGGATCAAGAGAACCTGAAGTGCAGGCTGAGCCGCTTGAAGCAGCGATTCCGAGCATATCCAACGAAAGCAACAGGGATTCTCCTTCAACAAAGCGGATACTGACATTAACATTATTCGGTAAACGTTTTTCTCCGCTAGGCCCGTTAACTTTCACGTAATCAATGCGCTGCAGTATTCCGTTGATTAGTTTATCGCGCAGCTTCGTTTCGTTCATAGCATCTTCAGCCATCCGTTGCCCGGCCAGTTGGCAGGCCTTGCCGAATCCAATAATTCCAGGTGTATTTTCCGTACCCGAACGACGCTTCTTTTCTTGGCCTCCGCCATGAACCAAAGCCGAAACCCGTACCCCTTTACGAACGTAAAGTGCTCCGACCCCCTTAGGTCCATAGATTTTGTGACCAGACACCGTCAGTAGGTCAACATTCATCTCGTTAACATCGATGGGGAGCTTTCCAAGGGACTGAACCGCATCGACATGAAACGTAATACCGTGTTCCTTCGCCAGTTTACCAATTTCAGCAATTGGCTGGATCGATCCAACTTCGTTATTAGCATGCATCACACTCATCAAGATCGTTTCTGGCCGAATAGCTTTACGAATATCTTCAACAGAGATTAGACCCTCTTCGTCAACAGGAATAACCGTTAGCTCAAATCCATTCTTCGCTAAGTATTCACAGGTTTCAAGTACAGCGTGATGTTCAATGGCAGAGGTAATAATATGGTTACCCTTTTTGCGCATTGATTCTGCTGTACCAAGAATCGCCAGATTATCCGCTTCCGTTCCGCCGCTGGTAAAGATCACTTCTTGGGGGGTGGCTCCGATCAGCTCTGCCACTTGGTTTCGGGCTTCCTCTAAGGCTTGTTTAGCCTCTCTGCCAAAACTGTGAACGCTGGACGGATTTCCATATTTTTCTGTATAATAGGTCATCATTAAGGTAGCAACCTCTAAGTCAACTGGTGTCGTCGCACTATGATCTAAATAAACTCGCCTCATGGGGTTCCCTCCTTATAGTAAGGTGATACATATCCATTAAAGTTTAAACCTTTAAAGAATTCTTTATTAGCTTAAGTGTTCAAATATAATACATGTATAAGCTGCGTTCCGATTCAAGCTTCTTGGCATCTTCGAGCATTGTTTCAAGCGTAATGGAATCAAGCACATCTGCGATCGAGTTTCTGACTTTTTCCCAGATTGTCTTGGTTACACAATATTCTGCTTTAACGCAACACGCCGGGTCTTCCTCAGATACGCAATCAACCGGAGCAATGGGCCCTTCCAACACACGAATGATATCCCCAATTTTTATTTTACCCGGTTCTCGTCCCAATATATAGCCGCCCTGCGCGCCACGCACACTTTTAACAAGCCCCGACTTGCGCAAACCGGAAATGAGTTGCTCCAGGTAATGTTCGGAAATGCCCTGTCTCTCTGCAATACTTTTCAAAGAAGTCGGGCCTTCACCCACATGTTGGGCTAAATCAAACATGGCTTTCACGCCATACCGACCTTTGGTCGAGAGTTTCAACACCCCTACCTCATTTCTACGAGTAAAACTTCTCTTCTAAACTTAATTTCAAGTTGTCCACATGCATATCTTATTAAAACAGTCGGAATTTGTCAAGGGTATTCCCCTCTAATCTACTATTGTTTTATTATTTCCATTTCATTTAATCCTAATGCTCCTTCGATGCAAAGATAAAGCTCACATGTTATAATCATTTGCACAAAGCATTTTAGAAATAATTGCATCAAGAATGCGCGATCGATCATCTACAGGCAAGCATGCAACCAAGAACCGTCCCTAGTTGCATAAAGCACTTTAGCAGAACTGCGTCAATAAGCGCAGCGATAACATGCAAGCAAGAACCGTCCCTTTTTGCTACTTACAAAAGCGTTTTGCGACAAAACGCCAATAGTCTCACAACACTTACGTCGTCTCAACCTCGTCGGCCCAAGCCGAGAGGAAGGAAACCCTCTCCCCCCGTCGACCCAAGTACAGAGGAAGTTTCTTAGCTTAGTGAAGCACTTTAGCGGAATTGCGTCAATGAGCGCAGGCGATAAGGCGTTAAGAAACTCAATGGGACTAGTCCATGACTCGAACAGGACGTTCGAGGTTAGAGCATCGCCATGGAGGGCAATGCCGAGATGGACTGATGCCGCAGTGCCAAGGATGGCAAGGAGCGGCGCACATTCAGAAAGCCCAGAGGTTTTGAGTTTTAGCCTTAGCGTCAAGCGAATAGCAATGCAGCGTGTCGATCACGATAGTCTCCAGTTGAGAGTATCGCCGAAGCCGTGATCCCTAAAGGAATACCTACCGGCATAGGATGCTAAGATACTTCCTCCCCCAAAAGGAGCGTTTTCTATGGATCTTTTTTCTGCAACCTATAATCAACATCAGGTCGCACCTCTTGCGGAGCGTATGCGCCCCAGAACGCTCGATGAATATATTGGGCAAAGTCATATTCTTGGTCACGGAAAGCTCCTGCGACGGGCCATCGAAGCGGACCGTGTTTCTTCTCTAATTCTCTATGGCCCACCGGGAACGGGCAAAACCTCTTTGGCTCAAGTCATCGCGACTCAAACCTCGTCACGCTTTGTTCGCATTAATGCCGTTACCTCAGGGGTTAAAGACATTCGTGAAATTATTAAACAGGCTGCGGATGAACTTCATCTTTACGGAAAGCGCACCTTGGTTTTCTGTGATGAAGTTCACCGCTTTAATAAAGGACAGCAAGACGCACTCCTTCCCGCCGTTGAAGACGGCACCATTACCTTTATCGGAGCCACAACGGAGAATCCCTTTTTTGAACTTAATTCTTCTCTTCTTAGCCGTTCCACGCTTTTCCGGTTAGAGCTACTCAAGCCTCCAGAAATCCGCCTAGGACTTGAACACGCTTTGAAAGACTCAGAAAGAGGCCTGGGCCGCTATCAGGTGCAGGTCACCTCTGAAGCCTGGGAGCACTGGATTAATTATGCCAACGGGGACTTACGCCGTGCCCTTAATGCCTTAGAATTGGCCGTGCTTACCACCCCTCTTGAAAATGGGATACGCTTCATTTCCCTCGATATAGCAGAAGAATCGATACAGC
Organism: Desulfosporosinus sp.; assembly: GCA_031292075.1. Taxonomy (GTDB): domain Bacteria; phylum Bacillota; class Desulfitobacteriia; order Desulfitobacteriales; family Desulfitobacteriaceae; genus Desulfosporosinus. The sequence continues at coordinate 49,309 of JARLHW010000273.1, forward strand.
AACGGGCTATCCGATTCGATAAAGCAGGGGATAATCACTTTGACATCATTTCCGCATTTATCAAAAGTATGCGCGGCTCAGACCCTGATGCTGCTCTCTACTGGTTAGCCATTTTGTTAGAGGCCGGAGAAGACCCTCGTTTCATCATGCGCCGTATTATTGTCCATGCCTCTGAAGATGTTGGGCTCGCCAACCCCACGGTTATGCTCCAAGCTCACGCTGCCGCCAATGCGCTCGAATGGCTTGGCCTGCCTGAAGCACGGATCCCTATGGCTCAAGCTGTTTTGGCGATTGCAACCGCTCCGAAAAGCAATAGCGCTGTCCAGAGCATAGACCGAGCCCTTAACTATGTAAAGAGACATCCCACTGGGGAAGTTCCCGCCCACCTAAAAGACGGAAGCTACCCCGGAGCAGAAAGGTTGGGTCACGGCCGGGGTTATCTCTACCCCCACTCCTACCCCAATCACAGAGTCGAACAAACCTATCTCCCCTCAACAGTTCAAGGAGAAACTTTTTACGTCCCCTCGGAAATGGGAAAGGATACCTTTGCCGGCTTCAAAGAGGCTAACGAAAAAGAAGGAATATAATTTCAAATTTCATATAAAAAGCGATGCCCAAGTCTTCGGGCATCGCTTTTTATTCTATATTTCACCGTTAAGGGTTTAAACGAACGTCAGGTATCAAACCGCCTTGGTAAGCAAAATATTAGATCTGAGCAGCAATCATTTTTACAAGATCAGGTTTTCCACGGAAACCGGTAGTTATGTCTACCACTTTGCCCCCCTTAAAAATGGCAATTGTCGGAATGCTCATAACTGAATATTGACTAGCAATTGGGCCATTCTCGTCTACATTGACTTTCCCTACGACAATCCGACCGGCATACTCATCAGCAAGTTCATCGATAACGGGAGCAACCATACGACATGGACTGCACCACGGAGCCCAAAAATCCACCAAGACTGCTTGCTCAGACTTAAGAACATCCGACTCAAAGTTTGCAGTAGTAAAGGTTTTAACATTTGCACCTGCCATTTAAATTCCTCCTAATTAATCAAATTCGATTTACTTAATGAATTTGGTAAGCACCCCAATAAGCTCATCAATCGCAGCTTCTTGGTCATGGTTTTCAACGGCATTGCGCATACATCCACGTGAATGGTGTTCAAAGATAATAGTGCCAACTCTGTTGATCGCGGCACGAACTGCTGCTACTTGAACTAACACATCAACACAATACTTGTCACTCTCAACCATGCGTTGAATCCCTTTAACCTGACCTTCAATTTTTTTTAGCCTGCGCATGAGATCTTCTTTGGATTCTGAATAGGGGGTCGAATTAATCATACCATATATTCCTCCGATACCCTAAGGGGGTAGCTACAATGCTATTATAGCTAATAACCCCCTCCCCTGTCAAACAGTTCCGAAAAAAAATAAACGGGAATCAAATTGCACGTTCTTTCATTGCCTACTTGACAATGAGGAACGTTTCTTTGCAATATAACGACTTGCAGAAAGCCCGGAGGTTTTGCGTTTTAGCCTTAGCGACAAGCGAATAGCAATGGAACGTGTCGATCACGATACTCTCCAGTGGAGAGTATCGCCGAAGCCGTGATCCCTAAAGGAATACCTACCGGCGTAGGATGCTAAGACACTTCCTCTCGCTCCCCTTCTCTATTTCCTTTGATTTATCTCAAGATCCGTCTTAATATGCAATTCTTTTAATTGTTTGTCCGCCACAAGCGATGGAGCCTGTGCCATTATATCTGAAGCACTTTGTGTTTTTGGGAAGGCGATTACGTCCCTTATGTTATCCTTTCCCGTTAAGAGCATAATCATCCGGTCAAGCCCAAAAGCGATTCCGCCGTGAGGTGGAGTTCCGTATTCAAACGCTTCCAGAAGATACCCGAATTTGTCTAGTGCTTCTTCTTGGGATATTCCTAATAAACTGAACAGTTTTTCCTGGATTCCACGCCGATGTATCCGGATACTCCCTCCACCAAGCTCTGTGCCATTGAGTACCATATCATACGCTTTAGCTCGAACTCTAAGTGGGTCTGTCTCTAGGAGCAGTAAATCTTCATCCATGGGCGCCGTGAAGGGATGGTGAATGGCAATGTAACGTTGTTGCTCTTCGTCATATTCTAAAAGCGGAAATTCTGTTACCCATAAGAAATTCATTGTATCTTCAGGAATAAGTCCTAAGCGTTTTGCCAACTCCAAACGGAGATGTCCCAGCGCATCGGAGACGATAGCGTACGTGTCAGCAACAAAGAATAGGATATCACCGGTTTCTGCACGCATGCGTTCCAGCAAGGCACTCATTTCTTGATCAGTAAAGAACTTAGCAATGGGGGATTTTATCCCTTCTTCAGCCAGAACAATCCAGGCCAAGCCCTTCGCCCGATAAGTACTAACAAATTTCCCCAAGTCATCAATCTCGCGCCGCGGCAACCCGGCACAACCTTTGGCACAAATGCATTTCACACTCCCGCCGCTGGCCACCGCATTGGCAAACACTTTGAAACCAGCCTTGCCCACTAGGTCTCCTACATCAATAAGTTCCATACCAAAACGGGTATCCGGTTTATCCGACCCGTAACGATTCATAGCTTCCTTATAGGTTAAACGAGGGAAGGGAATGTCTACGGTCTTGCCCATCGTTTCCGAGAAAATCCGCACTATTAATTGTTCCATCATTGGCAGGATGTCTTCCACTTCGACAAAGGACATCTCGACATCGAGTTGGGTGAACTCCGGCTGTCGATCCGCTCTAAGATCCTCATCTCGGAAGCAACGGGCGATTTGGAAATACTTTTCCATGCCACTCACCATGAGGAGCTGTTTATAGATTTGGGGTGACTGAGGTAAGGCATAAAATTCGCCTGGGCGAACGCGACTCGGAACGAGATAATCTCGCGCTCCTTCGGGTGAGGATTTAGTGAGCATCGGGGTTTCAATTTCATAGAAGCCTTGGCTGTCAAAAAAGGTCCGCATAGTTTGCATAACTTGATGCCGGGTTTTAAAGACAGCCTGCATTTCAGGTCGACGCAAATCAAGATAGCGATATTTTAGGCGCACAGTTTCGTCCACATCAACTTGATCGACAATATAGTACGGAGGAGTTTTGGCTGCGTTTAATACCTCAAGGGACTCAGCTATGATTTCAATCTTGCCAGTGGCTAAGTTGGCATTAATCATCCCTTGTGGCCGTGCGATGACTTGGCCCAGAATAGAAACTACAAACTCAGAACGCAGGCTTTCCGCAACAGGAAATCCAGCTCCCATTTTCTCCGGATCAAAAACAACTTGAACAATCCCGGAACGATCCCGCAGGTCGACAAAAATCAATCCCCCGTGGTCACGACGGCGCTGAACCCAGCCAAGCAACCGAACGACCTCTCCAACTTTCCCTAACCCTAATTCTCCATTTTCAACACGTTCTGAAAATATCGTCATGCTAAACACCTCTCTGATACGTCTTTTTAATTTCTTCGACTGCTTCAGTCAGGGGAATCTCGATTTGTTCACCTGACGTTAAGTCCCGCATGAGGAGCAGATTTTGCGCCAGTTCTTCTTCCCCCAGAATGAGCGCAATTTGGGCACCTTGGCGGTTGGCCGCTTTGAGTTGGGTTTTCAAACTTCGCCCCAACAGATCCATACTCACTGACATACCTTGAGATCTTAAAGCACTTAGGAGGGCAAATCCCTCGTTCTGGGCTTTCTCGCCCAAGGCAATCAGCATGGCGAACAGCCTGGGTTTTTCCTCTGGGAGTTGATGTTGAACTTGGAGCGCTGCTAAGACCCGTTCCAACCCCATGGCAAAGCCGATCCCAGGAGTTGGTGGTCCACCGATTTCCTCCACCAGCCTGTCATACCGGCCACCTCCACAAATGGCACTTTGAGCCCCGATTTCTTCCACCATAACTTCAAAAGCTGTTTTTGTGTAGTAATCTAAGCCTCGAACTAAACGCGGATTGACTCGATAAACCACTCCCGCTGCGCCCAATAAGACCAGAACCCGCTCAAAGTGGGTGCGGCAATCCTCGCAAAGGGTATCATGAGTTGTCGGAGCTCCTGTGGTTAGGGCTTGACAGGATGGGTTCTTGCAATCAAGAATGCGCAAGGGATTGCGTTCAAACCGTTCCTGGCAGTCATTACAAAGTTCGCCTTGGCGCAGGGTCAGAAATTCCTGGAGTTGCTTACGGTGCTCAGCCCGGCAAGTTGGACAACCCACCGAATTGACGTGCACTTCAAGTTGGGTAAGTCCGAGTCGTTGATAGAGATTCCAGACTAAGCTGATGACCTCTGCATCAACCACTGGTTGGTCCGCACCTAACACCTCAATTCCAAATTGATGGAACTGGCGAAAACGTCCACTTTGCGGCCGTTCATAGCGAAACATAGGGCCCATATAATACAGCTTCACGGGTTGGGGTTGACCATAAAGCTTATTTTCCACATAAGCACGGCAAACGGAAGCCGTCATTTCTGGACGAAGGGTCATCGAACGGTCCCCTTTGTCTAAGAAGGTATACATTTCTTTCGTGACAATATCCGTGGTTTGGCCGACACCCCGCTGGAAAAGTTCTGTTGCTTCAAACATTGGCGTACGAATCTCTTCATAACCATAGGCTTGGCAAACTGTGCGAATGGTTTCTTCGAGATATTGCCATTGTTCAACTGTACCCGGCAACAAATCCTGGGTTCCTTTTGGACGCTGAATCGTCATAGCGCTTCCTCCTTGATCTTGTTTTTTACCTTTAAAAAAAGCCCTCGTTCCTTGCTTCGCGCAAGGGACGAGAACTTCTCGTGGTGCCACCCTAATTGACGGAATTTTTCCGCCCACTTTCCAGTCGTTAACGAGACCATTCGTTGCAAAAGTACTCCCTTTTAGGGCGTTCTACCGAGTGTCTCTCGAGCTAGTTCCAGTCTTGCTAGCCCTCCCTGTAGAGAGGATGACTCGGAATTTTCCTAAAAAGTATTGCGAGTAATTTTACACATTATTAATGTCATCCGTAATACTATCAAATATAATTATCATTTGTCAATAAATTTGAAATCTACTCATATCAAATAAGGATTATCCCGTTTTTCCTCACCAATGCTGGTCTCTTCACCATGTCCTGGGAAAACTCTGGTATCTTCCGGAAGGATCAGTAGTTTTCCCTTCACTCCTCGAAGAAGTTGGTCTAACGATCCTCCCGGAAAATCCGTACGACCGATTGACCCAGCAAATAGCGTGTCTCCGCTAAACAGACCTTCTGGGCTTAAAAAACAAACGCACCCCGGAGAGTGCCCCGGTGTTGAAATTACTTTTAGTAGTTGTTTCCCAACGCTAAGGTCTTGACCATCCTGAAGCAAGAAATCCGCGTTCTTAAGGACGACATTCGAACCAACGAAACTAGAAAGGTTCTTCTTAGCATCGGTGAGCATCTCGGCATCGCCTGCGTGAATCCCCACTAAGACGGCCCCCAAAAGAACTCTGAGTTCATCCACAGCACCAATATGATCAACATGACCGTGGGTAAGCAGAATATAGTCTACTGTTAGGCCCTTTTCTAAAACCCACTGGTAAATCTTTTTCCCATCAGCTCCTGGATCAATAATTGCAGCTTTCTTACTTTCCATACAGGCGTACAGGTAACAATTTGCCCCCAAAGCACCCAGAGCTCGTCTCTTAATCATCCACATTTCCTCCTAGAACTTCTTCTCACTATCTAAAAGTAACGTCACCGGTCCATCGTTAATTAGCTCCACATCCATCTGAGCTTGAAAAACTCCCGTTTCCACCTTTAAGCCATGGCTACGGATTCTTGCCACACTTTGCTCATACAAGGCCTTAGCCTGCTCAGGCGGGGCAGCGCTCTTAAAGCTGGGGCGTTTGCCGCTCCGACAATCTCCATAGAGAGTAAACTGAGAAACCATCAGGATTTCTCCACCAACCTCCTGCACAGAACGGTTCATTTTCCCTTCCTCATCTTCAAAAATCCGCAGGCCTACAAGTTTATCAACCATCCAAGTTAAATCGTCCTCTCCGTCCTCTTGTCCGACGGCCAAGAGGATCAAGAGCCCTGCAGAAATTTTCCCTGCACATTCTCCATTGACTGTAACCGATGCACGCCTAACGCGCTGGACAACACTGCGCATCCTACTTTCCTCCTGAATGAACCCGCTTGACTTCCGAAATGTCTTTGACCTTACGGATTTTATGCATCACCATTTTAAGCTGTTCAAGGTTCCGTATCTCGATACGCAACTGAATATCAGCAACATTATCTTTCACCACGCGGGCATTAATCCCCAAAATATGAGTACGGGTGTCTAAAACCGTATTCATGATCTCAGTAACCAGACGAGGCTTATCCATGCCATAGATTTGAATATCAACCGGATAAGTGGCATCGATCTGTTCAGCCCACATGACCTCCACGACTCGATCCCCCTCTTCCTGACAATGACTGAGGATATTGCTACAGTCCGCACGATGAATGGAGACCCCTCGGCCCCTGGTAATATAACCGACAATGTCATCTCCCGGCAGCGGGTTGCAACACTGTGCAAAACGGACTAACACGTTGTCAACGCCTTTAACCCGGACCCCGTGAGAGGCTTTTCCATAAACGTTTTGGGTTAGTGCTTTCCCCTCGTTTTGTTGAAGGGCCGCAAGTTGTAACTTTTCCTTTTCTTCTTTCGAGAAATCCTCGCGCAAACGCATGAGAACTTTATTGGAGGTTAAGACACCGTCCCCTATGGCGGCATACAAATCATCAATCCCTACAAAATTTTGGCTCTTCCCGAAAGCGTAGAGGCTCTCTGATTTTAAGACACTTCCGGGGTCAAGTCCTAGCTTACGGACCTCCCGTTCCAAACTTTCACGACCACGAGCGATGTTATCCTCTCTCTGTTCTTTCTTAAACCATTGCCGAATCCGATTCTTTGCTTGTGAGGTTTGAACAAAAGACAACCAATCTCGGCTGGGTCCGCCACCTTGCTTCGAGGTCAGAATTTCAAGAATATCACCGTTGGTCAGTTTTGTCTCGAGTGGTACGATCCGTCCGTTGATTTTGGCGCCAATGCAGCGGTGCCCTACATCAGTATGAACGCGGTAAGCAAAATCAATGGGACAGGAACCTGCTGGCAGTTCAACCACATCCCCTTTAGGAGTAAACACAAAGACGGTATCAGCAAATAAATCAATCTTCAGAGATTCCATAAATTCGCCGGCATCCCGAGAATCATGTTGCCATTCCAATAACTGACGCAACCAGGAAAGTTTTTGATCAAAATTTACACTCGCTGTTTTGTTACCGTTGTCTTTATAGCAGGCTTCTTTAGAACCGCCTTCTTTATGGCAAGCCTCTTTAGGACCACCTTCTTTATACTTCCAATGGGCAGCAATCCCATATTCTGACGTGCGGTGCATTTCACAGGTCCGGATCTGAATCTCGAAGGGTTCTCCGTGAACTCCGATCAGGGTGGTGTGTAACGATTGATACATATTAGGTTTAGGCATAGCGATATAATCTTTAAAGCGCCCCGGTATCGGCTTCCATAAAGTGTGGATAATTCCTAGTGCTCCATAACAATCATTGACAGATTCAACAACCACTCGAATTGCCATCAGATCGTAAATTTCACTCAGTTCTTTGTGCTGAGTGGTCATTTTATGGTAAATGCTATAAAAATGTTTTGGCCGACCGGCGATGTCCGCATAAATTTCCACTTCATCCAGTCGATCTCGCATTTGCACAATAACCTCGTTGATATAGGCTTCCCGTTCTCGACGTTTCAGGGCAATTCCTTCCACTAAATCATAGTATTCCTGAGGCTTAAGGTATCGAAACGAAAGATCTTCCAGCTCCCATTTGATTCGGAAAATCCCGAGACGGTTTGCCAGCGGCGCAAATATTTCAAGGGTTTCCTGGGCAATCTCTTTTTGTTTTTCTACTGAATGATATTTCAACGTCCGCATATTATGCAGGCGATCAGCCAGTTTAATGAGAATAACTCGGATATCCTTGGCCATAGCGAGGAACATCTTCCGCAAATTCTCTACTTGTTGCTCCATCTTACTCTTGTACTCAATCCGACCGAGCTTGGTGACCCCATCAACAAGCAAAGCGATTTCAGAACCGAATTCCTTTTCTATATCCAAAATTGTATAGGTTGTATCTTCAACAACATCATGAAGCAAAGCGGCCGCTATGGTTGCCTCATCCATTTCTAGTTCAACTAATATCTGCGCGACTTCCAGAGGATGCAGAATATAGTCTTCCCCAGAGTTGCGAAGTTGCCCTCGATGGGCCTCTTCAGCAAATTGATAGGCCTTCTCCACTATAGCTAAACGTGCCTTCGGAAAGGTCTTTTGCAGTTTTACCATTAACTCCGCGAAGGACATTGGCGAACTCCTCTCATAGCGCGATCTAACCGTTGATAGGTGCTTAATATTGAATCAAAGAAAAAACCGGGTAATTACTCAGCTTCTCTCTGCCATTTAAAGTTGTCAATTCAATTAAAAAGCCCATCCCCAGCATCTCCGCACCGGTCTTTCTCATTAGATTAGCGGTTGCAAGCATCGTTCCTCCCGTGGCCAGCAAATCATCAACAATAACAACCCGTTCACCGGGTTTAATGCCGTCTGCATGGACTTCTAACGTATCAAAACCATATTCTAAAGAGTAGGTTTCATTGATAGTTAGAGCCGGTAACTTACCTTTTTTTCGAACCGGTACAAAACCGATCCCTAAGACATAGGCAACCGGGGCGCCCAGCAAAAAGCCTCGAGCTTCCGGACCAACGATCACGTCAGGCTTCCACTGCTTAATTCTCTCGGCAAGGGCATCAATGACTGCATGATACATCTCTCCGTTTTTGAGCAAAGTCGTTATATCCTTATACGAGATCCCTTCCTTGGGGAAATCTGTAATCACGCGAATATGATCTTTAAAGTCCATAATCGTTCCGCCCTTCTATACTATACGTCTTTCCATTTTAATCCGCTTTTATCCAACGAGGTCTTTGAGATTTCGCGCTGAAACGTTTTTGCTCTGTCCAGCCACTTCTTCGCATTCCGATAGCGTAAAGAGGACTCCAGATTTAACTTACTCTGAGCCGGAACCCACTCTAAGGAGATTTCATCCGTATCCGTTCCCCCAAGGCAACGGATAAACCCTAACTCTTCAAAAATTTTAAGGGCTGTCCGCCCATTTCGCGTAATTTTGGGATTAACTCCCCAGCGAAAAGGGTTCCCCGCTTTCGCTTGGGTCATCAGATCTCTGTAAATCCGGATAAGTTCTTCACGCCCTAAGAACCCACACCGCTGACGAATCCTTTCTTCATGGACGGTTTGAAATCCTGCAAGGGCAATACGATATATGCCTATTTGTCGCAGTTTTTCGACCCCTTCTCGTAAGTCCTCTTCTGTAAGCGGGAGACCGTAAATCAGACCCAAGCCCTCTTCCCGGCTTAAATCCGAATTCATAGTCATAGTTGATGGCTTTGCCGGAGAATTTTCTTCCTGGGTATTTTCCTTATCCAGAAAGTCGTTCCAGCGCTGCAGGCAGGGCACGCATCCGGAGGTCATATCCCAAACCCATATTCGGTCTTTATTCCTAGGCAAAGGCCACTCTGTGCGGTGTAGGTTACGCCAGTCCAGCCACTCCATCTCCGGTTCGTCTTGCGCTGCCGCACTTTCCAGATAGGCATTCCTATTTGCTTCGTTTACAGTTAGAGCTCGTCCCCGCCAATCCGCTTCAACTTGGATATCTTTAATCATTAGCTGGACGTCTTCTGGCCCTCGAAAGGTATTCCAATCTAAACTGAAAGCAACATCTAATTTAGTTTCACCGTTCAACTCAGGCAAACGCTCTCCCAGACGGAAAGCAATTCCTTCCCGTTCTCCTTGAGATCCGAAACGAAATTTAAGATGGCTTCGATCTTTCCCGACCGCACTGATGGAGTGAACGGGAATCCCCAAACTCGCCAAAACCGGCCCGGGGTTTCCAAAACCAAACGGGGCCATTAGTTCGAGTTCGTGCAGCAAAGGTCCTGTAACCATGTCCAGCGAAACCTGACGGTCAATATTTAATTCTTCTTGAAAAAGAGATTCCTCAAAAGCCAAAGCTTGTTCATTCAATCCTGCTCTAAATCGTTCAATATCTTCTGTCCGAAGGGAAAATCCTGCTGCTGCCCTATGCCCGCCAAATTTGGTTAACAAATGAGCTTGAGTGCTTAACTGTTCCAGCACCGGATATCCGGAAATCCCACGGGCTGAGCCCTTGGCCTCTTCCCCTTCTTCTACAATCATAAAAACAGGACGATAATAACGTTCTACTAAACGCGATGCCACAATCCCAATCACCCCATGGTGCCATTGGTTTGACGAAAGCACGATCACCCTCGGTATGGGGCCTCTCTCCACTAAAGCAATTGCTTCAGCCAAAATTTCCTGCTCTGTTTCCTGACGTGATAAGTTCTCTTGAGTTAAGAGATGAGCAAGCTCGTTGGCTCGCTCCGTGTCCTCCGCCAGGAGAAGTTCCAGGCCTACTCGGGCACTGTCCATACGTCCGGCTGCATTAATCCGCGGTGCGACCACAAAGCCTATTTGACCTGCTTTCAAAGGTTTATGCCTTAACCCGCACTCCTCGAGCAGAGCACCTAGTCCAGTGTGAAGGGTCTGTTTCATCTGGCGAAGTCCATGATAAACAAAAATTCGGTTTTCACCAATTAGCGGGACTAAATCTGCAATCGTGCCTAAGGCAACCAAGTCCAACAACTCGATTTCAGAGTGAATGCCCACTTCACGATTGCCTAACGATTGTAATAAAGCCTGGGCCAATTTAAACGCCACGCCAACTCCTGCTAAATCTCGAAAAGGATACCCTGAACTTGCAAGCTTGGGATTTAATAAGGCAAAAGCTTCCGGCAGGATCTCAGGTGCTTCATGGTGATCCGTGATAATCACATCGATACCAAGCGTTCGGGCAAGACCTGCTTCTGGGACCGCGGTCACCCCGCAATCGACGGTAATGAGGACCCTCACTCCCGCCTTAGCGGCACGTTCAATAACTCCGGAATGTAATCCATACCCCTCGTCTTGGCGATGAGGAATATAGGCTACAGCTTGGAAACCGAGATCACAGAGAACTTTATATAGCAAAGTAGTGCTTGTTACCCCATCTACGTCATAATCTCCATAGACAAGTACCTTCTCTTTTTGTTTCAAGGCCAAAGACAACCGCTCCACAACCCGCCGCATATCGTGAAAACAAAACGGTGAGAACAGATTCAAGAGTGTCGGACGCAAAAACTCGATTGCCTCTTCAGGCTGGCGAAAACCCCTTTGAACCAAAATATCTGCAACGACCGAAGAAATTCCCAAGGACTCGCGAAGCGTTTCTGAAGTTTGTCCCAAAGATTGTTGCATTGACCATATTCGTTTCACGTTATACACCCCTTAACTCGAGGTACGATATTCGATATTCGATATTCGAACCTTGACTAATTCCCCAGTCACTGGGGACTAGCCGCTTACTTATTTTAAAACATATCCGTACAGGCCTCTGACCTCCGACTTTTGTCTTTATCTGGTCTCCGGCCTCTGACATCAGGCTTCAGTCTTTATCTAGCTTCTCAGCTCTGCCCTCTATCTTTACTTCACAAGTCTGACAGGAGGAAGCCAACCCTTCCTCAACAGGGCATTTCTCATCTCTGCTAATACATGGTTCTGCGTGAATCAGAACATGAGCGCCCTGCAACTTTTCACTAATTTCTTTCTCAATTATGTCACATAATTCATGAACGTCAATAACTGATGCGTATTTAGCAACGACCAGATGTAAATCGACATGCCTTTCCGCTCCGGCCTTCCGAGTCCTGAGTTTATGAAATTCGACAAATTCGTCCCCATGAAATCGGAGGACTTCGCGAATAATTTCACGTTCTTCATCAGGCAAGCTGACATCAACTAAGGGTGCGAACGCCTCCTTCGTCAAATCAAAGGAGGCCTTGATGATCATAAAGGCAACACCGAGCGCAATGATTGGATCTAAAATGACCCAACCCGTCAGCTGAATCATGAGCAGACCGCTAAAAACACCTGCTGACGTATAAACGTCAGTCCGCAAATGCAACGCATCCGCCTCAAGTGCTACAGAATCAGTTCGTTTCGCTACCCGCATTAGGCGAGTGGACACAATTAAGTTCATGATCGCGGAAACTCCCATGATGACCATACCCAATCCCAGATCTCCAACTTGGCCTTCTACTCCATACATAATCTTATATATCTTCTGAATCGCTTCGATGATAATCATTAAAGCTGCAGCAAATATCAAAATGGCTTCGATTGTGCCAGAAACATTTTCGATTTTTCCATGTCCATAAGCATGGCGTGAATCCGCAGGTTTTCCCGATTCCCTCACAGCAAAGAGGGCTATAAAGGCCGCCACCATGTCAATTCCGGAATGAATCCCCTCTGACATAATACTAACCGAACCCGTTGCTAACCCGATTATGACTTTGGATAACGTTAAAAAGGTATTTGAAACCACAGATAATGAAGCCACCTGTATCTTTTCGTTCACTCTTTAACTCTCCTCTCCTACCAGGCACCTTCATCCTAGAATACATAAAAATAGGACTCCTTCTAAAAGGAAGTCCCGCGGATTCCTCCGCTGCCCCAATACTTTGGAGCCCAGCCGTCGCCTGACAGTGATAGTTTATGTATAAGATACCAAAAAATGCACCTAAAAGCAAGATCTTTTCTCTCTTAGGTTAGAGTGTTAAGATGTTTCCATAGATAATCCAACCAAGACCCAAAATCAAACGCACTATTGTTGGAGCAAAGCCCCAAAGAACTTGACTTTTTTTGTTTTGAGGAATTATACCGGTTCCGATCACTAAAGCTGAAAGGATTATAGCCACTACGGGCGTGATAAATGCACCAAAGAGAACTAAGCTGAGCAATCCTCCAACTAAGCCTGTTACAATCTGACTTTTTTTGGCAATTCGGCCGGCAATAAGCAAGAGCAACATTCCTACCAGCCCTCCAAGCAAAAGAGGTATTTCCCAGCGCCAAAACTGTGCTAAATCATGGCTAAAAAAATTTATTCCGCTTAAAACAACGGTTGCCGCAACCGTTCCCCAAATTCCTCCAAAGAAAATCATACCTGAGGTTAAAAGAAGCACCTCTTCTAGTAAAATCAGACGAACGAATGCCAAGCAACTTCCCTCCCTACTCAGTATTTTTCTGCTAGTATAGCCCAATATTTCCAAACTAATCCGTCTCAATATACCACGGCGCTTCACAAACTAAAGAGGATCCTGCAAAAGATCCTCTTAGTTTGTTAATTCATAGAAGATTCAGAAAATGAATTTAAAATACAATTCCCAAAGCGATCAGCAAAAGAATAATCACGACAACAATTGCGATGCCTGCGCCAACTCCAGTTCCAGTTCCTGCTCCACCAAACATAGTTTTGACCTCCCTTTATGCTGCTTTTTTCGCAACTTAAAATATCACTCCTAAAGCAATTAAGATCAGGATCGCGATGGCAATTATACCTACGCCTACGCCACGCCCTACGCCGACAGGGGCGGCAGGGGCACAACAACCTGCTCCATACCCTCCAGCAAGCCCTACTCCATATCCGTACATTGTATTACCCTCCTTTATATCTCCAATTTATAAGAATTGAAAGAATCTCAACCTAAATTTAAAATACTATGCCCATTGCAATTAACAGAAGGATAATCACAACCACCACTGCAATTCCCGGCAAGAAATTTGGTCTACATCCACATCCATCAACACCATCGACAGCGCCTACGCCAAATGCCATTTCAAAAACCTCCCATTTCCAGATTATTGTAGATTAGTGGGCTCAGTGTAAGATATGTTTTAAGTGGTATAAATGTTATTATTTTACAAAAAAACTCTCCGGATACCCGGAGAGTTTAACGTAAAAAGATGACTAATAGTTGGGATTTTGTAAGCGCCGCGAAAATTCATCCATCCCCATATTAGCAAAGCAATATACACGATGCAGATGCCAGGCATCCGTCTGGTGATCCGCCCATCCCCGTTCAGTGGTAAAAGCCATCTCATAACCAGTATTTTTCACAGCCAATACAACTTCATCATTGAAGTCCCCGTAGGGATAAGCAAGGAAATCGACGGGACGTCCCAGTCCTTTTTCTAAGAGTTCCTTTGAGTCTTTAAGTTCACTTATCACTGTTTTGGCATTCACTTTCGACAAATAGGGATGATCTACCGTGTGTCCTTCGATTTGCCATCCATTGTTAGCCAGTTCTGTGAGCTGGGGCCAAGACAGAAAATGTTCTCCATTTATATAACTTGAAACCATGAAGACCGTTGCAGTAAAGCCATATTTTTTTAAGACAGGAAATGCAGTCGTATAATTATCTACGTATCCATCATCAAAGGTAATCACAAAAGGTTTAGCAGGGAGAGTCCCTCCATGATATTCGGCCTGATAAAACTGATCTAAGGTTACGCTTTGATACCCATTGTCCTGCAAGTAAGCCATTTGAGCTTCAAACTGGTCAGGAGGCATTCTCAGTTCATTTCCAGCTTGCAGCGCCACTGAATGGTAGTACAGGATGGGTACGGCTAAGTTTTTTGACTCGTTTGATGTTTTCGACTTATTGTTTTCCGATTCTGGGAGTGTGTCCCTCGCCAGATTTTTTGAGGATGGTTGGGTTGAAAATCCAAGCGATGATAACGTCAATACTGATGCGTTATCCGATATTTTCAGGGAGGGTTTGGCTGCTGCGAAACAATGAATTCCGCCTATAACAATTAGCAAAAGGAAAACGCAGAGTACTGCTCCAATTCCAATGATTTTCTTTGTCATCGTTAACTGCTCCTCAAAATATGGACCAAATCCACATCATTATAAGATAGCCTCATCTTGCCCGATTAAAAATTATTTGATACCTAAATTATAACTCATTTTATAAAAATGAAAAGAGACCCCGAGCATAGATCTCGAGATCTCTTTAATTACACCAACGCTCAGATGAGATTTAAGCTCGGGCCGCCTTGCCGCCTTTACCCCGTGGATTCTTCATGTGCCTTTTAATTTCCACAAGGATTTGGCTGGCATTAAAGATTGAGGAATAGGCTCCACTAAATACCCCAATCAACATAGCAAGCGAGAAAACCTTTGTTGATTCTCCACCCAGGATAAACACCGACAACAAAGCGATTAGTACCGTAACAACCGTATTGACGGATCGGCGCATAGTTTGCCAGACGGATTTGTCAACCATGTCCTCATAACTATCTCCGCGTCTCATCTTGACTTCGTTCTCACGAATTCGGTCAAAAATAACCACAGTATCATTAATCGAGTACCCGAAGATTGTCAAAACTGCCGCCACAAACGACGAGTCTATTTGCCATTGAAACAGTGAGAAAATGCCAACCACTACTAAAACGTCATGTAATAAAGCGATAATCCCAGAGATAGCAAAGACAAACTGAAACCTAAATGAAATGTAAGCAATCATTAATCCCATAGCAATGAGTAAGGACCAAAAGGCATTACGGGTGAGTTCTTGTCCCATTGCAGGGCCTACTTCATCCTCTTGCAGAGTTTTATTGTTATACTCACCAACCTTAGTTTGCAAGGCTGTCATTAATTCATTGCGTTTAGTTTGTTGAAGTGCATCCGTTCTGATCAAAACGGACGCATTGCCATTGGACAACTGTACCTGACCATCAAGCCCAACCGATTTCAGCGTATCCGTCACGGCGGTCTGGGTCACGGGCTTGTTGAATGTCATCTCAATCATCGTTCCGCCTTTGAAATCAATCCCTAAATTCAGGCCATGCATAAATAAAGAAATAATTCCCGGAACAATAACCAATAACGAAAGTGCGAACCACCAATACCGCTTTTTAACAATATTGAAGTAGAGTGGATGTATTTTTTGGACTTCATCGTAAGTCGCTGGATGCCCTTTTTCCATTATACAGCCCTCCTAACGCCAAACCATGATGTCTTCATTTTTGGACTGATTCCCACAACTAAACGTAACACAAGTCGTGTAAACGTAATCGCGGTAAACAAACTAGCGATGATTCCAACGCCCAAGGTTAAAGCAAATCCTCTGATTGAACCGCTTCCAAAATAGTAAAGAGTCATCGCCGCAATAAACGTCGTTACGTGGGCATCGATAACTGTTATAAAAGCCCGGCTAAACCCAGATTCTACTCCGGCGCGCAGTGATTTTCCTGCACGAACTTCCTCTTTTACTCGTTCATAGATAATGATATTAAAGTCTACGGCCATTCCAATGGAGAGGATAAAACCAGCGATGCCCGGAAGCGTTAGTACCACTCGGAACATCCAAAAAATCCACAGGACAATTAAGCCATACACGATCAACGAGAAATCGGCCACAACCCCAGGTAAATGATAGAACACCAACATAAAGAGAAATATAAAAATCAGACCATAAAGTCCAGCTTTAATGCTTTTGTGTAAGGAGTCAATCCCCAACGATGCTCCTACCTGATGTTTCTCAGCAATGCTCATGCTCACAGGCAAGGATCCGGAACGCATGAGAACCGCACTATTGGCGGCATCCGCCAAGGTTGAGTACCCCGTGATCTCCGCTTGACCGTTGAGAATAGGTGTGTTAACCGTCGGATTGGTCAAAGCTTTATCATCCAGATATATTCCAATCCTTTGACCGATATATTTAGTCGTCAAATCACCAAATTTTTTACCTCCGTCACTTGAGAAGGTCAAGTTAACGACAAAGCCACCCGCAGCATTTGAATCCTGCCCTGCCTTAGCATCAGTTAGTTCATCCCCTTGTAACACAATATTTCCTTGGGGATCCCTAAACGTTAACTTTGCCGTAGTTTTCAAGATATCCACGGCTTTATCGGGATCAGAAACACCCGCTAGATCAATCACCAACCGTTTCTTATCATAGTCTGTTTGGACTATCGGCTCGGATACCCCCAGATCATTGACCCGCTTAGCGATAATCGCTTTGGCTTTGTCCATATCATCGTTAGTAATTGGAGCGCCGTTTTTATTAGGATCAGCTTGTAACACCAAATGCACTCCACCGCGCAGGTCAAGTCCCAACGGAATACCCTTCACGGGATCCACAAGGGGTTTAATCGATAGTGCTACAGCTGCAGCCACTAGCAACACAAGCGCTACCAGTTTGATGATGTTTCCCCGTCTCATCTGCTTTCCTCCCTTTTAATATAATGGGACTTGCCCATGCCAATCCTCATTATAGAACTTTAAGGATTGTAATGTCAATCCAGTCCTCTATGAGACTATTTGAGTTCCTTAGAGCAATTTAACGTCGTTAATCTTGAGTTCGAATTTAGTGTGCAAGAATTCGGCTGCCTTGCGGCATAAAAGCATTCGCGCGAGAAAGATCTCGAAGTACTCCATAACCGGACATATCTCGGTGTCAATCGTGAGCTCCAAAGCGATGCGTTCTTTAAGATAGACTCGAAGAAAAGAGCGTTTGACCGCATAATTGACGCGATCATGAATATCGAACGTTGCCAGGTCCGAATTACGGACTCGCGAACGATGAACGTCGGATTTATCTGCAAGAATTAAAGCGGCAGAAATGTTATTGACCGGATTTCCATCAAGTTCATCATGGTTGCCGATTGCACCAATAACGCTGGCAATATCTTCAGGAGGCATGCCTTGACGTTCTAAAATTCCGGCAGCGAGAATCGCCCCTGTCTGGGCATGAGAAACGCGATTAACGGCATTCCCGATATCATGTAGGTATCCTGCAATGGCTGCCAGTTCACATTCTCTTGCCGGATGGGCCATCTTCTCTAAGATATTTGTCGCAATATGGGCCACAAGATCCACATGCCTAAGCCCATGTTCTGTATAACCGATAGCAGCGAGATGACGATTCCCTGCCTCAATCAGGGCTTGAACATACGGATCTGCTTTAATAGCTTCTAGGGTGATCGTTTGCAAAATAAACCCCTCCTGCAATTCGTAAACGATAGCAATCTACCCATTTTTTTCCTTTCCCACAATATAACCATAAAAGCAAGTGGTCTGTACCACTTGCTTTTATGCAAAATCTTTCTCACATATCCAGTAAGGGTTAATTTTGAGGATCAGCAAGTCATGAGGCAAGCTTTAGCCTGTCCCATATAGACCCATAGTTTAAGACTCCGACTTAACTTCTGTTTCTTCTTTACCGAGCTTCACACTTTTATCGTTCTTACTCTCTTTCTCGACGCCGATGTCACGATTTTCCACGCTCAAAATTCCGGTTTTTGACACTTCAACCTCTACTTTATCTGCAATTTGCAGCATAATGGATTTATCTTTCACCTTGGTGATTTTACCGTAGATTCCTCCAGCTGTGATCACGAGATCCTTAACTCGAATACTACTGAGCAACGCCTGCCTTTGTTTTGCCTGTTTCTGTTGCGGCCGAATCATGAGAAAGTACATAATACCGAAAAAGACTACAAAGTATAAAACTAAGGACATTGTTGATTGAGACAACATATTAAAATTCCTCCTTTTCTTATTTCAAAACTATTCCCCATCCCATGGCGAAAATCCTTCTCTATTATAGCATATAGAAGCTACTCAGTGAAATTACTCCATCTTCACTTTATTCAAACTAATCCAAGGACTAACTTAGCTGCTTAGATACTAAGTAATCCTCATCTGACCTCTGGCATCTGACCTCCCGGCTTCTGTTAAACGTACCCGTAATCTTCAAAACACTTTTTACGGTACTCTGGCAAACGGTCGTCCTTGATCGCCTGCCGGATTTCTCGCATTAAGTTTTGGAGATAACGCAAGTTATGAATGGTCATTAGACGGAGACCTAAAATCTCGTCGGCTTTGATCAAATGCCGAACATAAGCCCGCGAATAGTTTCGACACGTATAGCAATCGCAGGTTGGATCGATCGGACCAAAATCATGGGCTGATCCGGCATTACGAACAATCACTTTGCCATAACGAGTCATTGCTGTTCCGTTACGGGCAATCCGTGTCGGTAGCACGCAATCAAACATATCAATTCCCCGCATAACCCCTTCAATCAGGGCGTCTGGCGAACCAACTCCCATAAGATAACGGGGTCTCTCTCTTGGCAGCAGGGGTACCGTATAATCGAGGACCTCATACATTATTTCCTTCGGTTCCCCGACACTTAAACCCCCGATGGCATAACCTGGTAAATCAAGTTCCGTGATCTCAGCAGCGCTTTGCCGCCGAAGATCTTCATACATACCACCCTGTACAATGCCAAACAAGGCTTGGGTGTCGGTAGTCGTCAATGTTTCCTTACAACGTCTAAGCCAACGCGTGGTCCGTTCTAAAGAATCTTTGGCGTATTCATGAGTACAAGGATACGGCGCACACTCATCAAAAGCCATCACAATATCAGAACCCAAAGCCATCTGAACCTGAGTCGCAATTTCTGGGCTTAAAAATTGGCGTGAACCGTCGATATGCGATCGGAATTCGACACCGCTTTCCTTAATCTTGCGTAAGTCTCCCAAGCTAAATACTTGGAAGCCGCCACTATCCGTTAAAATTGCTCCGTCCCAGTTCATAAAACGATGCAGTCCACCCGCTTCCCGAATTAACTCATGCCCCGGTCGCAAGAAAAGATGGTAGGTGTTACTTAAGATAATCCCTGCCCCGATTTCTTTGATCTCCTCAGGAGTTATTGTTTTTACTGTCCCTTGAGTCCCAACTGGCATGAATACTGGCGTCTCAATCACACCATGTGGAGTATGCAATTTCCCCAAGCGTGCTCTTGTTCGGGAATCCTCTTTAATTATTTCCAAATGAACCGCGGTCAAACTCTTCACTTCCTTCTGTATTATCGAGGCTTTAGTCGAGGCACGCTGCTTATTTTTGTGCCTATTCAGGTACTCAGTTAATCAACCACAGATTACACAGATTAACACAGAATAAATACATTTTGGCTCTAAACTACAAATCGCTTGTAACTCAATTGATGATCGCCAAAGTTGATTAAAAGGCCTCGTTTTAACCCTGTGGCTTTCAGATAATTTA